>DWVD01000010.1 GCA_019120395.1 Candidatus Gemmiger faecigallinarum
TGCGCAGCTCGCCGTACACCAAAATCGCTCCAACAACTTACCTATGCGCCCCTTGGTCTGGCTCTCCCCCAAAGAAAAACTTGCCGCCTTCTTTGAATCTCTCGCTGTACAAAATGTTTGACAAACCTACAGGGCGGGCAGATTCTATACTCCTGCGCAAATTTTACAGCCCGGCCGGCCGTCTGTTGGCATTGCCTACAAAAATACCGCTTTGCACCGGCAGCGCCCGATGCAAAGCGGTATGGCGTCAGGGGGCTATTCCTCCTCGATCTCCTCAATCAGCGCCGTGGCCACCTCGCCGCGGGTGGCGCGGGTGTCCATGGCCTGCTTCTCGATCAGGCGGTGGGCGTCGGCCTCGGTCATGCCGCGGCGCTCGATCAGCAGGCACTTGGCCCGGTCCACCAGCCGCAGCTGAGCCAGCTTGTCGGCCAGGCGGGCGTTTTCCTCCAGCACCAGGGCCAGCCGGCGGGAACAGCTGGCCGCCATCTGCACGGCCTGGCGGAACTGCGCGCCGGAAAACGGTTTGCTCAGCACCAGCACGCCGTGCTCCTGCAGTTTGGGGGCGATCTGCTCGGCGGTGCCGGCCTTGGCCAGCAGCAGCACGCCGGCGTGGCTTTTTTCCACCGCGCAGACGCCCAGCTCGTGGCCGAACTCGTCCGGCAGCGGCGTGTTGATGACCACCACGGCAAAGTCCTTCTCGCCCAGGCGGCGGCGCGCCTCGCCGCCGCTGGCCACGATCACCGGCCGGGGGTAGCCCAGCTCGGCCACGTGCCGGGCCAGGTACTCGTTGGCCGTGGTGCCGGCCGATGCGATCAGCGCTAACGGCATGCGGGCGTCCTCCTTTCAGCGGGATGCAGCGGCAGGGCAGGGGGGCGGCGGGGTCAGATGACCGGGAAGCAGTGCTCCCGCTCCCAGGCCTGCTTGTCGGCGGCCTGCTCGTAGTCCAGGCAGAGCTGGGTCTGGTATTCGAAGTACTTGTTCAAAAGCGCCAGCGGCAGCTCGTGCAGGATAAAGTCGCTGGACGCCGCCACCGTGATGGCCTCCCGCAGGGTGGTGGGCAGGCTTTCCAGCCCTTCGGCGGCCGAGTGCAGGAACAGGTTGCGGTTGACCGGCTCCGGCAGGGGCAGTCTGCGCCGGATGCCGTCCAGCCCGGCGGCCAGGATCAGCCCGATGGCCAGGTAGGGGTTGCAGGCGGGGTCGGGGCTGCGCATCTCCATGCGGCACAGCTCGCCGTGGGCGCTGGGCAGCCGCACCAGCTGGCTGCGGTTCTGGCGGCTCCAGCTGATGTATTGGGGCGCCTCGCAGCTGCCAAAGCGGGCGTAGCTGTTGGGCACCGGGTTGCAGAAAGCCGTCAGCTCCCGGGCATGGGTCAGGATGCCCGCCATAAAGTGGGCAGGCTCGCTGTCGGGGGCGATGTCGCCCTCGAACAGGTTGACGCCGTCCCGCTTGAGCGAAAGGTTGACATGCAGCCCGCTGCCGGCCTGGTCGGGCAGCGGCTTGGGCATAAAGCTGGCAAACAGCCCGTTGCGGCCCGCAATGGCCTTGACGGTGCTTTTGAAGGTGTTCAGGTTATCCGCCGAGCGCAGCGCCGGCGCGTAGAGGAAATCCACCTCGTTCTGGCCAAAGCCGCTCTCGTGGTGGCTGTGCTGGGGCCTCAGGCCCAGGTCCTCCATGGCAAAGCAGATCTCGCGGCGGATGTCCTCGCCCTTGTCCAGCGGGGCGATGTCAAAGTAACCGCCCCGGTCCAGCGGGATCTTGGTGGGGTTGCCCCGGTCGTCGGTCTCGAACAGGTAAAACTCGCACTCGCAGCCCACGTTGCAGGTCAGGCCCATGGCCTTGGCCCGCCGCACCACCGACTGCAGGTAGCCGCGGCAGTTGCCCTCAAAGGGCTTGCCGTCGGGCAGGGTGATGTCGCAGTACATGCGCATGACGCGGCCCTCGGCGGGGCGCCAGGGCAGGATGCAGACGGTGTCCGGGTCGGGCCACAGCACCAGGTCGCTCTCCTCGGTGTTCATAAAACCGGCGATGGAGCTGCCGTCAAAGCAGACACCGTGTTCAAAGGCGCCGGCCAGCTCGCTGGCAAACAGCGAGATATTTTTCTGGTTACCGAAAATGTCGCTGAAAGTCAGCCGGACAAACTTGACGTCGTTGTCCTCGGCAAAGTTCAGCACATCCTGTGCGGTACGCTTCATAGGGTGGAACCTCCCTCTGTGGGGCTGCGGGTGGAAGGGGCGTGGCAACCTCAAACGGCCCGCAATTCTGCGGGCCGTTTGAGGTTGCGTAAGAAACCGGAAAAAGAGAGTGCATTTCCCGCGCTGGCACGCGGCAAATACAGGGGATGGCAAACAGAGGCAGCCGGCCGCTTTACTCGGTGTAGAACAGCAGGCGGCTGTAACAGGGCAGCGGCCAGTAATCCTCGCGGCAGATCTCCTCCGCCGCGTCGGCGCTGGCGCGCAGCCGGGCCATGGCGGGCAGCACCACGTCATGGTAGGCGTAGGCCTTGGCGGTCTCGTCGGTCATGGCGGACGTCTCGTTGGAGACTTTCAGCAGTTCGTCCACCGCGTCGCTCATCTCGTCGGCGTAGGCGGACAGCCGATCCAGCAGTTTTTCCTCGCTGCGGACAGACAGCTTTTCGCTCACCGACTGCTTGGCGGCGGCGGTGGAAGCCACGTCGCCCATATAGGCGTTGACCGCCGGGATCAGCTGCTTGTTGGCGATCTTGACCATGGTGCGGGCTTCAATATTGATGACCTTGGAGTAATGCTCCATCTCCACCTCGTAGCGGCTGAGCATCTCGGTCTTGGTCAGGACGCCGTAGTCCTCCATCAGTTTGATGTTCTTGGGATCCTTCAGCGCCACCATGGCGTCGGGGGTGCACTTGCGGTTGGGCAGGCCGCGGCGCTCGGCCTCGGTCTCCCAGGCTTCGGAATAGCCGTTGCCGTTGAAGATGACGCGGCGGTGCTCGTTCAGCGTCTTTTTGACCCAGGCGGCGGCCGCGCACTCAAAGTCGGCGGCGTCGGCGGTCTCGTCCACAAAGTCGTTCAGGCTCTTGGCCACGGCGGTGTTCAGGATAAAGTTGGCGTCGGACAGGTTCTCGGCCGAGCCGGGCATGCGGAACTCGAACTTGTTGCCGGTGAAGGCGAAGGGGGAGGTCCGGTTGCGGTCGGTGGTGTCCTTGCTGAACTTGGGCAGCACGTCCACGCCCAGGTCCATCTTCATCTTGACCGGGCCGGCGTAGGGGGAGTCGGAGCAGATGGCGTCGATGACGGCCTCCAGCTCCTCGCCCACAAAGATCGAGATGATGGCCGGCGGGGCCTCGTTGGCGCCCAGACGATGGTCGTTGCCGGGGGTGGCCACGGCGGTGCGCAGCAGGTCGGCGTACTCGTCCACCGCCTTGATGACGGCGGTCAGGAAAACCATGAACTGCAGGTTCTGCATGGGGGTGTCGCCGGGGTCCAGCAGGTTCTCGTCCTGGGTGCCCAGCGACCAGTTGTTGTGCTTGCCGCTGCCGTTGACGCCCTCGAACGGCTTCTCGTGCAGCAGGCAGACCAGGCCGTGGCGGGCGGCGACCTTCTTCATCATCTCCATCGTCAGCAGGTTGTGGTCGATGGCGACGTTGGCGGTGTCGTAGATGGGGGCCAGCTCATGCTGGCAGGGGGCGACCTCGTTGTGCTTGGTCTTGGCGGGGATGCCCAGTTTCCACAGCTCCTCGTCCAGGTCTTTCATGAACTCGGAGACGCAGGGACGGATGACGCCGAAGTAGTGCTCCTCCAGCTCCTGGCCCTTGGACGGCGCCGAGCCGAACAGCGTGCGGCCGGTCAGCACCAGGTCCAGGCGCTTTTCGTAGTCCTCCTTGCGGACCAGAAAATACTCCTGCTCCGGGCCGACGGTGGTGGAGACATGGTCCACGTCCTTGCCGAACAGGTGCAGCACCCGGCGCGCCTGGTTGGACAGCGCGGTCATCGAGCGCAGCAGCGGGGTCTTTTTGTCCAGCGCCTCGCCGGTATAGGAGCAGAAGGCGGTGGGGATGCACAGCACGTCGTCCTTGACAAAAGCGTAGCTGGTGGGGTCCCAGGCGGTGTAGCCGCGGGCCTCGGCGGTGGCGCGCAGGCCGCCGGAAGGGAAGCTGGAAGCGTCCGGCTCGCCCTTGATCAGTTCCTTGCCGGAAAACTCCATGATGGCGGTGCCGTCATGCTGGGGCGAGACAAAGCCGTCGTGCTTTTCGCTGGTGGTGCCGGTCAGGGGCTGGAACCAGTGGGTGTAGTGGGTGGCGCCCTGCTCGATGGCCCAGCGCTTCATCACGCTGGCCACGACGTTCGCCACGTCCAGGTCCAGCGGCTGGCCCCGCTCGATGGTGGCCTTCAGGCTCTTGTACGTCGAGCTGGGCAGACGCTCGCGCATCTCGTGCTCGTTGAAGACTTTGCTGCCGTAGATCTCCATAACGGTTGCTGCCATACTTCATACTCCTTTACTTGCTCCGGGCAAGCGCCGGAAAACCGGCGAAGCCCCGCCCTTTTCCCAAACGGGCACAGCATGCCCGCAGGGCTGGTTATACCACAAAGGGCGCTGCGAAACTATTCGCAGCGCCCTTGCTGTTATGTGTCCATTATAGCCGCCGAAAACGCAAAACGCAATAGGCGCATTGCCAAAATCACCCGGCGGCTCTCGGCGGGATTTTTGGTTGGTTTGGACAGTTTTTGCCCTGCGCGGAGGACGGGAAAACGCGTCTCAGGCGGCGGCGGGGGCGGCGGGCGCCGTGCCGCGCCGTCTGCGGCACAGCAAAACGGTGACCAGGATGCCCGCCAGGCTTGCGGCGTCCGCCAGGCGCCAGAACCAGAAGCCCGCAAACTCCACCTGCACGCTGCCGGAATACCCCGCCGGCAGCGTTACGGCGATCAGGCCGTCGGATTCGCCCAGCACGGCGCCCTCGCCGGCGGTCAGCCGGTAGCCCGGGTAACTGAACAGCGGCAGCACGGCGGTGACCGGCTGGTCAGAGGTGTTCACGCAGGAGAACCCGGCCTGCAGCGTGCCCAGAGCGTAGTCGGACACCGTCAGTTCCTCGGGAAAACAGGGGTCGGTGTTCTCCCAGGCGTTCTCGCTGCCGTCGGCCATGCCGTAGGGCATGTATTCGCCGCCGCCCACCTGGTCGGCCAGATTGTCGATGGACGCCAGGCTCTGGTAGGAGACCACCTCGCTGTTGCGGCAGACCTCGTAGGTCAAAAGCCCGGCGGGCAGCACCGTCAGCAGCACAAGCACCGCAGCAGCGGCGCGCAGCCAGTCGGGTCTGCTGCGCCGCAGCAGCGCCAGGGCGCAGCAGCTGCAGACCACCAGCAGGACGGTGGCGGGACCCAGGAACCGCCAGGCAAACTGCAGCTTGCCCAGCAGTTTGGAAAGCCATTCGATGTTCTGGTAAATGTCATACCAGGGGAACAGGGTGCTGGACGCCCAGATCCCCAGCGCGCCGAAAGCCAGCGCCCAGCCGCCCAGCCGCACCACGCCGCGGTCCGCCCGGCGCAGCGCCGGGTCCATCAGGCAAAGGCAGAACAGCAGCGCCCCAAAGCCCAGCACGGTGCCCACGGTCAGCGGCATCTCGGCGGAAAGGCCGACGCTGAGCGACTCCGAGTAGCCGCCGCCCTGGCCGAACATCAGGAAGATCTGCCCCAGGTATGCGGCGCTGTCCCGCAGGGTGGAGGCGTCGTACTTGCCGCTGATGCGGCAGGTTTCGGTCAGCATATACTGCAGCATCGGCACCAGGAACCACAGGTTCCACACCAGCGCCACGCCCGCCGCCCGGCACAGCAACGGCAGCACCGGCCTGCGCAGCGTCTGTTTCAGCCGCGCCAGGCAGAACAAAAGCGTAAAAAGCCCCACCATCTCGGTGGTCAGCAGGTGCGTCTGCAAAAGGCCGGTAAAGCCCACGGCCAGCGGCAGCCAGGCCAGGCGGCCACCCTGCTTCGGCTGGTTATAGATGCGCCACAGGCCGTAGACCACCACCGGCAGAAAGATCATGGCGGAATATTCCCCCACCGCGGCGCGGACGTAAACGTTCGCCAGCCGGTAGGACGAAAGCAGATACAGCGCCGTGCCGGTCAGGGCGACGCCCTCGCTGGCGAACATCTTTTTCAGGCAGTACCGCGTGACCAGCGCGGTGGCCAGCGTGACGCCGAAAACATACATCTGATAAACCTGCTGCAGGCTGAACCCCAGGATGCGCAGCAGCGCCGCCGGGTACAGCAGCAGGTCGGGGTACATCAGGCTGAAGGGGTAGCCCTTGCCGTTTACGATCTCCGGGTCCATCCGCACCGGGAACTGCCCCGAAAGCAGGCCCGCCTTCAGGCCCTCGATGCGGGTCAGGTGAATGGACATGTCGTGGCCGTAGATCAGGTAATCAAAGCCCAGCGGCAGGCAGGCCAGCATCACGACGCCGGCGATGGCCGCGGCGCTGTAACGCATCTTGATCGAACGGATGGGGAAGGGCAGCCGCCCGGCCGCGATCAGCAGGCACCAGTCGGCCAGCAGCAAAAAGGCCGCCAGCGTCAGGAACCGTACATACGCCCAGGCATGGGTGGGGATCAGCTCGGCCCCGGTCACGAACATGACGCCGCCGTTGGCGGAAAACTGCAGCTGGGCGTTTTCGCAGCCGTGGGGCATCCAGAGGCTGAACACCGTCCGCGTGCGGGAGGAGGACAGCGTGACCTGGTCGTAGCGGGCGGTGGGCATGATCTCGTCCACAAAGGAGGCCGAGCCGTCTCCGCCGCTGGTGACATAGGTGATGGACACCCGGTAGCTGCCCGGCTCCAGGTCAAACCAGCGGGTGGTGGCAAACACGCCGGTGTAATCCTGGATCTGGGTGCCGCGGCTGTCGTTCAGAGCGCCCTCGGCATAGGGCACGATCTGTTCCGGCGTGATGGTGACGGTCTGCCCGGCGCCGTAGTCCCCCGCAAAGCGGAACAGCAGCAGCGCGGCTTCCACCGCCAGCAGGGCGATCACCCACCAGTTGCGCCGGGTGAACAGCTGTTTCAAATACCGCATGGCAAATGCATCCTCCTTGTCGGTGGGGCGTCACACCACCTGGAACAGGTAAAATTTCAGGTAATCGGTCTCGGGCACCTCCCACAAAATCGGGTGGTCGGGCGCCTGCTGGCGCGCCTCGATCTGCCGCAGCGCGCGCCCCGCGTCGCGGGCGGCGGCGTGCAGCATCTTTACAAATTCCGGCGCGGGGGCAAAATGGCTGCAGCTGGCGGTGGCCAGGTAGCCGCCCCGCGGCAGCAGACGCATGGCCCGCAGGTTGATCTCCTTGTATCCGCGCAGGGCGCTGTGGGCCGTGGCGCGGGATTTGGTAAAGGCGGGCGGGTCCAGGATGATAAAATCGTATTTGCGGGGCTGCGCCTCCAGCTGCGGCAGCAGGTCGAACACGTCGGCGCAGACAAAATCCATCCGCTCCTCCAGGCCGTTGCGCCGGGCGTTGCGGCGCGCCATCTCCACCGCCTGGGCGCTCACATCCACCGCCGTCACATGGGCAGCGCCGCCGCGGGCCGCATTCAGCGCAAAGCTGCCGGTGTGGGTAAAGCAGTCCAGCACCGTCCGCCCGGCGGCCAGCCTGGCCACCGCCTGCCGGTTGTATTTCTGATCCAGGAAAAAGCCGGTCTTTTGGCCGTTTTCCACGTCCACCGTGTAATAAACGCCGTTTTCGCAGATCTCGGTCAGGGGGCTGGCCGGCAGCGGCTCGCCGGGCAGGGGGTACCAGCCCTTGCCGCGGGCAAGGCCCTCCTTGTCCCGCAGGGCCAGGTCGTTGCGCTCAAAAACGCCGTCGATGCGCTGGCCGTCCTCCCGCAGGACCCGGACCAGCAGCGGCAGGATCACATCCTTGCGCCGCTCCATGCCCACGCTGGTGATCTGGACCGACAAAAGGGGGCCGAACCGGTCCACGGTCAGCCCGGGCAGCTGGTCGGCCTCGCCGAAAACGACGCGGCAGCACTGGCAGTCGGTCCGGCCCATCACCTGCTTGCGGTAGGCCCAGGCGTACTCGATGCGGCGCCGCCAGAAATCGGCGTCGAACCGGTCGTTGGCGCTGCGGCTGATCACCCGTAGCCGGATACGGCTGTGCGGGCTGTAAAACGCCGTGCCCAGATAGCTGCCCCGCAGGCTGAACACGTCGGCCAGGCCGCCGGGTTCCGGCAGGGCCGCCGGCAGGCCGGTGATCTCGTTGTCATACACCCAGGGGTGGCCGGCCGCCAGGCTGGCGGCCGCTTTTTTGGATACGGTAAAGGCGGGCCATTCGCGTGTGGTTTTCATCGGCAGTCGTTTCCTTTGTCTTAACAGGGTCGGCAAACTTTCCTTATCAGTATACCGTCCCCTCTGCAAATGCGCAAGCGCGGCGGCGAAAACTGTGGTATAATGGCCCCATGGGAAACCGGAGGCCGCGCCGGCGCTTTGGCCTGGCCCGGGACGCCCTGGCAAAATGCAGAAAAGAGGGACCGCGATGGAGATCGAACGCAAATGGATGGTGGAAGGGTGGCCCCACGGCCTGACCTGCACCGAGGAATACCGGATGGACCAGGGCTATTTCAGCGTGCGGCCGACGGTGCGCATCCGCAGGGAAGCGCTTTCCGGCGGCGGCACCCGCTATGTGCTCTGCTTTAAGGGGGCGGGCACGCTGGCCAGGGAGGAGATCGAGACCGACATTGACGCGGCGCTGTACGAAAGACTGAAAGCTCTGCTGGGCAAACCGCTGATCGCCAAGGTGCGCCGCGGCTACGCGCTGCCCGGCGGGCTGACGCTGGAGGTCAACCTGGTGGACGCCGGCCAGCCCGGGGAGTTTTTCTACGCCGAGATCGAATATCCCACCACCGAGGCCGCCCTGGCCTGGCAGCCGGACAACGACGCGCTGCGCGGCTACCTGTCCAGCGAGGTCACCGGCCAGCCCGGAGCCAGCATGGGCGAATACTGGCTGCGGACCCGGGGTCCGGCGGAATAAAGCCCGCCCGGCCAGCCGGGCCGCGGCGCGTTTGGGCGCAGATCGCAAAAATGACCCGGCCCCCAGGCTAACCCGGGGGCCGGGTCATTTTTCGGGCGCGGCGTTAAAATCGACGCCGCGGCAGTCCGTCCAGTAATGCAGCGCCTGCTCGATGGCGCTTTGGGGCAGGTCGAAATATTCGGCCAGCTGCCATGGCTCGGTGTAGCCGGCGGCCATGGCGCTGCGCAGACGGTCTGCGTCCAGATACCGGGTGATGGCCCAGCGGTCCGCCCTGTACTCGTGCCGGGCAATCAGGTCGTAAGGGCTGGAGAGCTTGTGGGTGCAGCCGGTGGCGCAGTGGCCGATCTCGTGCGCCAGCTGCCAGCTGAGCTGCCGCCAGTCCCGGGGACGGGTGACGTCGATAAAAATACCGTAGCTGCCGTTCAACTCAATGGTGGCGGCATCGGTGAAACCGATGTTGTAGGCATAGATTTGCGCGCCCGCGCGCCGGGCGTCCTCATATACCTCGCAAAGCTGCATGGTCAATTCCCTTTCGACTGCTGGTCGCGGAAAAACCGCGCCATTTCCAGCAGTTTTTCTTTGTTTTCGGGGGTAAGCGTTTTGGTTTCGTGGAACAGCGCATAGGAAAAGTCGTCAAAGCCGATCTCGTCCCGGGCCGGCTCCGCGCCAAGCAGGCTGTCGACGCTGACCGAGAAGTACCCGGCGATGCGGGAGAGCGACTGGGCGGAAAGCGACTGCTTGCGCCCCATTTTCAGGTCGGTCAGCGAACTGCGGCTGACCCCGCAGGCGTGGCAGAGCGCGGTGACGGTGATGCCGTGCGCCGCGCACAGCGTCTCGATGCGTTGATACAATTTCACAACCAGATACACCCTTTCGTTGGCAATTGCTCCAAAGATTGCGCGAAAGCGCAAAAACGTGTTGACTGTTACGCAATAGAGTAATATACTTGGCATCACAGCGCTGGAGCAGGATCCCGGGAGATTTTCTACCATTGTATTACGCGATAACGTATAAGTCAATACATTAGTACGAAATCGCGTATGCTTTTTTTGCAGTTGTCTGGCTGATATTTCCAGTATAGCAGAAAGTGAGGACGATAATTGGGACTTTTACGTGAAACCACGCCCGGCCGGGCGCAGGAACAGGAGGACCGCCGCCTGGCGGCGTGCATCCTGCGCGAGGCCGAGCGCGCCGCGCCGCCCGGCACGGACGCCGCCGGCGCGTTGGAGGAGATCCTGCGGGACAGGCGCGCGGGGGCGGCCTTTGTGCTGCTGTATGCGGACGAGATCCTGCAATTTTGGGAGGGACATTGCTGTGAAACAGAACCGAACGAACCATTGTGACGCCGGCCGGATCACGGTTTCGGGCGCAGGCTGCGTGCGTGCCGACCGGTATGGAACGCTGGAGGTGGACGGCCGCGCCGTTGTCCCCGAGCTGGCCGGGCGGCTGGCCGAACAGATCGGCGAAAACGCCGTTTTTGCCGGCCGCGTGACGCTGACCGTGGAGCTGTGGGGACAGCCGCTCCAATGCCGGACGCTCCGGCAGGGAGGCGGCCGATGATCCGCGGCGGGGCGGGCTGCCGCCATTGCCGCTGGCGGTGCGACGGGACCGGATACTGCTTGTGGCCCGTCTGCCTGCGCATCCGTGTGGACGGCGGACAGGGAAAAAACGGTACTTATAATAAGGAGGGGCGTTATGCAGCAGATGACAAAGTACGAGATCGACCGGAAAATCGACTGGCTGGGCCGGTATCTGACGGCCAGGCGGAAAGCGCAGCTGGCGAAATTTGCAGTGGAGGAGGCCCGGGCGGCCGCGGCGCGGACGACGCCGGTGCTGGACGGGCTGCCCCGGCCGTCCGGACACAGCGATAAGGTCGCACGGGCCGCAGAGCGGCTGGCGGCGGCGGAATCGGCCTGCCGGGCGGCGGTGGCGGACAGCCGGCAGGTGCGCGCCGAAGTGGAGTGGTCCATCTCGACGGTGGGGGACGACGTCCAGCGGGAGCTGCTGCGCCGCCGGTATCTGATGGGGCAGTCGCTGACAGAGATCGCCGAGCAGATGCACATTGAATACCGCTGGCTGCGCCGTCTGCACCGCCGCGCCGCCGGTCAGGCGGTGACCCGCTTCCCGCCCGTTCAGGGGGCGGGGGACTCCGGCTGCTCCGGCGGACGGATATAAAACAGGATCTTGGTGATGTACTCGGATTCGTCGCGGGTGGTGATGTAGTCGTTGATGCAAAACTCGTAAGAATCCGAAACGATCTGCAGGCCGTGGCTGTCGCAGTAATCCAGCAGTTTGCGGTAGGTGCGGCCAATGGACAGATAATCCCCCACGTGGCACAGACTGACACAGGGGCCGGCGGGCAGCAGGCGCAGCCCGTCGGCTTTGTCGGTGGGGTCAATGGGCAGGAACGCCTCGCTGGCCTCGGTGCAGCGCCCGGCGCAGATGTTCTCCAGCGGTACGATGACGCCGCACTGGAAAAAGACGGGCAGCTGCCCGGCAAAGGAGTCGGCAAAGCACTGCTTGGTGGCGACGCTGATCTCCCGCAGGGTGCGGGGCGACGCCACCGGACGGCAGAGGATATACTGGGCGGGGGTATGGCCGACGGTGACGGCGTTCTCGGCTTGACGGTCGGCGCGGGCCTGCTCCATCTGGTCGCAGCGGTGCTGCACCCGGCTGCGGAGCATGCCCAGCTCCCGGATCTGCCGGTCAATCACGGTCAGCTGACGCCGCAGGGCCACCAGGCTGCTGTCGATGGTATAGTTCTGCATATGCGCGCGGATCTCGGCCAGCGGGAAGCCGATGGCCTTCATGATCAGGATCGCATCCAGTTCGTCCAGCTGCTTGGCGCTGTAATAGCGGTATCCGTTGTCCGGATCCACCCAGGCGGGGCGGAACAGGCCGATCCGGTCGTAAAAAATCAGCGTCTGCTTGGAGATCTTCTGGTATTTTGCCACCTCGCCGATGGAAAACAGGTCGTCGGAACGCGGCACGGCGATCGCCCCCTTGACAATATAGTTACTATATCCTTTATTCTAGTAAAAAAGGACCGCCAACGCAACAGGGAAAACCGCCGGGAACCGGCCCCCTGACGGCGGTGCGCCGGGTCCCGGCGCGTCAAAACAAGGAGGTTTTACTGTGCACGCAAAGCAATGGAAAGCCTTTGCACGCAAACTGACCGAGGGGCTTACCCTGCGCGGCATGGCCTGGATCCTGCTGGGGGCGGCCATCTGCACGTTCGGCATCCACAACATCCACCAGCGCACCGGCATCACCGAGGGCGGCGTCATTGGCATGATGCTGCTGCTGGAGCATTGGCTGAAGGCGTCGCCCTCGCTGCTGACGACCGTCCTGGATCTGAGCTGTTACCTGCTGGCATACCGGTACCTGGGCTGGCGGTTCATCCGCACGTCAGTGCTGTCTACGCTGTGCGTCTCGATGTTCTATAAGGTGTGGGAGCAGTTCCCGCCCATGCTGCCCGACCTGTCCGGCCGGCCGCTGGCGGCGGCGCTTTTGGGCGGCGTGTTTGTGGGTATCGGCGTGGGGCTGATCGTCCGGCAGGGCGGGTCCAGCGGCGGCGACGACGCGCTGGCGCTGACCATCTCCCGGGTGACAAAATGGCGGCTGTCCCGCGCTTACATGTTCACCGACTTTGTGGTGCTGGGGCTGTCGCTGAGCTATCTGCCGGCGGGGCGCATCGTGTTTTCGCTGATCACCGTCACGCTGTCCTCCTGGCTGATCGACCGGGTGCAGGCGTGGAGACCCTGCCGGGCAGGATGACGCGGCTGCCGTGCAAAATTTGCGTAAAATTTTGGACAAATGTCTTGTCCACGCAGGACGGGCGGCAGGACGCCCCGGACGGCGCCGCGCTGGCGGCGGCCCGGCTTTTTGCCCGGCTTTCCGCCCGGGCAGGAGAGGTCCTTTGTGAAAAGGAACGGAGCGGCAGACCGGGCGGAAAATGAAGAAAAAGTACAATATTGAACAAATACAATTCTTAAAATGCAAATAATCAAATCAAAAGTGCAAAATAGATGAACGAAAATGGAAGAAACTGGATCCTGGCTGTTTCTTTGCGCTAAATGGTGAGGATTCCAATTTCTGGCTTTTGTGCACAACACCGAAAATGTGGAGAATTGTTTGGCTAAAATGCCAAAGGCAAAACTTTGTGCTATAATACAGTTGCAGAGAAGGAGGGCGGCAACCGGCTGCCGGAATTTTCTGCCTGTAAACATGGAGGAATGTATTATGGTGAGACAAGTCAAGGTTTCCAGCTTCTCCGAAGTCCAGGAGATCGTGTCTGCCGCCGCCAGGTGTAATAACGAAGTCGGCGTGCATGACATGAAGGGCAGCATCGCAGACGCAAAAAGCATCCTGGGCATGATGTGCCTAGATTACAGCAACCCTGTCAACATTGTCTGCGAGGACGCCAACGATATGAACCGTGTCGTCCGTGCCATCCGCCAGTAAGGCGGCGGCAATATAGCCGGGTGCGCTTTTTGCCCGGCAGCATCAAACGAGGGAGAGACCCCCAGGGGCCTCTCCCTCGTTGTTTGTTTTGGATTCAAAAGCGGCGTGCCCCGGCGCGGCGGGCGCAAAAAGCCGCATCTTTTGCAAAACGCAGGGGCGGCGCGGCCGGTCCTCAGCGCTGCGGGTTCAGGATGGTGCGCCAATCCAGGTCGCCGTTTTCCAGGCCGTGGATCAGCACCTCGGCGGTGGCAATATTGGTGGCCACCGGGATGTTGTGCACATCGCAGATGCGCAGCAGGTTCATCTCGTTGGGCTCGCTGGGCTTGGCGGAGATGGGGTCGCGGAAAAACAGCAGCATGTCCACCTCGTCGCAGGCGATGCGGGAGATGATCTGCTGGTCGCCGCCATGGGGGCCGGGCAGGAACCGTTGGATGGGCAGGCCGGTCGCCTCGGCCACAAGCCGACCCGTTGTACCTGTCGCGATCAGGTGATGGTGGCTGAGAATCTGGCAATACGCGATGCAGAACTGGATCATCAGCTCTTTCTTCGCATCGTGTGCGACCAATGCTATCGTCATGAAAGACCCCACTTCCCCCGGGCGGGGAGTTCGCCCGCCCGGCGATATGATGCCAAAATAAAATCTGCGCAAAGGCTTGTTCCCAAAAAGATACGCCCGCCGGTCAGATCGTCAGCGGGATCCGCCGGCCCAGGATGCGCCCCGCGATCGCGGCGCAGGCCACGGCGGCGGGGCAGTCGGCGGGCAGCGCCTCGCCGGCCATCACGCTGCGCTGCAGCGCGGGGCTTTCCGGCACCACGCCCAGCAGCTGCACGCCCACAGTGTCGATACACTCGTCCAGATCGAATACGGCGCAGCGGCGGCCAAAGCTGTCCGGCCGCAGGCGGTTGACCACCAGCCGCAGCGAGCTTTGGGGATGGCCGTCCGCGATCAGCCGGTCGGCTACGATGCGCCCGTCGCGCAGCGCGATGGGGTCGGGCGTCAAAACCAGCAGCGCCCTGCTGCAAACGCCGGCTGCCGCCTCGAACGCCGGCCCCATACCGGCGGCGGTATCCAGCAGGATAAAATCAAAATAACCGGCCATCAGCGAGATCAGCCGCGCCAGCGGCTCCGGCCGGACGACGCCGCCCTCGTACGGGGCGCTGATGACAGACAGCCCCGGATACAGCGGACTTTGCACCACGGCCTTGTCGCCTTCGCAGCGGCCGCACAGCACGTCTTCAATGTCATAGACCGTTTTCCCGTACACGCCGGCAATGATGTCGACGCTGCGCAGGCCGGAGTCCAGCTCGATCAGCAGCACCCGCTTGTCCTGCGCTGCCAGGCTGGCGCCCAGCAGCACGGCGATGGTGCTTTTGCCGGTGCCGCCCTTGCCGGAACAGACCATGATGGTTTGCGCTTTCACTCAATACTCCCCAAAACGGCAGGGCGGGCGGCCGCAGCGGCCGGGCCGGCCCCGGTATCCCCTCAAAAAATTGGGACAGAAAACAAGCCGGGCTTGCGGCCGGCCCGGTGCGCGGCGGCCCGGCATCCGCGTACAGCCGCGTTTTTGCGGCGGCGCCGGCCGGAATAAACTATCCCGTTTATTATTTTAGCACAGTATTCCGGTCTAGGCAACGGGTTTTTCTATAAAAAAGCAACAGAAATAATCAAAAATTATTCAGCTGTGCAAGAAACGACGCGGCGCAGCCCAAAAGTCGGGCCGCGCCGGGCCGTCGGTCAGCTTTGCAAGGCCAGCCAGCTTTCCAGAACGCTGCGCAGCAGGGGGGAAGCCTTGGCCCCGCCGCCGCCGTATTCCAGCACGATGGCCACCGCCACCTGGGGATCCTCGGCGGGGGCGTAGGCGATCAGCACCGAGTTGGTGTAGTGGCTGCCGCCGGGCATCGTTTCGGCGCGCTGGGGGGTGCCGGTCTTGCAGGCCACCGTCAGCGGAAATCCGCGCAGCGCGCCCACCGTCTGCCCCATGGCCACCATTCCTTCGCGGATGGGGCCGAACACCTCCTCGCCGCCGGGCATGACGTCGATCACCACCGGCCCGGCCTGCCAAAGCACCTGCCCGGTGGCGCTGTCCACCGCCCGGTCGGCGTAATGCAGCCGCAGCCGCTGGCCGTTGTTGGCCAGGGCCGCCGCATAGGCGGCCAGCTGCATCGGCGTCACCGCGGTATTGCCCTGGCCGATGGCCGCCTGCAGCGTCAGGCCCAGGGTGAAATTGTCGTCGGTGGAGCGGGTCAGGCTGCCGGCGGCCTCGGGCACCTCGATGCCGGTGGCATTGGCCAGGCCCAGATGCTGCGCCGCGTCGGCAAAGGCGTCGGCGCCCAGCCTGCGCCCCACGTCGTAAAAGAAGATGTTGCAGCTGTATTTCAGCGCGGTCAGCAGGTCGACCCGGCCGCTGTGGCCGCTTTGCAGGCAGTGGGGCTGATAATCGGCATAATAGCGGTAGGTGCCGGTGCAGGCCACGGTGTCCTGCGGGGTGATCAGCCCCGAAGCCAGCGCGGCGGAGGCAACCGCCGGCTTGAAAGCCGAACCCGGCGCGTACTGCCCCTGGGCGGTGCGGTCCAGTAGCGGCGCGGCGGGGTCGGCGGCCAGCGCGGCGTAGTCGCTGCGATAGGTGGAAAGGTCGAAGGAAGGCGAGTTTGCCGCCGCCAGCACCCCGCCGGTCTTTACGTCCACCATCACTACGGCGCCGGCGTTGGCTTCCCGCCCGGCGCCCGCGGCGTTGTTAGCCCGCATGCCGGCCAGGTGGTTTTCCAGCGCCGACTGTACCTGCCGCTGCAGCTCGGCATCCAGGGTCAGGACCAGCGTGGCGCCGGGCTGCGGCTCGGCGGTGACCTGCTCGCGCAGCACGCCGGACTCTCCGGCGGTCACCTGCACGCTGCCGTCCACCCCGTGCAGAAAGCTCTCGTAGGCGGCTTCCAGCCCGCTTTGGCCGATCAGCGCGTCCATGGCGATGCCGGTGCCCGAAAGCCCGGCCCACTGTTCGGCGGTGATAGGCCCCACCGTGCCCAGCGCATGGGGCAGCAGCGTGCCGTCCGGCCAGATGCGCTCGCCGGTGGGGGACAGGCGCACCGCGCCGCTCTGCACCAGGCCGGCGTCATACAAAAGGGCGGCCTGGGCGGCCGTCAGCCCGCCGGCCAGCGGGAACTCCCCCGCCGAGACGGACGCGCAAAAGGCGGCGAGTTGTGTTTCCACATCCTCGCCGCCCGAAAGCTGCAAAATATCCAACGTCCGCTGCGCCACCTCATGGATGTCGCTGCCCGGCGGGGCCGGGTATTTCAGATAAACGTCCCACACCGGCGTATCCTGCGCCAGCACCGTGCCGTGCCGGTCCACAATGTCCCCCCGCGCGGCGGGCACGGTATAGCTGTAACGGGTGGTGCTGGCCTCGGTCACTTTTTGGGCATAATAATCCGCCATGGCGAACTGCATCCAGGCCAGGCGCGCCAGGAACGCCCCGAACACCAGGGCGCAGACCACCAGCAGGACGACCACCCTGCCTTTTCCGTTGCGGTTGTTGCGGTGCATGCTGCTGCGCCCCCTTTGCGGTGCTCCCGGCCGCCGCGCGGCAGCCGGCGGCTTCCCTGTGCATTTCTTTTACTATACCTTACCGCGGGCAAAATGTAAAGCAAGGCGCTTACCCGGCGGCAAAATAAACGGCACTGAAACGGTCGGCGGTGTCGGTCAGCCGGGCGCGGGCGCACAGGCCGGTCTCGTCCTCTGCCGGCGCGTCGGCCAGGCGGCCCACCCAGTAACCGTCCGCCGTGGTCACGACACAGCCGGCTTCCAGCGCACAGTGCCGGGGCAGCCCGTCCAGAAACCAGCTGCCGCCCTCCCGGCTCAGCACTCCGTACTGGCCGTCCGCCAGGCAGGGGGAGCCTTCGGGGCTTTCCACCGGCAGGATGCCCGGCTCCGCGCCGTCCGGCGCGGCCCGCCCGGCAAAGCGGCCCTGCGGGTCCAGAATGGCCGTGCCCGCCGGCGCGTCCCCGGCCAGCGCAAAGCGGTCGGCGGTGCGCTGCGCCACCGGCAGCGGCTGCGCGCCGCGCAGCGTCTCGGCGGCGGGGCTTTCCAGCAGGGTGCGCAGGGCTTCGTTCTCGGCGCGCAGACTGGCGTCGGCCGCCAGTTCGGCGCGCAGGCTGGCGTTCTGGCTGGCCAGCTCCGTCAGGCGGCGGGTGTAATGGGGCAGCAGCCAGTCGCCGACGGCGCTCTCCACCCGCCCCGGCACGGCGGCCAGCCAGGCCACTGCGGCGGGGCCGAACCGGAACACCGCCAGCCCCGTCAGGGCCGCGCACAAAAGCGCCGCGGCGCAGGCGGCCGCCCGCCGCCTGGCCCGGCGCCGTTTTCCATACCGGTGTACGGTAAGATCCAATCCCTGTCGCATACCGCCGCCCCTTTCTGCCGTGGGAGAGCCTTATAAAATAGGTAGGGACTCGGCGCGCCCGGCAGAGCGGACAGAACCCCCACAAGCCAGCCTATGCCGCGCCGCGCCGTTTGATACCGCTTTTATTTTGGTCCGGCCTCTGGTATAATACACCCAGACGCCCCGCCGTTTTGCACAAAAGCAGCGGGGCAGAACGACATATATGGGGGAACACTATGCAATACCAGCTTTTGGCCCTGGACATTGACGGCACCCTGCGCCCGGACGCCCAGCCCTGCGTCCCGCGGGAGAACGTCGCCGCCGTAAAGGCGGTGCAGAAGGCCGGCGTCAAGGTGGCCATCGCCACCGGGCGGTGCCGCGGCGGTGTCGGCAAAGCGCTGCTCAACGGCCTGCGCCCGGACTACTGGATCTGCGCCGCCGGCGCCGAGGTGCGGGACGCGGCGGGCAATGCGCTGCACGACGCCCGCATGGACGCCCAGCAGATGTACGCCCTGGTGGATTTTTTCGAGGATCACGGCTGTTTCCTCGGCTTCAATTTTGACGACGGCCCCTACGGCTACGTCAACTATTACATCCAGCGGGAAGCCGAGCTGGCCATGAACGTGAACAGCTACGTCCATGACGGCGAGGACCAGGACCGTCACCTGGAAAGCATGCCGTTTTCGGCGTTCGGCCGGCTGCCCCAGGCGCTGGCGGAGCAGTTCCGGCAGAAATACGGCCACCTGGGGCTGCGCTTTTTGTTTTACGGCAGCAGCGAGGGCTGCGACATCCTGACCGCCGAGCAGGACAAGGCCCGCGGGCTGGAGGCCGTCTGCGCCGCCATGGGCATCGACCCGGCGCAGGCGGTGGCCATGGGGGACGGCTCCAACGACTGCGGCATTTTGCAGCGGGCGGGGCTGGGCGTCTGCGTGGCGGGCGGCGACCCCCGCGCACAGCAGGCCGCCGACCGGGTGGGCCCCGCCGCCGCGGACTTTGCGGTGGCGCAGGTCTGCCGCCAGGTCTGGCCGGAAGCCTTCCCGGAGGAGGCGTAAGGTGCCGGGGCGGCCGTCCGCCGCGCCCCGCGCGGTGGGTCCCGGCCTGCCGCCGCTGTGCGGCGCGCGGGCAAAGGTGCTGATTTTGGGCAGTTTCCCCAGCCCCAAAAGCCGGGAACAGGGGTTTTACTACGGCCACCCGCAAAACCGCTTCTGGCCGCTGATGGCCGCGCTGCTGGGCGCGCCCGCCCCCGCCCGCGACGACCTGGCCGCCAAGCGGGCGCTGATCGTGGACCACGGGCTGGCGGTGTGGGACGTGGTCTGCCGGTGCACCATCGCCGGCGCGTCGGATGCGTCCATCCGGGACGTGACGCCCAACGCGGTGCCGGAGCTGGCCGCGCGGCTGGGGGTGCAGGCGGTGTTCTGCAACGGCGGCACGGCGGCCAGGCTGTACCGCAAATATCTGGAGCCTGCCATGGGCCCCGCGGCGGGCACGCTGCCCTCCACCAGCCCGGCCAACGCCGCCTGGACCCTGCCCCGGCTGACCGCCGCCTGGGGCGCGGCGCTGTCGCCCTGGCTGGACGCAGCGCAGGCCGGCGGCGCGGAATAATTCAAAACTTTTTATTAAATTTGTGCGATTTGGGCATTTTACCGTGTTTTGGAATTGCAAGCCGGGGCAGGATGCTATATAATTACCTTAAATAACAAAATCGCACAGCGCAGCGCAGGCCGGCGGTCGGAACGCCGCTTTCGGCCGCGCGGCTCTGCTTTTGGACCACGGAGGCCCCGTATGAGCAAACTTCAGGAGATCCGCAAGAAACCGGTGCTGCCGCTGTGGCTGGCAGCGCTGGCCTGGCCGGTGGGGGCGCTGATATTTCCGGTGTACACCCTGTGGGGGCTGGTTGCCGCCGCCGCGCTGAGCGTGGTGGTCTATTTTGTGGCGGCGCGGCTGTGCCCGGTGCGCATCGTTACCCGCGAGGTCCCCTACGCCACCGGCAGCGAGGACGTGGACGCCATGCTGGCTGGCATCGAGAAGAATCTGGACGCCCTGCACGACTTGAATGTGGCCATCCCGGACGCCCGGCTTTCGGCCGAGATGGACCGCATGGAACGGGCCGGCTGGGGTATCCTGCAGGCCATCGAGGCGAATCCGGACAAGGCGGGCCAGATCGACCGCTTTGCCCGGTATTATCTGCCGGAAGTGGTCAAGATCATGGCCGCCTACGCCCGCATGGAGCAGGGCGGCATCAAGGGCGACAACGCCGACCAGATCCAGTCCGAGGTCCGCGCCAACGCCGCCACCATGGCCACCGCCTTTGAAAACCAGCTGGACAGCCTGTATTCCGCCGAGGCCATGGACATCAGCACCGACATCCAGGTGCTGGATACCATCCTGAAAAGCCAGAACCTTGCCGACTGAGCCGCCCCGACGCGGGCGGCAGTCTGCGCTACAAAACGTATAATCCGAAAAAAACAATACAGAACGGCGCAAACAGAATGACGCTTGCGGCCAAAACAGCCCCAATACAGCCAAAGAAAGGATGGAATCTTCCCATGAACGACCAGGATTTTGATCTGAATGTCCCTGCCGCGCCCAGCCTGACGCTGGACGCCGCCCCCGCCCCCAGCCTGACGCTGGACCCTGCCGCCGACGAGGCCGTGGTGGAGGAGGCCAAAAAGCCCACCCCCGCCAAGGTGGAGGACACCCCTCTGTCGCCGGAAGAGCAGCAGATGGTGGACGACTTTGCCAAAAAGATCGACATCACCAACAGCCAGATGGTGCTGCAGTACGGCGCCGCCAGCCAGAAAAAGCTCAGCGACTTTTCGGACAACGCGCTGTCCCGCGTCAAGACCAAGGACATGGGCGAGACCGGCGAGCTGATCACCAACCTGATCACCGAGCTGAAGGGCTTTGACGCCACCGAGAAGGAGGACCGGGGCTTTTTCGGCAACCTGTTCCGCAAGACCCAGTATAACATCGAGTCGATGAAGACCCGGTACGAGAAAGCCGACGTCAACGTCGAGCGCATCAAGGCCCAGCTGGAGGACCACCAGGTGGTGCTGATGAAGGACATCACCATGCTGGACAAGATGTACCAGCTGAACCTGGTCTATTTCAAAGAGCTGACCATGTATATCCTGGCCGGCAAGAAAAAGCTGGAGGAAGTGCGCGGCGGCGAGCTGAAGGAGGCCAACGCCAAGGCCCAGCGCACCCAGCTGCCGGAGGACGCTCAGGCCGCCCGCGACCTGGCCGACATGTGCGACCGCTTTGAGAAAAAGCTGTACGACCTGCAGCTGACCCGCAACATCAGCATCCAGATGGGCCCCCAGATCCGGCTGATCCAGGCCAACGACACCATGATGGCCGAGAAGATCCAGACCACCATTGTCAACACCATCCCGCTGTGGAAAAACCAGATGGTGCTGGCCCTGGGCATGGCCCACAGCCAGCAGGCCATGGAGGCCGAGCGCGCCGTCACCGACGCCACCAATGAGCTGCTGCGCAAAAACGCCGCCGCCCTCAAGCAGGGCACCATCGACATCGCCAAGGAGTCCGAGCGCGGCGTGGTGGACATCGAGACCCTCAAGCAGACCAACCAGGAGCTGATCAACACGCTGGACGAGCTGAACAAGATCCGCGCCGACGGCAAAGCCAAGCGCACCGCGGCCGAGCAGGAGCTGGGCCGCATCGAAGGCGAGCTGCGCGCCAAGCTGATGGAGAGCACAAAGTAAATGCAGTTAGAACAACAGGAGAGCTTCCGCATCGAGGGGCCGCAGCTGGAAGTGTTCGGCCAGATCGAATCCAAACTGCCCGCCCCGGCCAAAAAGCGCCCCGCCGCCGTCCTTGCCATTGTGCTGGCGGCGCTGGTGGCGGTGTTCGGCATCGGCGGGGCCAGGCTGAGCGGACAGTACCGGCAGACCCGGGCCATCTATTCGTCCACCAACGAGCACGGCCAGGGCATGGCGGGGGATCTGGCGGCGCGGGCCGACGCGGCCGCCAACCTGATCCGCCTGTGCGGCCAGGCGCTGGGCGAGGACGACGCCACCGTGCAGGCGGCCCAGGCCGCGCTGGACGGTTGGAACGCAGCGGCCGATGCCGGCGGTCCCGCCGACCAGTTTGCGGCCAACACCGCACTGGGCGGGGCGGTCACCGCCATGTACCAGCAGACCGACGCCGCCGGCGGCGTGACCGAGGCCATGGACGGCCAGTATACCGAGTTTCTGTCCCGGCAGGACATCATCCTGCGCACCGCCGCCAACGACTACAACCCGGCGGCCCAGGAGTATAACGATACCGTCTCCGGCTTCCCGGCCAATGTGATCGGGCTGCTGTGGGGCGCAGGGGAGGTGCAGCTGTTCCAATGAACCGGACGTTCAAACGCGCGGCCTCCGTTTTGCTGGCGCTTGCCTGCGCGGCCGGCGCGGCGGTCTCCGCCGCCGCAGCCGCGCCGGAAGTGGATACCAGCAAGGCGGTCATCGACAACGCCGGCATCCTCTCGGCCGAGACGGAGGACATTGTCACCAACCTCTCCAGCGCGCTCAGTGATACCTGCGGCGCCCAGATCGGCGTCTACACGGTGGATCAGGTGGGCAATACCACCATCGAGGGCTATGCCTACGAGGTGTTCAACGCCTGGGGGCTGGGCGACGAATCCAAGGACAATGGTGTCCTGCTGCTTCTGGTGCCCGGCGACGACAATTACTGGGCCATGCAGGGCTCCGGCCTGGAGACGCGCCTGCCCAGCAGCACGCTGAGCAGTATCCTGGCCGACGATATGGAGCCCAGCTGGCTGCAGCAGGATTACGACGCCGGCACCCGGGCCACGGTCCAGACGTTGGCAGACGAACTTTGCACCATCTATGGCGTTTCCATGGATGTGGACGCCGTTGCCTCCGGTGACTTTACTTCCATCGGCGGCAGCGCAGCCCGTCAGGAAGGAGGGTTCCCCGTTATGGGCGTCGTTATTTTGATCCTTGTGCTGGTCATCGCGCTGGCGGCCATCCTGGCGCCCCGTTTCCGGGGGCCTGGCCCCCGCCCTGGTCCCGGTCCCGGCTACTACGGCAGGCCGCGGCGCACCTTCTTCTTTTTCGGCGTTCCGCGGCCCCCGCGTCCGCCCCGCCCGCCGCGGCCTCCCCGCGGCCCCGGCGGTTACGGCTACGGCGCGCCCCGGCCGCCCCGCGGCGGTTATGGCGGCCCTCGTCCCGGCCCGCGTCCGGGCGGCGGCGCGCGTCCCGGCGGTTCCCGCCCGGGCGGCAGCTTCCGGGCGGGGGGCGGTTCCTCCCGCGGCGGCGGCGCCGGACGCCGGCACTGAGCAGCAGGATCTGATCTGCCGCTTGTTTCAGCTTTTGCAGAGGAAAAGTTCCGGCGGGCCAGCCCGGCGGAGAAAGAGGTTTGTATATGCTGGACCAGGCATTTTACCAGGTTTATACCAAGTTCAAGCTGCACTTTTATCAAAAAGTGTTCAGCCGCTTTGAGAACCGCGAAGCCACCCTGACCACGGTGGAGTCCTTTTGCATGGAAGGCATCATGGCGCTGGGCAGCCCCACCATCGCCCAGTTTGCGCAGGTCATGCACATTTCCACCCCCAATGCCAGCTACAAGATCAACAGCCTGATCAAAAAGGGCTATGTGGAAAAAGTCCGCTCCGAGACCGACCGGCGCGAGTATTACCTGCGCCCCACCAAAAAGTACATGGATTATTACAGCATCAGCTACGCGTACCTGCAAACGGTGATGGACCGCATCAAGGTGCGGTTCCCCGCCGAGGACGTGGCCAAGCTGGACGAGATGCTGAACGTCATCGGCAACGAGCTGATGCCGGAGATCTCCATCCCGGAAGAACGGGCCTGACGGGCGGCCGCGCCGCCCCGCGCCCCTGCCCCCCGCCTGCGCAGCGCAGGCGGGGGCGTTTTGTCGTTTTTGCCCGTTTTTTACAATCCGTTGCGTTTTTTGCGGCGCGGGTCTATAATAACAAATGTGTGGCGCACAGCGGGGGCCCTGCGCCGTGCGCCCCGGAATTTTGCGGAAAAACAGGAAAAAGGAGCGTTTTGGTGTGAAAAGAGAAAACTTCAAGTCCCGGCTGGGCTTTATCCTGGTCAGCGCGGGCTGCGCCATCGGCATCGGCAATGTGTGGCGGTTCCCCACCATCACCGGCGAAAACGGCGGCGGTGTGTTTGTGCTGTTCTATCTGCTGTCCCTGATCTGCATGGGCATCCCCATTTTGACCATGGAGCTGGCGGTGGGCCGCGCCGGCCGTGCCAGCGCCGGGGCCGCCTACCGCAAACTGGAGCCTGCCGGCACCAAATGGCACTGGCACGGCTGGGCCTGCCTGATCGGCTGCGTTGTGCTGATGATGTATTACACCACCGTCAACGGCTGGATGATCAGCTACTTTGTCAAGTTCCTTACCGGCACCTTTGAGGGGCTGAACGCCGACCAGGTGCCCCAGGTGTTCGGCCAGATGCTGGCCGACCCGATGGAGATGGGCTTCTGGATGGTGCTTACCGTCATTGCCGGTTTTATCGTCTGCAGCTTCGGCCTGCAAAAGGGGCTGGAGCGCATCAGCAAATGGATGATGATCGCGCTGCTGGTGCTCATTGTTGTGCTGGCCGTGCACAGCCTGACCCTGCCCGGCGCGGGCGAGGGCCTGTCCTTCTACCTGCTGCCGGACTGGGACCGCGCCATGGAGCAGGGCATCGGCAATGTCATTGTGGCAGCCATGAACCAGTCCTTCTTCACCCTCAGCCTGGGCATCGGCGCCATGGAAATCTTCGGCAGCTATATGACCCGCGACCACGCCCTGGCCGGCGAGGCCGCCCGCATCTGTGTGCTGGACACCTTTGTGGCCGTCTGCTCCGGCCTGATCATCTTCCCGGCCTGCTTCACCTTCGGCGTCTCGCCGGATTCGGGGCCGAGCCTGATCTTCCAGACGCTGCCCAACGTCTTTACCAACATTGCCGGCGGCCGGGTCTGGGGCGCGCTGTTCTTTGTGTTTATGACCTTTGCCAGCTTTTCCACTGTGCTGGCGGTGTTTGAAAATATCATCGCCTGCGCCATGGATATGTTCGGCGTCACCCGCAAACAGGCCAGCATCGGCGGCGTTTTCGCCATGATCCTGCTGGGCCTGCCCTGTGTGCTGGGCTACAACGTCTGGTCCGGCTTCGCCCCGCTGGGCGAGGGCACCGCGGTGCTGGACCTGGAAGACTTTATCGTCTCCAACCTGCTGCTGCCGCTGGGCAGCATCGTCTATCTGCTGTTCTGCGTCAGCCGCTGGGGCTGGGGCTTCGACAACTATATCAAGGAAGCCAACGACGGCCAGGGCGCCAAGCTGCCCCGCGCCCTCAAGCCCTATTTCCAGTTCGTGCTGCCCATCCTGATCCTTGTCATTCTGGTGCAGGGGCTGATCCCCTACGTCGCAAGGCTGCTGTGACGCGCGCCTTGCCGGCGCAGGCCGCACAGGCCCCCCGGTCTGCTTTTTGCCATTTGAATCAAAACCGCCCGGCGGGGACGCAGGTTGCTCCCCGCCGGGCGGTTTTTTGTGCGGAACATTGTAAAACGAAAAGAATTTATTGAAAAACAATAAAAACAGCTTGAAAAACGATAAGCCGCGTGCTATACTGCAAACATACCTGCAAACATACCAAACCAACAAAGGAGGGCTGCCCCATGTCAAACCGACCCGGGGATCCCCGCAGGCCGTTCTGGGACGACCGCAAAAGCATCCAGCTGACCCGCATCGTGACGGCGGCGGTGTTTGCCGCCTGCATCGTCATCGCCTTTCTGGGGCCGGGCATTGTGGACTGGCTCATCGCCCGGGGCCGCGTGGCCGTCCAGGGGCCGGCGGTGCGCTGGGTCATGCTGGGGCTGGGCTACCCGCTGGCGGCGCTGGCGCTGTGGATGCTGTACAACCTTTACCGTTTTCTGACCCGGCTGCAGCAGGGCCAGGTGTTTGTGCCCGCCACCGTGCAGGCGCTGCGGCGCATTGCCTGGTGCTGCGCCATTGCGGCGGCCATCTGTGTGCCGTCGGGGGCGGTGATCTACTTCCCCTTTGCCTGCATGGGCATTGCGGCGGGCTTTATGGCGCTGATCGTCCATGTCATCAAAAATGCCTTTGAGCAGGCCGTCAAGATGAAGGACGAACTGGACTACACCGTGTAAAGGAGCCGCACCATGCCCATCTATGTCAATCTGGACGTGATGATGGCCAGGCGGCACATCGGCGCGGGGGAGTTGGCCGACCGGGTCGGTATTACGCCCGCCAACCTGTCCATCCTCAAAAACAACAAGGCCAAAGCGGTGCGCTTCTCAACGCTGGAAGCCCTCTGCCGCGCGCTGGACTGCCAGCCCGGGGACATTCTGGAATATGCCCCCGGCGGGCCGGAAGCCCCGCAGGATACCGGCCGGTAAGCGGGGCCAGCCCGCAGGCTGCCGCCGGGCGGCCAAAAGCCCGCGCCGCCGGCCGGGAACGGCCTGCAGCGGACCGGGAACGCTTTGATGACTTAAAATCACGGCTTAAAATAAGGAGAAACCGAATATGGAAGCTACCCCCAAAGAGGGCGCCGGGCGTCCCCTCTATTCCAGTGCGCCCAATTCGCCGGCCGGCGGGCCGTCCGCCGCCGGCGCTTCCCGCCCTGCGCTGCCGCCGTCCGGCGGGGACGCCGCAAACCCGGCCTGGCGGCCCGGCCCCGGCTTTCTGCCGGCGGCGCTGCTCAGCTACCCGTTGGTCTGGTTTTACACCCGCTGGGTGCTGTTTGCCGGCACGGACAGCTGCCGGTGGAGCATGCCGGCGTTTGCGGTGCTGTATCTGTTGGGCGTCAGCCTGCTGGCCCGCGCCCAAACGCGCCCCGCCCTGCGGGAAAGCCTGTTCTGGGCGGTCTGCTGGCTGGTGCAGTGCCTAGCCATCGCACTGTACGGCGCCCACGACGTGATGTGGCTGTGGCAGTGGCTGGCCTGGCACGCCACCGCCGTCTACTGGACCATGTGCCGCACCGGGATGCTGGCCGCCGGCAAAAGCGGCATCTGGACGCCGCTGGACCTGCTGCTGGGCGTCACCGCACTGCCCTGGCGGGATTTCCTGCTGCGGCTGCGGACGCTGTTCCACGGCGCCGCGGCGGGGCTGCGCCGGGCGGGCAGCGCCAGCCGCAGGCGGATCCTGGGCGTTGCGTTCAGCGTTGCCGTGGCGCTGGTGCTGTGCATGTTTGCCTGGAACCAGCTCGCCGTTGTGGATGCGACCTTTGCCGGGCTGTTTGACAGGCTGTTCGACTGGCTGAACTGGGGGCCTCTGCTGGACACGGACGTTGCGTTTTACTTTGTGCTCTCGCTGCCGGTGGGGGCCTGGCTGTTCGGCCTGGCGGGCGGCGGACTGCGCCGCACGGCCCCGCCTGTGCCGGACTCCGCCCTGCAAAAGGCGTTGGCGGTGCTGCCCCGGTTGCCCGGTTCCACCGGCTATGTGGTGCCGGGGGCGCTGTGCGCGGTCTACACGCTGTTTTTTGCGCTGCAGGCCTGGGAGTTTGCCGCCGCGCTGGGCAGCGGCGCGCTGACCGCCGCCGCGGCGTCGGACTTTGCGGTCACCGGTTTTTGGGAGCTGTGCAGCATCCTGCTGCTGGACTTTGCGGTGCTGGCGGCGCTGGAACTGCTGGGCGGGCCGCTGCGCGCGCCGGGCCGACGCCGCGGCCTGCTGACGCTGTTTAATGTGTACGGCCTGGCCTTTGCGCTGCTGGCTTCGGCCAAGCTGGGGGCTTACATCTGGCTGTACGGCCCCACGCCCCGGCGGGTGCTGTCCGGGTGGTTTTTGGCCGTGCTGACGGTGTGGTGCGCGCTGGCGCTGGTCTGGCTGTGGCGGCCGGTGCCGGCGGCGCGCATCGGCGTGCTGACGCTGGCGGGCAGCTTTGCGCTGCTGTGCTGCCTGCCGGTGGAAAAAATCTGCGTGGACGAGAACCTCCGCCGCTACACCGCCGGCCAGATCGAGACGGTGGACACCGCCCTGATGGCACAGTGCGGCAGCGCGCAGGGGCGGATGCAGGAATACATCACCCGCCGCCTGCTGGACGCAGGCTGGTTCACGGGCCGGACGGCCGACGAGATCTCGGAGATGTTTTACATCCGCTTTGAGGCCTATCGGGATGCGGAACGGCAGGACGGCTCCGGGTATATCCGCCTGTCCGACCTGCCGGGAGAGTCCGCTTATGTGCAGTTGACCTTCCGGGACGGCCTGTGCGCTGCCGCCGTCCTGCGGACCGAGGGCGCTGCATGAGGCGCCCCGCAGCCGCCGTGGCCGGCATTGCGGCCAGGCTGGCGGGGCTCCAGCTGATCTATACCGTTTTGCGGCGCCTGCTGCGGCTGGCCGCACCGGAGGGCCTGTTTGCCGAAAGCATGGTGTCCATGGCAGCCATGCTGCTGTTGTTTGCCGTGCTGCGGTGGGCTGCCCGCCGCACGGGCCGAGACGTGACGCTGCTGCCCGGCCCGCCCCGGCCGGGATTTTGGGCGGCGGCCGCCGGCTTTGGCCTGCTGCTGGCGCTTACGCTGCTGCCCCAGAACCGCAGTGCGCAGGGCCTGTGGCTGACAGTTTACGGCAGCATCGTTACGCCCTTGTACGAGGAATATCTGTTCCGCGGGCTGATCTGGCGCCGGCTGGAGAAGCTGTTTGCCGGCCGGGCGGCGGTGGCTGCGGTCAACGCGGTGCTGTTTGGCCTGTGGCATCTGGGCTATGCGGACTGCGTTGCCCTGCGGGTGGACGGAGAGTTGGGGCGGGTCATGTTCTGGAAGGTGCTCACCGGCCTGGCCTACGGCGCGGTGCTGGCCGCCGTACGCTGCCGGGTCCGATGCTGCGGCTGGACGGTGCTTCTGCACGGCGTCATGAACCTGTTCGGGCGCTGACCCACGCCTGCGCCCGCCACTGGACGCCTGCCGCCGCCAAGTGTATAATAGGTGCTGCGCAGGGATTTCGGCGGGCCGGAAGGATACTTGCAAGGCCAGGCGCCGCACCCCTCCGCCGCCTGCGGCGGCAGCTCCCCTTACAGGGGAGGCTTTACGGGCAACTGCCGCTTAAAAAGGCTCCCCTGCAAGGGGAGCTGGATGCGCCGCAAGGCGCAGCCTGAGGGGTGCATTGCCGCCTTGCCGCGGAGATACCCTGCAAAGCCCGGCAGAACCCTGCCCTGTGCTTCGCAGGGGACGATCTCCGCGCTAAGAGCCGGCACTTCGTACCGGCTGCGCTCTGAAACGCCGCCTGCAGGCGGCAGTGCTCGCATCGTCCCGCCGAACCTTACGCCCGGCCTGCCGTCCCCGTTCCACCGCCCGTTTGCCTTGCATTGTAGGGCGGGCGTTCACGCCCGCCGGGGAAGTTTGCGGCGGGTGGAACATTTCGGTTTTGCACAGACGCTGCCCCGCAAAGCCCTGCGATGCCGCAAACCCCAAGCGGCGGGCGAAAACGCCCGCCCTACAAAGTCCCCGCAAGCGGACGGCGGCACACAAACGTCAGCCGACCGCCAGGCCCGCCGGCGGGCAGATGCAAACCATCGGCCCCTACGCAGGGGGGCGGCCGTTTGCCCCGCACCAGCGCCCAAACGCCCCGCCCCAAACCATTCCCCAACCAACGGAGGTACCCCGCTATGCACGACGATCCATACAGCCGCACGCGGCGGCTTCTGGGACAAAACGCGCTGGATGCGCTGCGCGCCGCCCGCGTGGCGGTGTTCGGCATCGGCGGGGTGGGGGGCCACGCCGCCGAGGTGCTGGCCCGCAGCGGCGTGGGCGCGCTGACGCTGGTGGACAGCGACACCGTCGCCCCCTCCAACCTCAACCGCCAGCTGGTGGCGTTGCGCTCCACGCTGGGGCAGTACAAGGTGGACGTCATGGCCGCCCGCATCGCGGACATCGACCCCGCCATCCGGGTCACGCCGCTGCGGCTGTTCTATGGCCCCGATACCGCCGATGCCGTCGACGTCAGCCAGTTCGACTACGTGCTGGACTGCATCGACACCGTCACCGCTAAGCTGCTGCTGATCGAGCGCTGCCGGGCGGCCGGGGTGCCGGTGCTCTCCAGCATGGGGGCGGCCAACAAGCTGGACCCCACCGCCTTCCGGGTGGCGGATATTGAACATACCAGCGTCGACCCGCTGGCCCGCATCGTGCGCATCCAGTGCCGCAAGCGGGGCATCCGCGGCCTTAAAGTAGTCTTTTCCACCGAGCCGCCGCTGACCCCGCTGCCCGACCCGGACGGGGAACCGGCCGCTGACCCGGGCAAGCCCCGCCGCAGCGTGCCGGCGTCCAACGCCTTTGTGCCCGCCGCCTGCGGCCTGGTCATGGGCGGCGAGGCCGTCAAGGACATCCTGCGCGCCGCCCATGCCCTGCGCCTGCAATAACGCAAAAAAACTGGATCAAATGCAAAGCCCGCCCGCAAGTTTCTGCAACCGGCAGAACCTTGCGGGCGGGTATTTTTTTGTTTGCCGGTCCCGGGCAACGGGAAACGAAAAAACTCAGCGGCTTTTTTGCAGCGTGGGAGGCTGCTCGTTATGGGGCAGGGCTTTTTTGACCAGGGCCAGAATGTCGGAAGCCAGGCTGGCCTGATCCTGCGTCAGGCTGGAAAGCTGAAGCGCCAGGGCAGGGGGGATGGAACCTTCGCGCCTGGCGTCCTCGCCAAAAATCAGGTCGTCACAACTGCAATGCAGGGCAAGCGCCAGCTTGCGCAGCGTCTGCACCGTCATGCCCTTGCGGCCGGTCTCGATATCGGCAAGAAACTGCACCGAAATATCCGCGTATTCTGCCAGACGCTCCCGTGTAAGCCCGGCGGCCTCCCGGCGGCTGCGCAGCCGTCTCCCGATCGCGCCGTTGACAATAGAATCATATCCCACGTGTTTTCCCTTCTTTCCCTTTTCGGTATATGTGGATCGGACCGGAAGCATCTGGAGCCGCAACTATTTCTTTTGTTATACAACCGGACGCCTTTTATCGGTAAAAAGAATCCCTTTAATATAGAAATATAACCTATTGCTGTGGAATCTTTTCTTAATCATAACAAAGAATATTCCTCAGAGAAAATAACAATAGACGTTGACAAACAATTACTATTGTGATAGTATACAGGAAACGATTGGTGGCCTGTCATGCCGTCTATCGTTATGGTACGTAAAAATGACGCATCACAGGACAGAAATGCCAGCCTGCAGGCGGTCCTGAACGGCGGGCTGACGGCGGCGCGGCGCACGGCGCGGCAGCACAAACAGAAGCGAACCAGGCCAGGGCGGTTTGTACCGCCTTGTTTGACTTTGCGGCGGTTTGCGCGCGGACGGGGCGCGGCGCAGCGTGAAAGACAGGCGGACAGCCTGCGGGATCAGGCATATCATTGGTTTCAAACATTGTGACCGGAAAAAGCACATGGGGGCCCGGCTGTGATGGTTGGAATAAATTCAGTAAGAAAAGGAGTAATAATATGCTGAAGACGAAAAAGTTTCGTCGTCTGTTGGCAGCGTTACTGGCGGTATTGATGCTGAGCGTATGCATTCCGACAATGGCGTTTGCGAATGAAGGCGGCAATGCTTTGACGCAGGTGGTTGGCGTCAACTACTGGGATGTGGAGAACAACGCTCCGGTCAGCGAAGGCAAAGTGTCTGTTGCCGCTGACGCCAACAACGTCAACACCAGCACTTTCACCGACATCCCCGAGGGCTATGAGCTGGTTTGGACCGGCGATCTGCAGATCAACGACGGCTGGGTCTGGGTCGAAGTCCGTCCCACCAAGACCGTGCGCATTATCTGGGCCATTGATAACGGCGACGCCGCCGATTTCGCCAACGGCAATGCGGATACTTATACCCAGGCGCTGACCTGGAAGCATATTAACGACGACATTGCCATGCCTGAACTGAAGCTGGCGGACGGCTACAAGCTGGCCGGCTGGGCCGTTAACGGCAAAACCAGCGAATACTGGGATGCCGATCTGGCTACCGCCAATGTCGGCGACCGGTATGTTGAGGACGAGAACGGCGGTACCATTTCCATCACTGCCAATGTGGTGACGAGCACGACTCCTGTCACTCCTCCCACCGATGGCGGCAACGGCGATACCGTCACCGTCACCGCTACCCCTGCTCCGGATGAGCATCCCGACATTGCCGAGGGCATTGCCAACGGCACCTGGGGAGCTGCTCCCACCGCAGCTCCCGACGCGGCCGCCGTGTCCGTCCCGCAGACCAGCGATGATCTGCCCCTGGGCGCGCTGATCCTTGTGGTCGTTGTGGCCGCCGGCGCCATTGTCGGCCTGACTGTTTTGCGCAAGCGCGAGCAGTAAGCCAAACGGCATATTAGCTGTCCATTCGCGGTGAACAAACAGCTGAACTCGCATTTCCGGGTCTCCAGCGCGTTTTTGACCCGGGATGCATGGGCGCTTTCCGGCGCCAGGTTTCCCCCATGAACGGGTTTCCCCGTCTGCTGATTGTTTCTGCGATTTCCCGGACGTGCCCTTTGGGGTGCGTCCACATAAGGACCCCTGGCAACAGGGGTTTCAGAAAAGCAATACGGGCCGGAATGGTTTGTCCATTCCGGCCCGTATTTGGCTTTCCGGCCAGCTCTTGCATTGTAAATGCAAGGCACAGTATAATAAGACCATCGACAGATCCGCTCTGCCGCCGGCCGGCGGCAGACGGCGTTTCCATCTATCAGCAAAGGGGGTTCATGCATGAGAGAACAGCAGGCGGCGGCGCTGCCCGCCTATACCGGGCGCGACCTGGGCGCATCCTGGCAGAAGGAACGCACCCTTTTCAAGCTGTGGGCCCCCACGGCGGCTGCGGTGCGGGTGATCCTGTACGCCACCGGCTCGGACGACGAGACCGGCGCGGCGCTGCTGGGCAGCGCGATCCTGCAGCCGGCCGGCCAGGGCGTATGGCAGGCGCGGGTGCCCGGCGACTGGAACGGCCGGTACTATGTGTACGCCCTGCAGTTCGACGGCGTCGAGGGCGAGGTGCTGTCGGCGGACCCATACGCCCGGGCCTGCGGCATCAACGGGCGGCGCAGCATGGTCATCGACCTGGCCTCCGCCGCGCCGGACGGCTGGGCGGACGACCGCCGGCCCCACATCCCGCCCCATGCCCGCGCCGTGTGGGAGACCCATGTGGGGGATTTTTCCGCCGATCCCAAAAGCGGCGTGCCGGAAGCCTGGCGCGGCAAGTTTATGGGCTTTACGGTGGAGGATACCTGCCTGGACGGCGACCCGGCCCGGCCCACCTGCCTGAACTACCTGAAACAGCTGGGGATCAGCCATGTGCAGCTTATGCCCATGTTTGACTTTGGCTCCACCGACGAGGCCGACCCCGACGGCTACAACTGGGGCTACGACCCGGTCAACTACAATGTGCCGGAAGGCGCCTACTCCACCGATCCCTGGCACGGCGAGGTCCGGGTGAAGGAATGCCGGGCCATGATCGCCGCCCTGCACAAAGCGGGGCTGGGCGTGGTGATGGACGTGGTGTACAACCACACCTACCATGCCGACAGCTGGCTGGAGCGCACAGTGCCCGGCTACTACTGCCGCCGCACGCCGGACGGCAGCCTGACCAACGGTTCCGGCTGCGGCTGCGACATGGCCAGCGAGCGCCGCATGATGCGCAAATACATCGTGGATTCCTGCGTTTTCTGGGCAAAGGAATACCATGTGGACGGATTCCGCTTTGACCTGATGGCGCTGATCGACGTTGAGACGATGAACGCGGTGCGGGCGGCGCTGGACGCCCTGCCCGGCGGCGAAACGATCTTGATGTACGGCGAACCATGGATGGGCGGCGGCACCTGCATGGAGCCGGGCGCCCGCCCCTCGGACAAGGGCGCCCTGGATGTGCTGGACGAGCGGATCGGCTTTTTCTGCGACGGTACCCGGGACGCCATCAAGGGCGGCGTGTTCGACGCCCGCGCGCCCGGCTATGTGGACGGCGGCCCCTACTACGGGGTGCGCATCCTGCACGCGGTGGACGCCTGGCGGGACGGCGCCGACGGCTTTGCCCCCAAAGCCAGCGGCCAGGTGGTGCAGTACGTCTCGGCGCACGACAATTACACCCTGTGGGACAAGCTGAAACTGGTGGCGGGGCGCAGCGATTTTGCCCGGCCGGATGCCGATCTGCTGGCCCAGAACCGCATGGCGGCAGGGATCTATCTGACCTGCCACGGGCTGCCTTTCCTGCTTTCGGGCGAGGAATTTGCCCGCACCAAAAACGGCGACCCCAACAGCTATCAGGGGCCGCAATCGGTCAACCGGCTGGATTGGCAGCGCGCCGCCGACCTGCAGGAACTGGTGCGCTACTACCGGGGGCTGTTTGCCATCCGCCGCGCCCATCCGGAGCTGTCCGGCGCGGCGGGGGAGACGGCGCCCATCATGCTGGCCATGCCCGGCTGGCTTGTGGGCTTTGTGCTGGAAAAGACCAGCGGCGACAGCGAGCTGGCGGTGTTTTACAACCCCGAATCCACGGTGATGTACGTGGACCTGCCGGCGGGCAGCTGGCGGTATCTCTGCGACGGGACGACCGCGCGGGCCGAGCCGTTTGGCGAGGCGCAGACCGGCGGCGTCATGCTGGCGCCCACCAGCGTGACCATCCTGATGCGGCAATAACACAAAACCGAACGCGCGCGGCGGGCCGGGAACACACCCCGGACCGGCCGCGCGCACCGTTTTTTTCTGAAGAAACGGTCGATGAAACGTAAAATTCTACTGCCGGCAGAGCGCTTCTGCCAGGGGCAGGTTGCCCCGGGGCGCCTGGCAGGGTACAATACAGGCAAAGAGAAGGAGGTGGCAGCCATGACGCAGCAAAACCGGCAGGCAGAACAGGCCGAGACCCTGCGGCAGATGGGCGCGCGGATCGCCGCCCGGCGCAAAGCGCTGGGCCTGACCCAGAAACAGCTGGCCGAACAGCTGCTGGTCAGCGACAAGACGGTAAGCAAATGGGAGCTGGGCGGCAGTTACCCCGACCCGGCGCTGCTGGTGCCCCTGGCCGCCGCGCTGGGCGTGACAGTGGACGAGCTGCTGGCCGGCCGGCAGGCGGAAACGGAGAAGGTTTCCGGCCAACTGCCGGAACAGACAACGCCGGGCAGGGAGCAGGGCGCAGACCCGGCCGCCGACGTCTGGCTGCGCCGCCGGCTGGACCAGAACATGGCCTTTTGGGCACTGGCCGGCCTGCTGCTGGGCGGCGCGGGAGCATACCTGCCCTGCCTGATAAACACGCAGCTGGCATGGGCGGTATCCGGCCTGGTGCTGGTGGCAGTGGTGGCGCTGATCCTGTGCCTGCGGCTGTGGTATCGGATGCGGTGCCAGGCGCTGGGCTGCCGGCCCGCCCCCACGGCCGGACTGGCGCTGGCCTGGCTGGCGCTGCTGGCGGCGGCGATCTGGCACCCCGGCCTGCAAAACGGCTGGGTCCGCCTGCCCGCCGACCTGGAACCGGAGGAAGTTTTTGCACCGCTGGACCTGGCGCTGACCGGCACCGGCGGCGCGCTTGGCCTGCTTTTGTGGCTGCTGCCGCTGGTGCTGCTGGCCGCCGCGGCAGGGCTGTTCCTGTATGGGGCGGGCCGCGGCGCAAACGCCGCCGACCTGCTGCCGGCCTGCATTGGCCTGCTGCTGGCCTGGGCTGCCGGCGGCTATGGCGCGATGCAGACGGAAGCCGCCCTGACCGGGGCGTGGCATTTGGCCGAAAAAGTTCCCCCGGACCCCTTTGTGTCCGAATTTCTGCCGCCGGTGCTGGCCGCGGGGGCGGCCTGGCTGGCGGTGTGTGCGGTGATGGCGTGGATCTCGGCGCGGCGCGGGGGCGGCGGCTGGCGGATGCTGCCGGGGTGGGCGGCGGTGTATCTGCTCCCTGCGCTAGCGGACCTGGCCCGGATGCGCTGCGGGGTGCGCCTGCTGGAACGCCCGCCCCTGGGCATCCTGTGCAGCTGGGTGGGAGCTTACACCCCGGTGCCGGCGCTGCTTGCCGGTATTGCCGCCGCGCTCCTGTGCGCATGGCAGGCCGCCCGCCGGCCCGGCCGAAAGCCGGAGGTGCATCCGCAGGGCTGATGCCCTCCGTCTGCGCCTAGCGGCGCATCCACCTCCCCTTGCAGGGGAGGCTTTGCCGCCCGTTTGCCCTGCATTGCAGGGCGGGGTCACCACGCCCGCCGGGGAGGGTCACACCGGCGCAGCCCTTGCGGGCTTGCGCAGGCACTGCCCGCCCCCCTGTGACACCGCAATGCAGGGCGGCCGTGAACGGGCGGTACGTAACCGGCAGCCGTCCGCCAGGTCCGGCGCCCTGCCGGCTGAATTTAGTCTGCCGGGCCCATTCCGAATTTTGCCCGCCTGCCCAGCCCCGTGCGCTTGCCAAACCCCGGCGCACAGGGTATAATAATATGTCACAGCATCCGCAAGGGATGCTGCCATGGACTACTACCAAACACCAGAAGGGGATAGGAATATGGAAACGATGGGCAACCTGCGCCGCACCCACTACTGCGGCGAGGTCAGCATGGCGAATGTCGGCCAGGAAATGACTGTCTGCGGCTCGATCGCCCGCAGCCGCGACAAGGGCGGCATCATCTTTGCCGACCTGCGCGACACCACCGGCATCTTGCAGCTGGTCTTTGACGAGGGTACCCCCAAAGACGTTTTTGCCAAGGCCGAGAGCCTGAAAAGCGAGTACGTGGTCATCTGCCGCGGCGCCCTGCGGGAGCGTGCCGCCAAGACCGACAAGATCGCCACCGGCGATGTGGAGCTGTATGTGTCCGAGCTGCGCATCCTCAGCGAGGCCCAGACCCCGCCATTCGAGATCCGCGACGGCATCAACGTGAACGACGAGCTGCGCCTGCGCTACCGCTACCTGGACCTGCGCCGCCCCTCGGTACACGAGCCCATCGTGCTGCGCTCGAAGGTCTGCCAGGTCATCCGCAGCTATTTCTGCGACAACCACTTCTGCGAGATCGAGACCCCCACCCTCATCAAATCCACGCCGGAGGGTGCCCGTGACTATCTGGTGCCCAGTCGCCTGCAGCCGGGGCACTTTTACGCCCTGCCCCAAAGCCCCCAGCTGTACAAGCAGATTTTGATGCTGTCCGGCTTTGACCGCTACTTCCAGATCGCCCACTGCTACCGCGACGAGGACCTGCGCGCCGACCGCCAGCCTGAGTTTACCCAGGTGGACGAGGAGCTGTCCTTTGTGGACGAGAACGACATCATGACCATCAACGAGGGCCTGATCCAGCGCCTGTGGAAGGAAGTTCTGGGCGTGGACGTGCAGACCCCGTTCGTCCGCATGCCCTGGGACGAGGCCATGTCCCGCTTCGGCTCCGACAAGCCGGACACCCGCTTCGGCCTGGAGATCCAGGACGTGACCGAGGTGTTCCGCGGCACCGGGTTCAAGCCCTTCGCCGCCGTGCTGGAGGCGGGCGGCAGCATCCGCGCCATCAACGCCAAGGGCATGGCCGACAAGCTCAGCCGCAAGAACATCGACAAGCTGGGCGAGGTGGCCAAGACCTACGGCGCCAAGGGCCTGGCCTTCAGCCGCCTGACCGCCGAGGGCACTTCCTCCAGCTTTGAAAAGTTCCTGACCGAGGAGGAGAAGGCGAACCTCTACCGTGTGCTGGGCGCCGAGACCGGCGACGTTCTGCTGCTGGTCAGCGACGCGGACTGGGTCAAGGCCTGCACCGCGCTGGGCCAGGTCCGCCTGGACATCGCCCGCAAGCACGACATGATCGACCCCCAAAAGTTCAACTTCCTGTGGGTGGTGGACTTCCCGCTGTTCGAGTACAGCGAGGAGGAAGGCCGCTGGATGGCCATGCATCACCCCTTCACGCTGCCCCGCGCGGAGGACATCGACAAGGTGGAGACCGACCCCGGCGCCTGCCATGCGGTGGCCTACGACATCGTCCTGAACGGCGTCGAGATGGGCGGCGGCTCGATGCGCATCAACGACTCGGCCCTGCAGGACCGGATGTTCCGCGCCCTGGGCTTTACCGAGGAGAAGGCCCGCGAGAGCTTCGGCTTTTTGATGGACGCCTACAAGTACGGCGCGCCCCCGCACGGCGGCATGGCCTACGGCCTGGACCGCATGGTCATGCTGATGCTGGGCAAGGACTCCATCCGCGACGTCATCGCCTTCCCCAAGGTGCAGAACGGTGGCGAGCCTATGTCCGGCGCGCCCGATGTGGTGGATGAGCAGCAGCTGAAAGATCTCTGCATTTCGTTGAATATCGACAAATAAGTACAATTTGTATTGGCTGCCGGCGGGGATGGCCTCCAAAAAAAGCCTGACAAATCCTTGCCCTGCGCTTTGCGGGGGATTGTGCCTGCATCGCCCTGCAAGACTTTGCGGCCGGATGACCGTCTTGCGCCGCCCGCGCCTGACGGCAGATTGTAGGGCGGGCGGTTTGAGGCGGGGGAAGCTGCGGCGGGGGCCTGCAGCCGTGGGTGGGCAGCGGCGTGCAGACGCCAGCCCACCGCCAGGCCCGGCGTCAGGCCGATGAAAATCATCGGCCCCTACGCAAAGGGGGGCGATACACACAGCCTGCGCAGGGGGCGTATCGCGGCCCGGAAGGACATTTACCGGGCAACGCGCCGCACCCCTCAGTCACTTGGCGGTGACAGCTCCCCTTGCAGGGGAGCCTTCCGGGGCGGCTGCCGCCCCAGGCCCCATTAACAGACAAAAATCCGCCCGCCGCTCTCGGTTTGGAGAAGCGGCGGGCGGATCGTTTTTTATTGGCGCTCAGTATTTGGGGCCGGATTTGGGTGCGCCGGGCTGGCTGGCCGGCGGTTCGGGCCGGGCGGCGGGGTCTGCGCCGGGCTTGTCAGCGGCATCCGGGGTGGAGGCGGCGTCGGGTTTGCCGGCCGTTTCCAGGTTGGGCTGCGGTTCGGCTTTGCCTGCCTGCTGCGGGGCGGCGCTCCAGGCGCCGGGCTGGCCGGCGCGGCGGGCGGCCCGGCGGGCACGGCGCCGGCGGCCCAGCACCACGCACACCGCCACGATGGCGGCTGCCAGCAGAAGCAGCGGCAGCAGGTAGACGATGGCCAAAAACAGTCCTTCGATCAGGTCGGCAAAAGCCTGCCAGCCGCCAAAGAAGGCCGCGGCCAGCCGGTCGCCAAAAGTGGTGCCGGTGGGGGTCAGCTCGGCCACCTCGCTCAGGTAGACGTCCACGGTGGAGTAGGTGATCTGGCTGTCCAGGCTGCGCAGCTGGGCGGTGTAGCTTTCGATCTGGTACTGCACGTCGGAAAGCTGGCTCTCGATCTCCAGCAGGTCGGCGGTGGTCTCGGCCTGGTCAGCCAGCTCGTTCAGCCGGTCCCGCTGGGCCTCCAGCGCCGTCAGGCGCGCCTCCACGTCAATGTAATTGGCGGTCACGTCGCTGGCGCTCTCGCTCTGGTTCAGCACGCTGCCGGCCTCGCCCAGGGCGGCCAGCAGCTGGCGGTAGTTGTCCACCGGCACCCGCACGGTGTAGCGGGCGCTGCGGTCGGCGTCCTCGGCGCTGCCCCACAGGTCGGTGGATTCCAGGTAAGCGCCGGTCTGCTCCACCGCGGCCAGGATCGCCGCCTGCGCGCCGGCAAAGTCGGTGGATTCCATCTCCACGCTGGCGGTGTAGATGATCTTGCGGCTGCTCTCGCTGGTGCTGGCAGAGGGGTCCAGCAGCGCGCCGCTGCCGCCGGCGGCGCTGCTGTCCTCCGTCACAGACTGGGACATCTCCTGCGATGCGGCCGCAGTGTCGCTGCTGCCAGCGCCGCAGCCGGTCAGGCCCAGCGCCAGCGCGCCGGCCAGGGCCAAAGCGGCAAGGCGGGTGGTCAGGGCGGTGGTTTTCATGGGATCACGCTCCTTCTTTGGTTTTGCGCGGGCATCCGGCCAGGACCCGGAGACGCGCCCGCAAGATATTCCGTTTCATGGATAAAATACGGAAAAGGCGGGCCGATGTTACAGCCCGGCGTCAGTTTTTTGACGGCTGGACGGCCGGGACGGTATGGGACCGCCGCCGGCGGGCCATACTGTCAGCGGGGAAAGGCAAAACCCGCACGCCGGAACAGGTGTGCGGGCCGGGTCTTGCGCTATTGGGCCTGTTTGCGGCGGCAGTCCGGGCACAGGTAATGCACCGTCAGCTGGTAGGAGCGCACCTCGGTGCCGATGGCGGCCTCCAGCTCACGCACCAGGCCGACGACGGGAATATCCACCAGGCTGCGGCATCCGTCGCAGTACAAATGCCCGTGGGGCGCGGTGGTGCGGTCGTAGCGGTCCGGGCCGGAAGGCATTTCCAGCCGGGCGATCTCGTGGTCCTGCTCCATCAGCTTCAGGTTGCGGTACACAGTGCCGCGCGCAATGTTCGGCATGCGCTGCCGTGCCTGAGCAAAGATCTCGTCGGCCGTCAGGTGCCCGGGGGTGGAACGCATGATCTCAAGGATCAGGGCACGTTGTCTGGTCATGGCGAAGTCCTCCCTCTTTTAGAATCAATCTTAATTATAAGATACCGTATCCGCGGCGGATTGTCAAGGGACGGGCGGCATTGTGGCACTGTGTACAGAAAAAACTTTTATTTTTGTGCGCAAAAACCCTTGACTTTGCAGGCGGAGTATTGTAGTATAATTTCAGACGAAATCCTAAAAATAAGTCGAATTTCAACATCATATTATTTCAGGAGGTAATTTGTATGGAACTCAAAGGCTCTAAGACCGAGAAAAACCTGTGGGAAGCCTTCGCCGGTGAAAGCCAGGCCCGCAACAAGTACACTTTCTTTGCCTCCAAGGCCAAGAAAGAGGGATACGAGCAGATCGCGTCCCTGTTCACCGCCACTGCCGACAATGAGAAGGAGCACGCCAAGATCTGGTTCAAGCTGCTGATGGAGGGCGGCCAGATCCCCGACACGCTGACCTGCCTGAAGATGGCTGCCGCCGGCGAGAACGAGGAGTACACCTCCATGTATCCCCGCATGGCCGCCGAGGCCAAAGAGGAGGGCTTTGACGACATCGCTCGCCTGTTCTCGATGGTCGCCGACATCGAGAAGGAGCACGAGGAGCGCTACAACGCCCTGGCCGCCAACATCGAGGCCGGCCGCGTGTTCGCCCGCGAGACCGAGCAGGTCTGGCAGTGCCGCAACTGCGGGTACGTCTATATCGGCCTGCATGCGCCTGAGAAGTGCCCCGTCTGCGCCCATCCCAAAGCCTACTTTGAGCTGAAGAGCGCCAACTACTGATCCCGCGCTCCCGGCCAAAACCCAAACAGCCGCCCTTCCCCTGCCGCAGGCAGGGGAAGGGCGGCTTTGGTTTGGGCCGCAGGCGCGCCGTCTGTGCGGCGCCTGCGGCGGATGCGGTTGTTTCTCGTACGGCAAACGGCTGCCGTTTCTTCCGCTACCCGCTTGGGGGTCAGGGGTCGATAACGGTCTGGGTCTGGCCGATGCCCAGGCTGGCGGAAGTGATCTTTTTCCAGCTGTTGCATCCGCAGATGCCGTCGGCCGTCAGGCTGAACGCGCGCTGCAGCGCTTTCAGCGCGTTTTCGGTGCGGGCGCCGAAAATGCCGTCCAATGTGCCGGTGGTATAGCCAAGGGCGTTCAGCGCGTCCTGCAGGATCAGCACATAGGTGTTCTTATCGCCCCGCCGGCAGGTGGGGTAGCCGCTGGTGGTGCCGGCGCAGGCCGGCGTACCGTAGCGCCGGTCAAAGTGCACCCAGGTGGGGGTCATGGAAAGCGGTTCCACATATCCCCAGGCGCCGGTGGCGTTGGCGGCGTTGTAGATCTTGCGGCGGTTGGCCGCGGTGGTGCTTTGGCCCACGTCAAAGGCGACGCCCGCATAGTGCTGGCTGGTGGTGCCGTGCCCGCCTTCCCAGATCCGCTTGAAGGCGTATCCCACCGGGATCCCCGCGCCGTAGCTGCGGCGGGTCAGGTTCCAGGCCTCCATGGCGGCCACCGTCGTCCACAGCACGGTCGCTTTGGAAGATCCGCGGAACTCCCGCACGCGCAGGGTGGTGCCGGTGGAATAGGGCATGGGGTCGCTTTCTGCCAGCGTATAGGTCATCATCTGGTTGGTGTAGGCGTCGTAAACAAAAATCTTGGCCATCGGTCATTCCTCCTCCCCTGTGCCGCAGGCGGTACAACCGGCCAGGGCGGCGGCATCCTGCAGGCGCGTCCAGGTAATATCGTCCACGATGCCCAGCGGCGTCAGCCCGGCCCGGAACTGGAAGCTCTGCAGCGCGGTCTCGGTCTGTTCGTCCAGATAACCGCTTTCGGGGACAAACTGCGCTTCGATCCACACGGCGGCCAGCGCGTTCAGCCAGCGCTGCACCTGCAGCACGGCGGGGCCGGCGCTGCCGCGGGTCAGCGCGTGGCCGGGCCAGACGCCCTCCGGCTCCGGCCGGGCGGTCAGCGGGGTGGCGGTCAGCAGCGCCAGCGCCGCCGCGTTGAACACCGCCCAGTCGTCGGCGTCGACGACGCCGGTCTCGGGCAGGCCAAAGGCGTCCTGCGCGCTGCGCACGCTGGCCTCCAGGCCGTCGCCAAAGCTCTCGCTCTCCTCCTCCGGCGGGCGGATGGCCTCCAGCCAGGCGGCCAGGAAGGTCAGCGTGCGGGACAGCCACAGAACGGCGGGGCCTTCGTCGCCGGGGGACAGCGTTTCCGGCAGGGCGGGGATGACCCGCGCCGTTGCCAGCGAACCGCTGGCCGCCAGGGTCGTTGCGGTGGTGTACAGGCTTTGCCAGGTCACCCTGCCCACAATGCCGTCCGCCGTCAGGCCGGTGCGCTGCTGCCATGCAATGACGGCGGCGCGGGTGGCCTGCCCGAACACGCCGTCCACCGTGACGGTGGGCTGCTCCGAGTAATAGGCCGAGAGCAGCCGCAGCCAGTACTGCACCGCGCGCACCGGGGTGCCGCTGCTGCCCACCTGAAGGGTGGCGACAAACTGCCCCGGCGCAACGCCCGGGTCCACCAGATTGTTGGCCACGGCAATGCCGACTTCCTGCAGCTTGTTCCAGGTCGCATGGCCTACGGCGCCGTCCGCCGTCAGGCCAAAGTACCGTTGGAAGGCGGTGACGGCGCTTGCGGTGGCGCTGCCGAATATACCGTCCACCGTCACGGAGGACAGCGCGCTGTAATTGCCTGCGGCCAGCAGCAGCCAGAACTGCACGGTGCGCACATCGTTGCCCCTGGCGCCGGTGCGCAGCACCGTGCCGGGCCAGGCGGTGCCGCCCACATCGCTCATGGCGCGCACCCAGGCGGCGTACAGCGCTTCCCAGGTGTTCTGCCCCACCACGCCGTCCACCGTCAGGCCGGCGCTCCGCTGGAACGCCCGCACGGCGGACTGGGTGGCGCTGCCGTAGGCGCCGTCCACATTGACGGAAGGGATGCTGCTGTCAAACTGGGCCAGCCCGGAAAGCCAGAACTGTACCTGTTCCACCGGGACGCCGGTGGAACCCTGCCGCAGCACCACGCCGGGCCATGCGCCGGCCGAAACGACGGCGTCGAATTCCTCGCCCTCGCTGGTCAGCTCGGCCAGGTCTTTGACCGATACATAGATATAGCTGATCTTGTACCAGGTCGCCCTGCCCACGATGCCGTCCACCGTCAGCGAAAAATATTTCTGGAACGCCCGCACGCTGGCCTCGGTGGCGTCGTCAAAGGTGCCGTTCAGCGTCGGTTTGCCAAAAGCGGGGTAGTCCTTGGCAATGCGCGAAAGCTGCTTTTGCAGGATGGACACGGCGGTGCCGGTGCTGCCCGGCCGCAGCGGGCTGCCGGGATAGCTTTCGGGGATGTCGGCCAGGTTGGACGTGGTGGCCAGCTGCACCCGGTCGCCGTAATAATAGCGCAGGATCTGCAGGGCGGACATCCCCTCGTTGGCGCGGTCCACGGTGCCCCACTGCTTCATGCCGGCGCAGGTCACCAGCTTGCCGTCGCAGTACTCGGTAAAATAGGGCTCGGCGTCGCCGGAACGCCGCACAAAGGTCGAGAACAGCTCGGCGGTCAGCCGCTCCATAACGGCAAAGACGGTGCGGCCTTCCACGTAAGCCTGGTCGTAACTGGGCGACCCGGTGATGTTGAAGGAAAAACCGCGGCTGGGATACCACTCGGTATAGATCCGGTTGAGCGTCAGGCTGATCTGCGCCAGGATGTTGGCACGCAGAGCCTCCTCCGGCCAGGTGGGCATGGACTTCACAAACAACGTAGATGCGTTATAAAATTTTCGTCAAAATGACGAAGTTTTGCAAAAACCCGAAAAACGGGATCAAGAAACGGGCAAAACACCGGGAAACCGGGAATTTGTGATCCGTATCCTTCCCCCTGTTTTTGGTCCTTTTTTGGCCGTTTTGGGCTATTTTGGGGGAAAGAGGCCCGAAAACGCGAGTTTGTGAGTTTTAACATCCAGGCGGGATGGATAGAGGATCTCACAAATACAGGCATGGACGATTGTTTCGCCGGTCTGCGATTGGCCGTGCAGCCGCAGCTTTTACTCCGGCTGCTCGCACTTCCGCACGGAAGGGACGTCTTGCATGACCCGGCTAAAAATTCCACATAATTTCGATTTTTCTCTTGAATGCGTCGGCGCCGCTCCCTTCCTCGGCGGGCCAGACAGTGACCTGCCGGATCAGGGCGTCTGCCATTTCTTTTGTTAGCTTTTCGGTGCGCAGGTAGGGGAGCAGCTTTTCGCGGAGTTCTGTCATTTTTGGTATATTTGACCAATGCAGAAGCTGCTTCACCTCCTGTTCCAACGCCGTTTTTCGGTCTGTCATCGACTGGGATGCCGATGCAAACTGTTCGACCGTCAACATGCCGACCGTCCGCTGAAAGTACAACTCCTGGAGCTGATCTTCCAACTTCCGCAGCTCTTTTTTCTTTTGGTTGAGCTGGCGCCGTCGTGTGCGGAACCGTTGATCGTCCTTTTGCAAGGCTTCCGTCAGTTCGTCCACATCCAGATACTGCGCCAGCCGCTGGTGCAGCCTGTCCAGCACGATGGATTCCAGCGCATCGAGCGGGATGCGGTTGGGCTCACAGACCCGCGGATCCCGGCGGTTGTGCAGGCAGCGCATCTGCAGGTCGCCCGGTCCGCCGGTCATCATCATGCCGCCGCCGCAGCCTCCGCATTTGACCTTCTTGGCCAGAGGCCGCCATACGGCGATATAGGGAACCCCTGTTTGCCGGCGAAGAAAAACTTCCTGCGCCTGGTCGAAGGTTTCATGGCTGACGAGCGGCGTATGCGTGCCTGGCACAACGACCCACTTGTCCGGTGGCTGCTGGATCATCGTGCTCTTTTTGTAGCTGGCTTTCTTGTAGCGGCCCTGCACCATATCGCCGGTGTAAATGGGATTCTTCAAAATGTTGCGGATCGCCGTGTTGCTCCATTGGGCCTGGATCGGCGCTTTGTAGCGGGCGTCGCAGGCCTTCTTATACGCGCTCGGGGCAAGAATGCCCTCGGCGTTCAACACCATTGCAATGCGCTGCGCGCCATACCCGGCCAGGTGCAGCGCAAAGATCCGCTGGACGACCGGTGCAGTTTCGGGGTTCGGGATCAGATGGTTGTGGTCGGCGGGGTCTTTCTCGTACCCGTACAATGCGAAGGAGGACAGGTACTTGCCCTGCTGGCGCTTGGTGGAAAGGGCTGCCTGCACATTGGCGGACAGTTCTTCCAGATACCACTCATTCACCAGCCCGTTGAGCTGCTGCTTTTTGAGGTTACCTTCAGCATCGGTGTCCACGCCATCCATTACGGCGATCAGCCGGATGCCCCATTCGGGGAACTTGCGGTGCAGATAGACCTCCGATTCCTCCATATCACGGGTAAAGCGGGATTGCGTTTTGACAAGAATGACATCGAACCGCCGCGCTTCGGCGTCGCGGATCATCTGGCGGAACCCCAGGCGGCCGGGGTCAGTGCCCGACCAATCATCGTCCACATAGATTTGTTCCACCTCAAAGTCGTGGGTCACGGCGTAACGCAGCAGCAGGCTTTTTTGGTTGTGGATGCTCTCGGACTCGTGCGTATCCCCGGTGTCGGGCCCGGCGTCGCTCAGACGGCAGTAGATGGCGGCTTTCAGCATGGCAGTCACCCCCTTAAAACCGCCAGCGGATCTCAATGTTCCGCTTTTTGGTTTCCGGGTCGATCGGACCAACATGAACCGAATCGATCAGCGCACATACAAGCTCACGGGTCAACGCCTGGGGCTGGCCTGCCTCCCTGGCCATTTGGTGCAGCCTTTCGTATCGACCGGCTGGGTCGGCCAGCGTGCCGGCACGCTCCTCGTCCAGGGCGCGGATACGGCGGTCAAACCCCTCAATGTCTTTGCGAAAGCTGGCGTCAAGCTGTGCAAAGACCGCATCGCTCACAGCGCCAGCGGTATGATCCCGGTACAGGGAAGTAAGTGCATCCTGCCACTTCTGGCGTTCCTTCTGCAGGCGATCGAGTTCCCGCTGCAATGCATCGGCCCGCTCTTCTGCCTCGCGGGTAAATGTAGAAAAGTTGAGCCTGTCGGAGTCGAGCAATTCATTTAACCGCTGCCCGATTCTCTGCAGGACGATGGCGTCCAGCGCATCAAGGGAGATGGAGCGGTTTGGACAAAGACTTGGTTTATAAGTGTGGATTCGGCAGCGCAGGTATCGATATTGCTTTCCATTGCCGCACACCTGCATGGAACCGCCGCAGCAGCTACAAAAAACTTTCTTGGAAAGAGGGTGGGCGGCACCGCTGTAAAAGCAGGGGACAACGCGCTCATAGCACAGCCGCTGGACCTGCTCGAACGTCTCCCGCGGGATGATCGGCTCGTGAGTGTTTGGCACGATGATCCATTTGGCTTTTGGAACCACCAAAATTTTTTTGGATTTGTAGCTGGCCTTTTTGTGCCGCCCCTGCACAAGATCGCCTGCATAGGTCTGGTTGGTCAGAATGTAGCGGACCGAGGCAGTGCTCCATAAGCCGGGCACCCGGCCCTTCTGGCAGGGCGCGAAGTTCAGACCCTGCTGCTGTTTGTAGAGGGTCGGGTTGGGGATGCCTTCCTCATTCAAAGTTTTGGCGATCCGCGTTGCGCCGTACCCGGACAGCACCATCTGAAAGATGCGCCGCACCACAGCGGCGGCCACCGGATCGATGACCAGATGGTTGTGGTCGGCGGGGTCCTTGGCATAACCGTAAGGAGCAAAGGAACCGATATGCTGGCCGGACTGGCATTTGTGGTTCAGAACCGTGCGGACGTTGATGGACAGGTCTTCGAGATACCATTCGTTGATCAGGCCGTTGATCTGCCGTGCCTTTTTGTTGCTGGCATCATCGGTGTCCGCATGATCCACCACGGCGATGAAGCGGATGCCCCACTCCGGGAATTTTCCATGCAGGTACCGCTCTACCAACTCCATATCGCGGGTAAAGCGAGACTGGCTTTTGGCCAGCACAATATCAAATTTGTGCTCGCTGGCATCCTGGATCAGCCGGTTGAAGGCCGGACGGTCCCGGTCTGCGCCGGAATAGTCCTCATCGGTATAGATATTGTAGATATCGTACCCCCTCTCTACGGCGTACTTGATCAGAAGCGATTTCTGATTTTGGATGCTTTCGGACTCCTGTTTTCCATTGACTTGTTTGCGGACGTCATCATCCTCCTTGCTGAGTCTGACATAAATGGCAACTTTCATTCGGAACACTCCTTTTTACTTGTTGCACAATCGCTCATCTGTATTGTACGGCGTATGTTCAGGGGCGGCAACACAATTTGTGTCCGTATCCGTGGTCACCCAATTCCGGCCGCCGCGCCGCAGCATCGTGCCAATATATTCTTCCATCTGTCGCCGCAGGTTGCGCTTGCGTTCCCGCAGCGTGGAGGACTGAAAAACCTCTTGAATTTTGTAGTTCGATAGATCCATGCGTTCACCTCCAGTTCTATCGTATGTCGTCGGATTGTTGCGCTTGCCTGTCCACCACGGCTGTGGAGCCGATGGGAAAGCAGGCGTTTCCGTTTTTTGTCTTGTTCTGTCTCGTAAGTAAATGATGAAAAATCCATCCCCCGCCGGCTGGTTCCTGCGCCCTTCCAGCCGCGTCTATATCGTACCGATGGAGGATGGCTATTCAGTTTTCAAGGTTCTGCTCTATAAATAGCAGCGAAGATCCTTTTTCCAGCCAAAACAGAAAAATAATTTTGCAAAGTTGCTGCTGCGCACGCCGTCCGTATAACAGCGTATAAACAACGCAAAAGGAGTGTGCAACATGGTTATCAGCATCGACCACGGCAACAAACAGATCAAGACCGTCCACAAGGTGTTCGTTTCCGGCCTGGTGGAGAGTGACGTTCGCCCGGCTGTGGGTGAAAATTACATTTTGTATAACAGCCGCTATTATTCACTAACTGAACACCGATTGCCCTACCGGCGGGACAAAAGCAAGGACGAGTCCTTCTTCCTGCTCACCCTCTTCGGGGTGGCCTACGAACTTTTGGTAACGGATACCTATGACCCCGGGCATACGGCTTCGGTGGATCTGCTCATCGGTCTGCCGCCCGCCCACTATGGGGCGCTGTATCACGACTTTGAAGCCTACTTCAACCGCGGCGTCGTCAAGTTCACGCTGGGAAGCCGCCCGTTTTCGGTCTACTTCAACAGCGTCACGGCCTACCCGCAGGCTTACGCCGCCGCCATGACGGTGTTCAGCCAGCTGCGGCCGCTGAGCAAGTGCGTGGTGCTGGACATCGGCGGATTCACGGCGGACTATATGCTGCTCAAGTACGGTGTGCCGGATCTGTCCGACTGCAGCTCGCTGGAATATGGGGTGATCCTGCTGTACAACCGGATCATCAACGCGGTGAACAGCGCCTACGACCTGCTGCTGGAGGAGTTTGATGTAGACAGCGTTCTGGCCGGCCACAACAGCACGCTGCCGGACAATGTGCAAAAGCTGATCCGAGAGCAGGCTCGGCTGTTTGTGGAGGAGCTGTTCGGACAGCTACGCGAGCGGATGATCGACCTGCGGGTGACGACGCCGGTCTTTGTGGGCGGCGGGGCGATTTTGCTGCGGCCCTACCTGGAACAGGCAGGCCGCTGGGCGACCTGCCTGTTTGTGGACGATATTCAAGCCAACGCCAAGGGGTACGAAAAAATCTACCGCGCCCGCCTGGCCAGCAAGGGGCACGCCTGATGGGCGGCAAAAAGCAGCCGGGCCGTTTTACGATCCAGTTCAACGCGGCCGACCCCCAGCAGCGGCAGGTCATCGAGCTGCTCAACCAGCAGGGGCGCCGCAAGGCTGTGTTCCTGACCTGCGCGGTGCTGACCTACTGCGGGCAAGGAAGCGCCCCGGCGCTCCCACCGCCAGCCATAGAGCCCACGATCATCGAGCAGATCGTGCAGCGGGCACTGCAGCAGCAAGCGGCAGAACCCTTGCAGGCGGGCAAGGCTGCTCCGAAAGCCACCGCTACTCCGCCCACTGTGACGCCGCCTGCGCAGATACCCGCCCCGCCCTTGCCTTCAGAAGGAGCCGATCTGCTGGACGATGACCTGGCTGCGATCTGCGATACGATCGATGCGTTCCGAAGGTGAAGTGTTCAGAGACAAATCCGAAATTCCCAAAAAGGCAGATGCTTACCCTGACAGCTATCTCCGAATATGGTATACTATAAACTGTTTCCATTTCCACATAACCAACGATCGAGGTACTTCATGAACAAGAAAGAAATCAGCGAGCTGCGCCGCCGGTTCAGCCCGGACAAAAATTCCATCGGCCACATCTATGGCTGCTATGTCAATACCAAAAAGGAGATCATCGCCTACCTGGATGAATCCCTCACGACCATGCCGCCGGAGGAAACCGAGAAGTATCTGGGCTTCCTCAAAAAAGCCCTCTCCGGCACCCAGGGCAAGAACCTGATCGACATTGTGTTCTCCACCCAACAGGTCGTGGACAGCCCCGAGCACAAGCTGTTGATGTCGCTGCGGGAGACCGAACTCAAGGACCCGGCGGTGCGCCAGGCGTTCTATGATAAGGTCATCGAGTCGCTGGATATGGATGACAGCAACTACCTGGTTCTGCTGGCCCACGACGCCTACGACGTCCCCTTCAAGGCCAAGGACGGCCTGACCTTTGACCAGGTCTCCGATACGATGTTCCACTATGTGGTCTGCTGCGTCTGCCCGGTCAAGGAGGGCAAGGCCGCATTGGGCTTCTACTCGGCGCAGAACGAGTTCCACAGCTACGGCACCAACCAGGTCGTCGGCCAGCCGGAGCTGGGCTTCCTCTTCCCGGCATTTGACGACCGGGCGGCCAACATCTACAACGCGCTGTTCTACACCCGCAAGCCGGACCAGCTGCACCAGGAGTTCATCGACGGCGTCTTCCACATCGAGCCGCCGATGTCGGCCGCCGAGCAGCGGGAGACCTTCGAGACCATCCTCTCGGAGAGCCTGGGCGACGCCTGCACCTTGCAGCTCGCGCAGAACCTGCACGAGTGGGTGCGGGATAAGGTCGAGGAACACAAAGAGAGCCGGGAGGAAGAGCCCCTGGCCGTGACCACCGCCGACATTGGCGCTGTTTTGCTGGACAGCCAGGTGCCGGAAGCCCAGGTGCAGGCCTTTGCCGCCCGGTTTGCCGAGAGCTTCGGCGCGTCCGCCGCCATCAACCCCGCCAACCTGGTCAGCACCGGCAAGTTCGAGCTGGAGATCGAGGACGGTGCGGCCAAGGTCTCGCTCGACCCTGAGCAGGGCAGCCGCATCGAGACCACCGAGATCGACGGCCGCAAGTACCTGTTGGTCCCGGCGGATGGCTTGAGCGTCAACGGTTTGCCGGTCAAGGCTTAAGATGAGGATTGAATAGGCGACCTTCAACTGGCTTCCATAACAAAAATGAAAGAAAGGATACCGCACAGAGACTATATACAACACTCTTTAACTTAATGTTTTTCCTTTGTGCCTTCATCTAAAATAACGTCGAGTCCAAACTTTCTTCGACACCAGCCAAGCATAGAGGGGTCCCACAGGCAGTTGGTGCCCAAACACTCATTCCAAAAACAGGCAGCCATAGTATACAAGCATCCAACGGTCGCCGACGTCCGGCTGGGCGGTGATGGCAAGCACATCCAGCATCACTGCTGTCAGATAGAGTGCCGTATAGAGCAGCCGGAACGCCGCTTTGATCCGCAATGCAATGTGCTGCCGTCGTCCGGGCTCCCGCCGCAACCAGAAGGTCAGGATGCAAAAGGCCGCTGTATAAGCGAACAAACCAAACCAGACAACCTTTTTCAGCCCTATATTGGCGGTGCGGTTGAGCAGCATCAGATAGCTGTTCAGACCAATCACACCGATGCTGAGGCCTTGCCAAGCCAGCTTCAATGCCTGCTGATGCGGCTGTACCCAATCGATCAGGCGCCCCGCTGCGTTTGCGAGCGAGGTGGGAATATAGTCAGATATGTTTTTCCTCCTGGATACAGAAATCAGTGGATGGTTGATAGACGCACAAAGAACAGGATGCCGTTCGGCTTTTCAGTTCGGTTGATAACCAACACGCTGCGCATACATTACAGAAACCGTCTTCGGTATGGGCTGCTTTTTAGATGGCGGCTGGTTCAGCAAGAGACTGAGCTTGGCAGCCATACCACAAAAGAACTGCCTTGACCGGGATGGCTGTCCACCGTAATGTGGCCCTTGTGTAGCGCCACGATTTTTTTGACCATCGCCAGGCCCAGGCCGTTGCCCTCGGTCTTGTGGCTGGTGTCGCCCTGGTAAAACTGGTCAAAGATGCGCGCCTGGGTGGCCGCGTCCATGCCGGGACCCTGGTCGGTCACGGTCACGGTGACGCCCCCCGGCGTGCGCTGCATCGTCAGCGTCACGGCGCCGCCGTCGGGCGAGAACTTGATGGCGTTGTCAAAAAGATTCACCCACACCTCTTTGAGCAGCGTCTCGCTGCCGGTATACACACACTCGTCGCCCTCGGGGATGTCCACCGTCAGGGCGACGCTTTTTTTGCGGCTCCATTTCTGCTGGGTCACCAGCGCGCTCTGCCGCAGCTGCTCCGCCAGCGGGAAGGGAGCAGCATCGGTCAGGATCGTCTGCGCCTCCACCCGGGACAGCGCCAGCACGCTGTTGGCCAACGCCGCCAGCCGTTTGCTCTCGCTGCTGATGATGGACAGGTACTCCCGCCGCTCCCCGGCGGGCATCTCCTCGTCCTCCAGCAGCAGGTCGGCAAAGCCGCCCAGCGAGGTGATAGGAGTCTTGAACTCGTGGGAGAAGTTGTTGATGAAGTCCTTGCGCAAAATCTCGGTGCTGCCCAGCTCCGTGGCCGCTGTGTTGAAGGCGTCGGTGAACTCCCGCAGTTCCAGCGGCCGCATCCAACCTTGGCAGGTCATCCGCACCGAGAAGTCTCCCCCTGCCAGCCGCTGCATGGCAGATACCATGCCTCGCACCGGGTTGAGGATCACCTTTTGGATCATCACTACGACACTGATGCCGATCAAAATGGACAGCGCGTAGATCACGATGCTCACCGCCGCAGGGCGCAGCAGCTGCGTCCAGTCCAGCAGGCCGAAGCCGCTTGCCAGCCAGACCGCGCAGGCGACCAGGGCCAGCACCAGCGCGATGATGAAAAACAGGTTGAGAACCAGCAAAAAGGTCAGGTTGAAGGTGAACAGCCAGTGTTTGAGTTTATTCAGCATGGGGCACCGCCTTTCTGACCGCACGGTAGCCCAGCCCGCGCACGGTCTGGATCTCAAACTCCGGCCAGCCGAAGAACCTGCTGCGCAGTCGGTTGATGTGGACGTTGACGGTTCTTTCGTCGCTCTCTGAGTCCATGCCCCAGATTTCGTCCAGCAGCTGCAGCCGGGTGAAGGTGCGGTCGGGATAGGCCAGCAGCTTGTACAGCAGGCTGAACTCCTTGGGCGGCAGGGTGAGGACCTCATGCCCGCGGCGCACGGTACGGCTGTCATAGTCCAGCACCACATCGTCCACCGTGATACACCGCTCGTCCACGATGCGGGCCCGACGCAGCAACGCCTTGATGCGCAGCAGCATCTCCTCCTTGTCTACAGGCTTAGTGATATAGTCATCGGTGCCCACAAGAAATCCCTTGTGCTTGTCCTCCGGCAAGGCCTTGGCTGTGACCATAAGGATGGGCAGCATACTGCCCGATTCCCGGATGGCCCGGGTCAGCCCGAAGCCGTCCAGTTTCGGCATCATCACATCGCAGAGCAGCAGGTCTACTTTCTCTTCATCCAGCTTTTGCAACGCCTGCTCGCCGTCAAAGGCGGGCAACGGCTCGTACCCGGCCCGGCGCAGGATCGCGCAGAACAGCCGGTTGGTGCTGGCGTCGTCCTCCGCCACCAGAATTTTGAACACGCGGGTTTCCCTCCTCGAGAATCTTCTTTGTTGATTATACCATCTCTCACTCTATCACAGAAAGATAAACAAAAGATAAACGGGTTTGTTTACCGGGCGTTTATCTTTGGGGTGTATCCTTAATGCCGTTGAGAGACAACGACCCACGAAACACCGTAAAATACTTATACAGAACATAAACAGGAGGAACGCCCTATGAAAACCGCTGCCAACATCCGCAAAAACATCTACCTTGTCACCGGCGCCGCCGGGTTCCTTGGCGGCACGATCTGCCGCCAGCTGATCGCCCGCGGCGACCGGGTCCGTGCCTTTGTGCTGCCCGGCGACAAGGCCGAACAGTACATCCCCGCAGAGGCCGAACTCTGCGTGGGTGACCTGACCGATGTGGAATCGCTGCGCCGTTTCTTTGCGGTGGAGGACGGCGTCACCGTCAACGTCATCCACTGCGCCTCCATCGTCACGGTCAACCCCGACTACAGCCAGAAGGTCATGGACGTGAACGTGGGCGGCACCAGAAACATCATCGACTGCTGCCTGGCTGCCAAACACTTCGGCAAGCTCGTCTATGTTAGCTCGACCGGCGCGATTCCCGAACAGCCTAAAGGCCAGAGAATCACCGAGATTGACCACTTTGATCCTGAACGTGACCCTGAGCATGTGCGCGGCTGTTACAGTCAGAGCAAGGCGCTGGCCACCCAGGCCGTGCTGGACGCCGTGCACGGGAAGGGCCTCAATGCCTGCGTCGTCCACCCCTCCGGCATTATGGGCCCGGAGGACTACGCCGTGGGCGAGACCACCGGCGCGCTGATCAAGATCATCAACGGTGAGATGGCGATGGGTGTCGACGGCACCTTCAACCTCTGCGATGTGCGGGACCTGGCGGCCGGCTGCATCGCCGCCGTGGATAAGGGCCGCAAGGGCGAGTGTTACATCCTGGGCAACCGGGAGGTCCGCTTCAAGGACTTTGCGAAGCTTGTGGCCGAGGAGGCCGACTGCAAAGCGCCGAGCATCTTCCTGCCCTGCAGTGTGGCCAACCTGATTGCGGGCATCACCGAAAAACGCGCGAAAAAAACCGGCGAAAAGCCGCTGCTGACCACCTTCTCAATCTACAACCTGGCCCGCAACAACGACTTTGATTCCTCCAAGGCGGAGCGGGAATTGGGCTACCACACCCGCAGTTACCGCGAAACGATGCACGACGAAATCGCCTGGCTGAAAGCCACCGGCAAGATCGGCACTGTGCGGGTGTAAGAGGGCGGACGAGATGGCAGAAAACAATGCAAGCGTCTGCGTCATCACCGGCGGTAGTAGCGGCATGGGGCTGGCCACCGCTCACCGTATGGTGAAAAAGGGCTACACGCTGGTGCTGGCCGCCCGCACCCCGGCCAAACTGGACAAGGCCATCGCGGAATTGGGGGCGGAAGGCATTGACGCCAAAGCCTGCCGTTGCGACATCAGCGACCGGGCCAGTTTGGAGGCGCTGGCCAACTTTGCCCAAAGAGTCTGGGCACCGTGGCCACGGTGCTGCACATTGCCGGCATGAGCCCCCACACGGGGGACGCCGGGATGATCCTGCGGGGCAACGCGCTGGGCACAGTGCACATCCACAACGCCTTTTACCCAGTCATTGCGCCGGGTGGCTGCCTGGTGGATACTGCTTCCGTAGATTGAAACAACAGTAGAAGCTTTTCAAGCGCCTGGTTGGTTTTGACGGGTAGTATGGAAAAACGACTGCTTAATCCATCGTCTGCGCGACCTTGTAGAGGATATGCTTGGCAAAATTTTGCAGCCAGCACACCATCGCGTGGCTGTGGGCTGGATCCTGGGTGGCGGCCATCAGGCTGCGCCGCTTGCCATTGCCGCCGGTGAAACCGCCCAGCGTATCCAGCGAAAGGTCGCCGCCCGCATAGACCATCTGGGTCACATCCATATAGCAAGCGATTGCACGAAAAAAGCTGCCGTTGCAGGAAACTCGCATTCCAACAACGGCAGTTTTTTATTTTCTCTTACGAAAAAAGTTAAAGGGGGTTCAATGTTCGGTCCTTTTGGCCGTATCATCTTCCATGTCATGGGTCTGGCTAGCCACGTTCACTACATTCCGATTCCATTAGGGTGCAATGTGTTTTTGAGTAGAGCACAAATTTCCGGCTTGCCCATATGGGGCGCACCCTGACCCAGCACGAGAAAATCGCTTCCTTTTCGAAGGGGAGTCCAACGAGGCATATATCTTCCGTTAGGATCACCATTATGGATGAAGTTGCAAAGGTAATGCAGCATTGTATCGGAAAGTGTACGATCTTCTGCGGTGAAAGGGCGCCAGGAACTATTCAGCCCGCCGTAAAGGTACAGCAGATCGCTGCCATGCCAGGCTCCTTTGTTATCGCCAGGTAGTTTCCGTTTGAAGAAATAGGCATAGGTATCAACACCGCCTTTTCTTTGCGAATAGGCAAGATAGCGGCACATAAGGTAAAGGAGCAACGGCATTACATCTTCGGATGTAAGAGAACACAGGATTTTTGTGTTGCAAGGAGCGTTCTTGTGTTGTGCCGTAAAGTTTTCATCGTATACAGCATTGCAGAACCCCATCGGGTGCCGGGCCGATACAACAGCAAATGCGTCATAGAGATCCCGTGCAGGCATAGTCTTGAATTCTTCGATGGAGCGGCAGCCAGCCTCTTTGTAGACCTGCCGCCATTTATTATATTCCGACTCGTTGTTGCGCTTTTGTTTAATAAAGGTGGCAAAGCCTGCACTGCTCTGAATGATGGCCTGCTTGAAAACACCACTATTCAAAGGCGACTTGATCTGCGTCTCGCAACAGGCCGCGCCGGCGCTCTGGCCAATCAGCGTCATGCGGGACGGATCGCCGCCAAAACTTTGAATGTTGTGCAGTACCCATTGGATGGCGGTCTGTTGGTCGTAATACCCATAGTTGCCGCTTCTTCCGTTTTCATTGGCCAATTCCGGCAAGGCGGCAAATCCAAACACATTGAGCCGATAATTCATTGCAACGGTCACAATACCGTTCCGGGCAAAGCTCTCACCGCAGCACTCCGGGGAATTGTTTTGCCCGGAGACAAGACCTCCGCCGTAAATGATGATCAGAACCGGACAGTTTGCCGCCTGGTCTGGCGCCCATATGTTCAGATTCAGGCAGTCCTCGCTGTAGTCTGATTCAAAGCCCTGATAGAATTCATGTTCATAATGATTTTGCGGGTCCTCGGTATCTTTCTGATAATATGTGCGCTGTTGAATGGGCGCGGGACCAAAGTGTGTCGCCGAAAGAACGCCTTGCCAGTGTGTGACTTCACGTGGATAAGCAAACCGTTCGGCTCTGGCAAAGGGAATCCCCAAAAAATAGCAGATATTCTCTTTTCGAAAGCCCTCCACCATCCCACAAGGCGTTTCCACAAGGAGCGTTTCCATCTGAACAACCTCCCAAACAGATTTTTTGACCGACTTCTGTGATTACTTTACCATGTAAAAACGGAAAAGTGTAATCGGAAATTCGCAAAACATATCAATCATTTGCACAGTTTGGAAGGCAGGGAAAATCGTTTGTCAATGATTCACTTTTTTTGTTCGAAATTCGACAGCATTCAAAAGGGTGATAAAAAGGCAACAAAAATTGTGAATTTTTGATAACCCGAACCACTCTTTGCCAACTATAATGGATTCACTGAGCAGTTCCCATGACATCGTCACGGGAGACGTCCCCTTTTTCCGATCGGTCATGCAGGGATCATTCAAAATCAAAAGGAGGAAAATTTTCACATGGCAAAGACAAAAAGATTGACATCGAGCGAGATCGATGGCGTGCAGTACAATCGCGCCAAAAACTGGCAGATCATTTTGTCGCTTGGCAGCAATGCGACATCCATGGCCTTTAACACATTAATTGGTTTGATCAGCTATCTGGGAAATTCTGGTTATGGGATCGCGGTGGCGATAGTTGGCGTAGTACTTACTAGCTGCCGCGTATTCGATGGCATTGTTGATCCGTTTATTGCATTGCTGATTGATCGTGTCAACACGCGTTTCGGCAAGCTTCGCATTTTTATGAGTATCGGCTTCCTTCTGCGTACATTGGCTGTGTTCATGCTCTATGTTTGGGGCAGTGGGCATTTTGGTATGCCTTTCTTCATTGCCATGTACCTGCTATATATACTCGGCAACTCTGTTGGCGATGTGGCGGCCAATATGATTGGTCCGGTCTTGACAAATGACCCGCGCCAGCGCCCGTATGTCGGTTTTTGGGGCATGGTGTACAGTGCGTTAGGATCCATCGTTTTCGGTCTGGTCAATACGCTGTTCATTTTGCCGCGCTTTGGCAACCAATACAGCAACGAAATGCTGGCAGCCAGTTGCCAGGTGTTCGTGGTGATTGCTTTCATCTTCTGGTTTTTCTCGATGATCGGTTTGTCGGCTCACGATAAACCGGAGAATTTTCGCAATCTTAAAAATGAAGCGGTCGGTTTTAAGGATATGCTATCGCTCGTCAAGGATAATCGCCCGTTCCAGATGTATACCATCGCTTCAGTGACAGACAAAATTGCCTCACAGGCATCAGGTCAGGCGGTCGTTGGCACAATGCTCTACGGTATTCTGCTGGGCAATATGCAGTTTGGCTCTGTCATCGGCTTGTTTGCCAGTCTCCCGGCGACTTTCCTTACCTTTATTGGCGCAAAATACGTTGCCAAGCACGGCGCACGCAAAGGTACGATCACCTGGTCGTTGGTAGCCATTGCTTTCGCAGCCCTTGCAATGCTGTTTTGCCTGTTTGCCCCGATGGGGCAGGTGCTTTCCACTCCGCCGCTGCTGATTGCTTTCCTTCTGGTCGTGTTCGGTTTTAATTTTGGTCGTATGAACAGCAGTACATCCAATGGCGTGATGCGTTCCGACATTGTGGACTACGAACTTGACCGCTCCGGCAATTATATGGCCGCTACCGTGGCTGCCACCTACAACTTTATCGACCAGCTTATTTCTTCGCTGGGCACGTTGATTGCGACCCTTTGTGTGGCGGCTATTGGCTATACATCGACAATGCCGCAGCCGACAGACGAAGCGACCTTTGCTATTCGTGTCGTCACGGCTTTCTTGGCTTACGGTATGCCAATCCTGGGTTGGGTCGCTTCAATCATTGCCATGAAATTCTATACCCTGACAAAAGAAGAAATGGTCAATGTACAGAAACGCGTGGCCGAAAAGAAAGCACAACTGAACGAGAAACAAGTGCAGTAAATACTGCCAAAACAGCGGTCTGCGCTGGGTGGGCCGGTGCAGACTACGCTTTTTTGTCGCGATGCTTTCCAAACAGCGTGGCACGGTAAACCGCCGGCGTCGATCCGGTTACTTCTTTAAAAATCTGTCCAAAGTAACTCTGGCTGCCAAAGCCAAGCATTTCGGCAACATCCGCAATGTCCCGCTCCGCATTGGCCAGAAGGATCTTGGCCCGTTCTACTTTGGCAAATTTGATGTAGTCGTTGATGAAGTACCCGGTCTCTTCCTTAAATTTGCGCGTGACATAGTACTCGCTGTAACCGATCAGAGCAGCCAGTTCACTCGCAAGGATGCGACGATCGAGATGCAGCTCGATATAATCGATGCATTTTTGAATCGGCGCACTGACCTTTGGATTTTCGCGGCAACGGTGGACGCGATGGATAAAATCATTGTACATTGTCAAGGGTAAGGAGACAAGTTCATCCCACGTGCAGGCGTTTTCAATGAGCTGCAAATAGGAGTCATTGAGAGAATATGCTTCCTCCGGTGAAAGACCGCCTTCTATGGCCGCACGGCACACCAGTGTGCAGAATATAATATCCGAAGTTTTGGCCCCACTTAGTGGAGTATGTGCGGCAAGATTCGGACCGATGCTCAGGTTCATTGCGCCGCTTAGACTTTCTTTATAATTCAAATCCCCATTGCGTACCATCTGAAGCATGGCCTGCTCGGCTGAATAGATTTTGTGCCGGTCGCGCTTGAGAGAGGGCGCTTCCCCATCCGGCATTACGGTGAGGGAAGTCACGTTCAACGCGCTGACATCGAGCTTTTCGGTCGTTAGACAAAAATGCAGCATTAGCAAATAATGGGAAAACAAAATGAAATTGCAAACCGGAATGGTGGGGACATTGTCCAGCAGGTGGATCTTCCAGGCTATGCTGGCTTCAGCGTCGTGATATCTCTTTAGACCTTCCTCGACCTGTGCCAGCGAAACATCCGCAAAAAAGGTGGGCCCGAGAACATAGATGTTTTGCAATTTCCCGTCTTGTTTTTCAAAGGCCGCGCCCCACACAAGTCCCAGAGCATCCCCCAGCAGGATGGGATTATCATGGCTGGCAGCGTGTGAAAGCATCCGATCGCGACAACCGAATGCCGTGAACGCAGTGGAAAGCAGTGTCTGTTGCGGGTAGTTTGAATCGACCAGATTGCCGTCAGCATCATAATGCCATAGCGATACTGAGCTGCCACATTGCAAAAACTCTTGCAGAAGGGAGAGCTTTTCAGAAAGTCCCACATATATCACTCCCAGCAATTAAATATTTTTCATTATAGCATGAGAAGGCGAAAAAGAAAAGCATTCGCCACGCAGGAAAGGACTGAGTTACCTATGAGAGAACGTATCTCGCTTATGGATGACTGGCGCTTCGTCGAAAAGGCTGCAAATGCGCAGCAGGCGTCGCAAGCCAACGGCGAGTCGGTTTGTCTACCACATACTTGGAACGCTCGGGACGGACAGGACGGCGGTAATGATTATGCCCGCGGAACGCGCTGGTATGTGCGTTGCGTCACTGCGCCTGACTGTCCGGCAAACAGCGAAATCTGGTTGGAATGCACGGGAGCCGCCATGACAGCAGAGGTTTTTTGGAACGGAAAAAAGCTGACCCGGCATGAGGGCGGGTATTCGACCTTCCGGGTAGAACTGACACCGTATATGGAGCCGAAAAACCTATTGGTCATTGCGGTGGATAACAACACGAGCGACCGTATATATCCACAAAAAGCAGACTTTACATTTTACGGCGGTCTGTATCGGGAAGTCAGTCTGATATGTGTGCCCGCCACACATTTTTCGTTGGATCGTAATGGTGGACCTGGCCTGCGCCTGACTCCGACTGTAGACTTGGACGACCATACTGCCACCGTTACAGCAGAGACTTGGGTGACAAGCGGCGAAGGGCAGACGGTCACTTTCAGTTTGGCCGGACAAACGCAGTATGCTCAAGTTGCAGGCGGTTATGCTTCTTCTGTATTCACTATTCCTCATGTACGCCTCTGGGACGGCCTGGATGACCCGTATCTATATACGGCAACGGCGAGTCTGGCAAGTGGGGATGTTATTGCAGAGCGTTTTGGCTGCCGGACGTTTGATATCGACCCACAGAAAGGCTTTTACTTAAACGGGCGGCCTTACCCTTTGCGTGGCGTTTCCCGCCACCAAGACCGCAAAGATGTAGGCAACGCCCTCACACCGGCCATGATGCGGGAGGACATGTCCATCATTCGTGAGTTGGGGGCCAATACGCTGCGCCTGGCCCATTACCAACACGCACAAGAATTTTACGATCTCTGCGATGAAAACGGTCTTCTGGTTTGGGCTGAGATCCCCTACATTTCGCAGCATATGCCAGACGGCAATGAAAACATTCGCCAGCAAATGCGGGAACTGGTGGAACAGAATTACAACCACCCCTGTATTTGCTGTTGGGGGCTTTCCAACGAGATCACGGCCTCAGGCGCGGTGTCGGAGGATCTGCTCGCCAATCACAGGACGCTCAACGAACTTTGTCATACTCTCGATAGCACCCGGCCAACAGCAATGGCAAACGTGTTTATGCTGGAGCCCGATTCTCCGCTGTTGGAAATACCCGATCTGAACAGCTATAATCTATATTATGGATGGTATCTGGGAGAATGTGCCGAGGCAGGGCAGTTCTTGGACGACTACCATGCAAAATACCCCCAGCGGTGTCTGGGACTTTCAGAATATGGTGCGGATGCAAACCCGCGCTATCAGAGCGCCGCTCCACGGCGCGGTGATTATACCGAAAGTTACCAAGCTTTATATCACGAACAAATGCTGGATATAATCGAAGCACGGCCATGGCTGTGGGCGACCCATGCATGGAACCTCTTTGACTTTGCGGCGGACGGTCGTGATGAAGGCGGAAAACCCGGCGAGAATCAGAAGGGATTGGTCACTTTTGATCGCTTGATCAAAAAAGATGCATTTTATCTCTATAAAGCGCACTGGAGTAAGGAACCGTTTGTACATATCTGTGGTAGTCGTTATGTGAATCGTACCGAGGATACGACCGAGATCAAGGTTTATTCCAACCAGCCGGAAATCGTCTTGATCGTAGATGGAAAAGTGTTTGCCAGACAGAAGGGACGCTACATTTTCCGTTTTTACGTTCCTATCTGTGGAGAACATCACATCGCGGCGCGTGCCGGGACATTGTCCAGCGTGATCTATTTGCGTAAAGTGAAACGACCCGACCCGACCTATCAGTATGCTGGGGCATCTAAAGTCGTCAACTGGTTTGATAAAGACGACAAATACGACCCTGCTTGTTATTCTCTGACTGATACGATCGGAGATTTGATGCGGGAGCCCCGCGCTGCTGCCATTGTACAGAAGGTGATTGGTGCGGCAGCATCGACTCGCGGAGAGGTTGGGAGCACGGCCGCCGTGAATCCAAACTTGCAGCGAATGTTGATGCGCCAGACTTTGCAGAGCATTTTGAGCCACGTTAGCGACAAAGTGCCCAAAGCACAAATTCAAACATTTAACCGCGAGCTGCAAGCGATTAAAAAACCGTATCTTGGAAAGGAAAATGACGAATGATTGCTGTTGTGGTTGTTCTATTGCTGGTCGTGATGGGCTTCCTGTTGTTGGCGGGCATATGTTATGTGGGACCATTCAAATATCTCGCGGTATTTCGCCCCAGTCGGCGATATGATTCCAGAACGCGTCAGGGAGAAATTGTCTTTTACGGTGCATCCAATTTTACTTTATGGAAAGAAATGGAGGAAGACCTGGCCCCATACCCTGTGCAAAATCATGGCTTTGGAAATAGCGCGGATGTTGACCTAGTACGCTACGCAGATAAATTGCTGTATCCATATGTCCCCAAAATCGTAGTTTTTCAGACGGGTTCCAATGACTATCTGCGTATCGAAGGCGATGATGCGGAAAAGATCCGCCGTTGTATGGAAAACAAACGCCGGATGTTCTCGGACTTCCACTCCCGCCTGCCAGACGCCAAGTTTATCGTAATGAGCGGACTTCTGCTGCCGGGTCGAAAGCAGTTCCTTGCCCTTACGCAGAAGATCAATCAGGAATTGCAGGAACTGTGCGCCGCCACGCCTTATATGCGATTCATTGACGCGAGTGCGATGACATACAACGGTGAAACATTCCACGAGGAGCTCTTCCGCAAAGACGGCATCCATTTGAACCACACTGGACAGCTGCGCTGGGCACAGGAATACATTCTGCCGGTTTTACAGGAAGAATGGAATCTCAAGCCTACCGAAGTCAATCAAACAACACAGGAGAGCAAATCATGAAAGCGATTCATCTGCAAACCGAACACTTGTCAAGCCCGTTGGGGATCGACATTCAAAAGCCGGTGCTGAGCTGGCTGTGTGAAGGGGGCGTTGCCCAGACAGCCTATGAAGTGGAGGCATCGAGCTGCGGCCAGGTTATTTGGCAGAGCGGCCGCGTGACGGGCAATACCATGCACACGGTATTGGATGCGCCGCTGTCCTCCCGCCAGAGTGTATGCTGGCGGGTCCGCCTGTGGGACGAAAATGGTGCCGCAGGCCCTTGGAGCGAACCGGCAGCTTTTGAGCTGGGGCTATTGTCGCCTGCAGACTGGCAGGCCCAGTGGATCGACCCGGAACTGCAGCATGACCCCAGCGTACACCATCCGGCCAGTTATCTGCGCAAGACCTTTACTGTTCCGGAAGGCAAACAGGCCCGTCTGTACGTTACCTGTTACGGCCTGTATGAAGCATGGCTCAACGGGCAGCGGGTCGGCAACTTTGTTCTGGCCCCCGGCAGCTATACCTACGAAAAGCGTATTGCCTACCAGACATATGATGTAACAGCGCAACTTCACCCCGGCGAAAATGAAATTCAGGTCATTTTGGGCGACGGTTGGTACCGGAGCTGCGCCGGCATCGACGGCAAACGCAACCTTTACGGAGAGAACATCGCGCTTCTGCTGCAGTTGGAAGTGGATGGGCAGCCGGTCTGCCTGTCCGACGAAAGCTGGCAGGCAACGCAGCAGGGACCGCTGCGCGAAAACGATATGCAGCAGGGAGAAGTTTACGATGCGCGCATCGAGACGCTGGATGGGTGGCACCCCGTGGGCGTTGAAGCCTACGGCTATGACGCTCTTGTATGCGCCAACAGCCTGCCCATTGCCGAGCGGGAACGCTTTGCTGGCACACTGATAACGACGCCCAACGGGGAGACTGTCATTGATTACGGCCAAAATCTGGCCGGTTACGTCGAGTTTGAGCTTAACGCCCACACCGGGCAGAAAATCATCCTGACGCACGGCGAAACCCTGGACGAACATGGCAATTTTACCAACGCCAACTTTCAAGATGATACCCGTCATCAGGAAGGCGGCATCCGGCAGCAGATCATTTACACCTGCAAAGAAGGCCGCAACCATTACAAGGCCCGTTTTACGATCTTTGGGTTCCGTTATGCCAAGGTGGAAACCGACATCGATCTGAACGGTGCAAAGTTTACCGCCATCGCGGTGTATTCCGACATGGAAGATGTTGGCAGCTTTGCTTGCTCTAACGCCGACGTGAATCAGTTGTTCCACAACAGCGTGTGGAGCATGAAGTCGAACTTCTGCGATGTCCCGACCGATTGCCCTACGCGTGAACGCGCTGCATGGACCGGCGACATGGGGGTCTTTATCGAAACCGGCCTTTACCTGGCCGATTGTTACCCCGTCGTGCGCAAGTGGTTGGCGGAATGTCGGCTCAACCAATACCCCGGCGGGCAGGTCGCCGTGATCGCACCGCATATCGACACCCCTTCTCCCATGCTGCAACTGATCTCCGGCTCTGTCGGCTGGGGCGATGCCTGTATCCTTGTGCCCTGGGCGCTCTATCGGCGCAACGGGGATGTGCGCATCCTGAAAGAGAACTACCTCATGATGCAGCGCTGGTATGGATTTTTGGAGGGGCGTGCCCGCCGTCCCGGTGGTGCACTGCCGCAGGACCACCCGTTGGAGAATTATTTGATCGACACCGTCACGGATTTTGGCGAATGGATGGAGCCGGATGCTTCGGACGTGTATACAAGTATGGCGCAGCCGCAGACCAAAGTGGCGACCGCTTACTTTGCCCACTCCGGCCGGATCCTGGCCAGGATTGCAGAACTGCTCGATCACCCGGAGGATGCCGCGCATTACCGTGAGGTCTCGGAGAAAGCTGCACAGGCCTTCCGCCTAGTGGCAACGGAAGACGGTGCGATCCATTCGGAACGCCAAGCAGACTATCTGCGTCCCATCGCGTTTGGCCTGCTGACCGAGAACGAAGCCAAGGCTGCGGCGGCAGAGCTTGACCGCAAGATCGCAGCCAATGGGTATCACCTCAACACCGGGTTCCTTTCCACGCCGCTGCTGTGCCAGGTGCTGGCAGACTATGGCCACCTTGAAACAGCCTACCGCCTGCTTTTGCAGGATACAATGCCCAGCTGGCTGTATGCCGTCAAAAGGGGGGCTACGACCATCTGGGAGCGTTGGGACGGCATCGATCCGAACGGCCATCCGCAAGGATCGCTCAACCACTATTCCTATGGAGCGGTGTGCGCGTGGTTGTTCTGCGGTGTCTGCGGCATCCGGGTCGAGGGCAATACGGTCACGATCCGTCCGCAGCCTTATCCGGCATTGGAATACGCCCGTGCGCGCTACCGTTCGCCATTGGGCGAGATCGTCAGCGGCTGGCGGTATGAGGACGGGCAGCCGCGTTATGAGATTGTCCTCCCCGCGAACGTGACCGCTGCCGTCGAACTGGCGGACGGGCGCCGGCTGCAGTTGGAAGCGGGGACTCACTGGCTGTAAGCCGCAGCATCCCTCAAAAAGAATATTCTTGAAAAACAAGAAAAGGAGCAACTGCCATGGAAAGATTTCCGTGTGATTTTCTGATCGGCGCCGCGACGGCGGCGCATCAGGTGGAGGGCAACAATATCCACAGCGACGCCTGGGCCGAGGAACATATGAAGCACACCACCTATCTGGAGCCCAGCGGAGCTGCGCTTGACCACTATCATCGTTACGAGGAAGACATCCGCATGATGGCGGCCGCAGGACTGAACGCCTACCGGTTTTCCATCGAGTGGGCCCGAATCGAACCGGAAGAGGGCTTGTTTGACAACGATGAACTGGAGCATTACCGCAGAGTGATCGCCTGCTGCCGGGACAACGGGGTGGAACCGGTCATCACACTGCTGCATTTCACCTCGCCCAAGTGGCTCATTGCAAGGGGCGGCTGGGAGGCCGACACGACAGTCGCTTATTTTTCGCGTTACGTGCGTTACGTCATGGAGCATCTTGGCAGTGAACTGCACTATGTCTGCACGATCAATGAAGCCAATATGGGTGTAGAGATTGCCGACATCGCGCAGCGCTATGCCCAGCAGATACAGGCGGCAAGGCAGGGGTCGAACAGCCTGCAGTTGGGCTTCGACCTGGAAAAGATGATGGCAGAGCAAAAAGCCGCCGCTGCCGAATGCCGGGAAGTGTTTGGCACGGAAAAGGCGGAGACCTTCTGCAAGCCGCGCACCGCCCACGGCGATGAGATCATCATGCAGGCACACATGGCTGCTCGCGCCGTCATCCGCGAACTTTGCCCCCATGTAAAGGTCGGTCTCACGCTGAGCCTGCACGATATACAGGCAGAGCCCACCGGAGAGGAAAACGCCGCACGCAAGTGGGAGCAGGAATTCTCTCATTATCTGCCCGCCATTGCAGAAGACGACTTTTTGGGCGTACAGAACTATACCCGCGTTCGGATGGGCGCGGAAGGAGCTCTGCCGGTGCCGCAAGGGGCGGAGATGACCCAGATGAATTATGAGTATTACCCGGACGGGTTGGCCAATGTGCTGCGCCATGTAGCCGCAGACTTCCATGGCGAGCTACTGGTGACCGAAAACGGCATCGCCACGGCGGACGACAGCCGCCGCCAGGCTTTTATCGAGACAGCGTTGGCTGGCGTCCAGGCCTGCCGGGCCGAGGGGGTGCCCGTCAACGGCTATTTCTATTGGAGCCTACTGGACAACTTTGAATGGCAGCGCGGTTTTTCCATGACATTTGGCCTGGTCGCAGTTGACCGGGTCACTCAGACCCGAAAACCCAAACCAAGCCTTGCGCTGCTGGGCAGTTACAGAATGCATTAAGGGGGCGTTTTTTTGTGAAACCGAGCAATTGTATTCCCATCTGGAGGACGGAAGAGTATGATTGGCCCGCTGCTGGCAAGTTTATCCCGGAGCTGCACAGCTACCTGCATGAAGATACAGAATCCCCCAGGCCAGCAGTCATCGTGCTGCCCGGAGGAGCTTACCGTGCCGTAAGTCCCGGCGAAGGAGCCCCGGTGGCGGAAAAATTCTACGCACTTGGCTACCAGGCGTTTGTCTTGACCTACACTACGGACCTGTTCGGGATGACGCCGCTGAAGAGCCAGCCACTGCTGGATGTTTCCCGTGCCGTGCGTTATGTACGTGCACACGCCGCGGAATTTGGTGTTGACCCGCAAATGGTGCTCCTGTGTGGCTTTTCGGCAGGTGGTCACCTGGCTGCGGATCTGGCCGTCCATTTTTTGGATGTTTCGGATCCCGACCCGCGCTACGCCGGGCCATTCAAGAACAGGCCGAACGGCGTCATTCTTGGCTATCCGGTCATTACGGCTGGTCAATATGCCCATGATATGACAATTGCCACGCGCGCCGGAAAGGACGCGCCCCAGCAGCAGCGGAAGCAGCTTTCTCTGGAGACCCAGGTAACGTCCATGACCCCGCCGTTTTTTATCTGGCACACCGTGACCGATGACATTGTGCCCTATGAAAACAGCTTGCTCATGCTGCACGCATTAAAGGACGCCGGTGTGCTGGCGGAATGCCACCTGTTCCCGGAAGGGCCGCACGGGCTCTCTCTGGCGAATGCCTACTGGGCTTCCGGGGAGTACGACGGTGCCTATACGCTGGCCCAGATGAACGACTTCTTGGAAGCCGTCCGCAATGGAACTTACCCGTTACCGGATGCCGCCCGCCAGGCGCTGGAGCATTTGCAGCAGCCCCAAGGAAAGACGCTGCAGCCGTATGAGGATGTGGCGGTGTGGCCGGAACTGGCGGACCGCTGGGCCAGGCTGCACATCAAAACCGAAACGGAAAAGTTGCATACACGGTTGGCCTCTTTTTTGCGGCCCGAAGTACCCTCTCCCGACAAATACGGCATCGCCTGCATTGGCGACAGCATCACTTACGGCGCCGGTGTGGAATCGGACCGTTCGAACCAAAGCTATGAAGCCTACCTGCAAAAGAGCTTGCCGGAAAACTGGCAGGTCCTGAACTACGGGTTCAGCGGCACCACGCTGCAGGACGAGGGGGACCTGCCCTATCAGCGAACCCCGCAGGCACAGGCAGCCCTGAAATGTGGAGCCAGGATCTACCTGATCATGTTCGGGACAAACGATTCCAAACCGCAAAATTGGGAGCCGGAGCGCTTTTCAAGGGAACTCGACCTCTTTGTTGAGCGTTACCGTAGCTTGCCGCAGCAGCCCAAGGTCTTTGTGATGATCCCGCCGGCCTGTTTCCCGAAAACGCCGGGCGGTACTGTGGTGGCGGATATCTCAGAACAGACCTTACAGAACCAGATCCGTCCCTTACTGCGCAAACGGGCAGCGGAAGCTGGTTGGGGATGCATCGATCTCTATGCCCCCACGCAGGGACATCCTGAGTATTTTGCGGACGGCGTCCATCCCAATGCGGAGGGCAATCGCCTGATCGCACAGACGATCGCCTCCCATCTGTCAGTTTGTCTTTCGGATACCGCGTCCCACAAAGCACAAGGAGCCGTTTTATGAAACTTTCACCGGAAATTGAAGCAATGATCCGCGATTTGTTTGAACAGCGCGGAAAAAGCGAAAAGCAGCAAAAAGTGGAACGTTACCGCCGCTTGAACGCCTATGTCCAACCGAGGCAAATCGTGTTTGCAGGTTCCAGCCTAATGGAGCAGTTCCCTATTGAGGAATTCGAACTGGATCTGGACCTTCCGCTTAAGATTTATAACCGCGGTATCGGCGGTTATACGACTGCGGAGCTGCTGGAGACTATGGGCCCCTGTATCTACGACCTGGATCCCGCATATCTCTTTTTGAATATCGGTACCAACGATATGAATGGCCCGGATTACTGCCTGGAAACGCTGATACAGCGCTATAACCAGGTGCTGGCTGGCATTCGCTCCCATTTGCCCCAGACGCAGGTCTTCCTGTTGGCATATTATCCGGTCAATGCAGAGATTGGAATGAAAAACCCGGTGATGGCCGAGGTGTTCCGGCATCGTACCAATACCCGCATTGCTGAAGCAAACGCGGCGGTGGCTAAGTTGGCGCAGGAAAACGGCGCGGTGTTTATTGATGCCAACACAGGTTTGTGTGATGCAGACGGCAATCTGAAAGCTGAATATACCGTCGAAGGGATGCATATGTATGCCAACGGCTACCGCGCAGTGCTGCAAAATCTGCTGCCAACACTGCGCAGCTGCCACGGGTAAGGAGGCAAGCATGGAACTGTACGCGCTGAAAGTGAACCACCTTGACCGGCCTCTGGGGCATTTCCTGCCGCGGACCGTGTTTTCTTGGAAGGTCCGGCAGGCTAACGGTTTCTGCCAGCAGGCGGCGCGCCTAGTCATCCGCCGGGAGGCGGCAGATGGCCAGGTTTTACACGATACGGGCTTTGTACAAAAGGCCGACAGTCTGGGATGGAAAATCGACCTGCCCCTGCAGCCCCGCACCCGTTATGTCTGGCAGCTGACCGTGCGGGATGACACGGGGGACGAAGCCTGTGCCGAAAGCTGGTTTGAGACCGGCAAACGGGATGAGCCCTTTGCCGCAAAGTGGATTGGCTGCAAGGACGAGGAACCGCGTCACCCCATTTTTGAAAAACAGGTTCAGCCCAGACCCGGGCTCGTGTGTGCACGTTTATACATCACCGGTCTCGGATTGTATGAGGCGTACTATAACGGTAAGAAGATCGGGGATGAATATCTCACGCCGGGTTGCACCAATTACGATGCCTGGGTGCAGGTGCAAACCTATGATGTGACCCACCTGCTGACGCAGGAGGGGACCCTCAGCGTGATGCTGGGCAACGGGTGGTACAAGGGCCGCTTTGGCATGGATGGCCGCAGCGGTGGAGTCTATGGAGACGAATGGAAACTGCTGGCAGAACTGCGCCTGCGTTACGAGGACGGCGGCGAGGAAGTCCTTGGCACGGATGAAAGCTGGCGTATGCGGCGCAGCAAGATCACCTTTTCCAATTTCTATGATGGGGAACACCGTGACGATACACTGCCGGAGTCCCCGGCGGAGCCCGTCAAGCTCGTACAGCCGCCCAAGGGCATCCTGCAGGACCGCATGAGTCCGCCAGTCACCGTATACAAACGGTTGCAGCCGGTGGAATTGCTGCACACGCCCAAAGGCGAGACTGTGCTCGATCTTGGGCAGGAAATAACTGGTATTTTCGCCTTGCGCGTAGAACAGCCGGCGGGAACGGTCATTCACATCCAGTGCGGAGAAATTTTACAGCAGGGAAATTTCTACAATGATAATCTCCGCAGCGCCCGCGCGGAGTATCTATACAAAAGCAGCGGCGCACCGGTTGTTTTGCGCCCCCATTTTACGGATTATGGTTACCGCTATGTCAAGATCGAAGGCGTTCCCGATCTGAAGAAAGAGGATTTCACCGCACTTGCTCTTTCGACAGAAATGGACGAAACGGGTACCGTGAGTACTGGACATCCGTTGGTCAATAAGCTGCTTTCCAATATTCGCTGGGGAATGAGGGACAATTTTGTTGATTTGCCCACAGATTGTCCCCAGCGGGATGAGCGGATGGGATGGACCGGCGATGCACAGGTGTTTCTTCCCACCGCCTGCTGCCTAGCGGATCCCTATGCATTTTACGCAAAATACCTGCATGATCTCCGAACCGAACAAGATTCCCGCCAGGGATTGGTACCGAATGTGGTCCCGTCCTTCGGTGCGCAGCGGTGTTCCAGTGTTTGGGGCGACGCTGCCTGCCTAATGCCGTGGGCACTGTATCAAATCTATGGAGATGCTTCGATCCTGGAAGACCAGTACCCCAGCATGAAAGCCTGGGTCGATGCAATCCGCCGGTTAGACGGAGACGCGCATGGCTGGCGCAAAGCTTTTCACTTTGGCGACTGGTTAGCGCTTGACCGCCCCGGCGCCGGGCCCGATTCGACGATGGGCGGCACTGATGAGGGGTTCATCGCGGATGTTTACTATTACCACAGCACCGATCTTGTGGCCCGCGCGGCACAGATCCTCGGCAAACCGGAAGATGCCGCTTTCTACGCGTCCGAAGCGGAGCGCCTGCGCAGAGAGATCGAGTACGAATACTACACCGGCAGCGGTCGTTGCTGTTTCCGCACGCAAACCGCCATGCTCCTTACACTACATTTCGGCCTTTCCTCTGCGCCGGAACGGATCCTGCAAACGCTCTGCCAGCTTTTGCAGGAAAGCGGCAATAAACCGCAGACCGGGTTTGTCGGTACTCCGCTGCTTTGTAATACGCTTTCAGAAAACGGCTGCGGAGAGCTGGCTTGCCAGCTCTTGCTAAATGAAGAAACTCCCGGGTGGCTATACGCTGTTAAGTTGGGCGCCACGACCATCTGGGAACGCTGGAACAGCGTGCTCCCAGATGGAACCATCAACCCCTCCGGCATGAACAGCCTCAATCATTATGCCTATGGCTCTGTGGGAGAATGGCTGTTCCGCCATTTGGCAGGCCTTGATCTTTTTCAGACACCAGGCTGCCGCCATGGCAAACTGCAACCAACGCTCTGTTGGAACATCAAACACGCCAACGCAAGGTTTGATTCACCCGCAGGCTTATGGGAATGCGGCTGGGAGATTCTGGATGCCGGTCACGTAAAGGTAGCGGTCACAGTACCTTTTGGGTGTACCGCTGAACTTCTTCTGCCGCTGGCCGATCTCGCTTCGGTACAGGCCTCAGGGGACAATCCGCCTGCTTTGTGCAAAGCGACAGGGGGAGCATCCTGCTATTTACAGGCCGGAACTTATGTCTTTTACTACACTACGGTTCGTCTGCTGAAAAAGATATACAGCACACGGGATTCGCTGGCAGAATTGTCAGAAAAGCCAAACGTCTGGAACAAACTGCTCGAGGTACTGCCTCTCGACAAGATTCCAAAAGCCTATTGGGGCTGCACCGTCCGACAGGTCGCCGGGCAGTTTGGCGGGCGAATGGGCGAACAACAACTCGATGGGTTGGATCGTCTGCTGGCAGCACTTTCAGAGGAATAAGTGAGGAAGGATACATTTGCAAGAGTTTTTAATAATTTTTGAGCAACTCTGCTTTATGCTGGTTTATATGGCAATCGGCTGTATTTTGTACCGAGCACGGGTTATTACCGATACAGGCAGTCGAGAACTTGCGTCTTTGCTGGTTAAACTGGTAATCCCGGCGGTGATTATCAACAGTTTTTGCGTAGAATTTACCGCGACTAAACTGCAGGAGTTTGCAGTCGCCACATTATGGGCGGCCGTGCTACTAGTCCTGGCGCTGGCGGTGTCCAGGCTGTTGTTTCCCCACTCTACCATCGAGCAGTTTGCGGCGGCGTTCTCCAACGCCGGGTTTATGGGGCTGCCGCTGATACAGGCGACACTTGGCTCGGAGGCAGTGATCTTCGTGGTCGGGTTTATCGCATTGCTCAACGTCCTGCAATGGACCTACGGTGTGCGCCTTATCTGCAATGAGAAAGGGCCGCTGAACCTCAAGACCCTGGTTTGGAATCCCATCGTTGCCGGGCTGATAATCGGGGTGGTGCTGTTTGTCAGCGGGCTGGGCGAGAGCCTGCCAGAGTTGCTGCGCACACCGCTGGCCGGCATCTGTAGTTTGAATACGCCGCTTGCTATGATGGTGCTGGGGGTCTATCTGGCAAAAGAGAATTTTGGGACCCTATTCAAGACACCTGGTCTTTACAAAGTAAGCTTGGTGCGCCTGGCGGTGATCCCACTTCTGTCCCTGCTGGTCCTTTCGCTGGTCCCTGTGCCTGTCGTACTGAAACAGGCGCTGCTTCTGGCCGCCAGTGCGCCTGTGGGGGCCAATGTGGCTGTCTATGCCCAACTGCACGGCAAGGATCATACGTATGCCAGCAAAATGGTCGTATTATCTACGTTGTTATCTCCTTTCAGTATGCCGCTGCTGTTGGCTTTTGCCAGCTTACTTTGGACGCATTGAGACCAAAGTCGCCCATTGTTAGCGGGGAGGAAAAGCATTTTCGACACATATCGTTTCCTTCTTTGCATGGCCACACGCCACCTTTCTGTTTAAGTGCATCAATTATGTAGAAGGCCCTTGCGAACAGCAACTGATTGCGGTGCGGAAAGAGAATCCTGCCAAACTAATTCTTGGGAAAAAGTGTTTAATGTTATCCCAAACCTGATCCCAAAATCCCAAATGTTGTCCATTCAAACTGGCACAACTGTTGTTCTTGTGCTTGATACGGACGTTGAGCAAACTGCGAACCTAAAAAAGAATCTTGAACTACTGACCAGATACTGCGGTGAATTACAAATCGCATTTCTGCCGCAGGTTCTCAACCTGGAAGATGAGGTGGTGCGTTGTACAGATGTAAGTTGCGCTGCCGATTTGGCGCGGAGCAACGGTATTTGCAATTTCAAGAAGGACTTCTGCAAAATGAAGGGGATGGATTGCAGAACCATGCTAGATCGACACGGATTGAAAACTGAGCAGCTTTGGGTAGTGGATTCCTGTTGGTGGAGACTGTTTGGGGAATGGTTTTGAGTCAGAATTGACTTATAAAAAATGCCAAATAATTGTTGAAAAATGGTTCCATCCGGTTATTTTCTTGCAACCGAACAAGTGGCAGAAATTGGTGCCACGCAGCGGATGTATGAAAATATAAGGAGGAATATGCGATGGCCAGAATGTTGTATCGCAACATCGGGATGAACCGCGATGAACGTATCCAAAACACCTTCACCCGTTACCTGACCTGCGCCCTTGACAGAGAGAAGGCGCGATTCCGGTATAAGCAGCGGCAAGAGCAAAAAATGGAGCCATACGATGAGACCGGGGATGAATCGGCCAGCGGCGAATTGCTGGCGGCGTTGGCAGATCGCCAGATCACACAGGCGTCAAACCCGCATTCCTGGCAAGACTTCCTGCAGCAGGTGGATGCCGACTGGTTGTACAAGGCGTTGCACGCCCTTACCCGGGCGGAAGCGGATATTTTATATTGGCGTATTGTTCTTGATCTAAGTTATGCGCAGATCGAAGCCATCGCCGGCTTGCCCGTATACGAAGCCCAGAAACGCTACTCGATGGCGATTCGCAAGCTGCGCAAAGCAGCAATGCGCCGGAGGACATCTCATGACCTTTGAAGAACTGCTTGACCAGGCCAAAGCGCAGGATCCGAAAGCGGTGCTGACATTATTTGAGCGGTATCGCCCCTTGCTGCTCAGCCGGTCTTATGACGCATATGGCCGGTTCAACGAGGATCTGTGGCAGGATCAATGCCATCGCTTCTTGATCGTTATACAAATGTTCAACAAAGAAAAAGCGTTGTGAAAATCTGGAAAAATAGCAAAGCGGGCGGTACCCCCAAAAAGGGTGCCGCCCGCTTTGCTGTACTGATTTATGCGCCGGCCATCTGCCCCAGCAGCGCCGCCGTGTTGGCGGCAAACTGCGGGGTGAACGACTGGCGGATATCATACTGGAGGTAGCACAGACGCAGCATCTGCGCCCATAAGTCTTGCTTTTTTGTTTCCGATAAGGAAGGCTCATGCTTGTGCATCCACAGCGACAGGCGCGGTGTTAGTTTCATCCAGGCGAGGGTGTCGCTGTCCTCGTATTCTCGGCCAAATTCCGCCAGCCATTCCCGCACGGTATGCGTTTCTGTTTTGGCTCCGCAGGAAATGTCCTGGCAGAAATAGACGAGTTTGTCCTTAGGGTAAATATACGCCCGCCCCAGTGGGAACAACGCGCAGACTGTCGGCTTGGCGACGTGGATCTTGCAGCCATCCGGCCCGAGAAAGGGACAGGTCTTGCGGTAGGCTTTAGGCTTCAGGCGAACGACCGGAATCTGTGAATCCGGACCGATATAGCCTTCACCGTATTCCTCCATGATCTGACGCGGCGTTTTATCCAGGAACTTTGCGATGCGGAACAGATCGCCCGGGTTGAGCAAAATGTCCTCGCGTTCCCGGCAGCAGCGGCCGCAGCGGTCACAGGAAAAGGCGAAGGTATCATCGGGTCCCAGAGCGGCGGTTTCCAGTTGTTGGGTGAGTCTTTCGGCCTCTCTGTTGGTCGTATTCATATCGTTTTTCCTCCTTAAAGAACCCGGGAGGACGGTCTTCTTCCATCCTCCCGGGTCGTGGTTTCGGTTCAGGCTTGTTGTCTCTTGCTCAATAAGTAATCATCAATGCCTTTGTACTGCGGGTTCCAGCGGATCTGGCGGACGGCGAAGCCCATGCTTTTGGCGAGTTCCAGCACCTTTTGGGCACCGGCTGCCACATGGGGGTTCTGCAGCTTGTCCATATCGAAGGCCTCGCATACGGTACGGCATCCGAAGCCTTTCAAACAGGCTAAGGCGTCCGGCAGGCTGTTCAGCTGGTTGGCGCCGGCCACAGCCAGAAAGCTGTGGCCCGATAAGCAGGCAGCCACCGTGGCTTTCAGCGGCCCTTCGGTGATCCAGATGGCGGCATCGGCCGGGTTCCCGACAAAGTGGACCGGTGAGCCGGAGGTGACGCCGCCATTGCGCTCGGCGCTGGACAGCCAGACATACTTACCGCCCGATTCGCCCGGGTGGTCTACGCGGATCTGGCAACCCTGGAGCAACCCGCCCACCGAGAACACCGGGACAAAGTACCCGGTGCGCCGCGGCGTACAGGCCAGCGTCCAGCCGCCATCCTTCGCTTGATAGAATCCCGGCACGCCTTCCAGCTGACACCCCATCTGCAACAGCTGCGCGGCCAGCGCGCGGTACCCAAACGCAGGCACGCTGCGGTAGAGATACTGCTCGATCTGGTCATCGTTCAGCCCGCGCCGGTGCAGGTCGCTGCGGTGGCTGTCTGCCAACGGCAGCAGAGCCAGCAGGGTGCGCAAGGTCTGGTCAACTGTCAACGCATCGGCGCGTTTCGCTTCCTGAATCGCCGCTTGGGGCAGCAAGACCGGGGCGGCGGCAACGCGGGGCGTTTCATGGCGGCAGACCACCGAGAAGATCTCGGCGTTGGCCTGGGTGTTGGAGACGCCGAAAAACCTGGCGTAGAGTTCCACCATCCCACCGTGCGTGCGGCACCGGTTGCAGTTGAACACCTGCTTTTCAAAGTTGATGTTCAGTTTGCCTTTGGTATCCCCGCAGAACGGGCAGTCCACATCGATCGAGACCGCCCGGCGGCGTCGGATGCGCAGCGGCAGCAGCGAGACCACATCCTGCATTGTATAGGGAAAGTCGTGCTGGCTCACGTTGGCAGCCTCCTTTGGTTGGCATCAGGCCACGGCCCGATCCAGCAAATACTTGGCAGCGGCGCGCAGCAGATTGTTGTTGCCCTTGTAGCTGTCCACATACCAGTGCAGGCTCGCGGGCTTGGTCAGCGCCAGCTGCCCCAGAGTCTGGCCCCGGTAGCAGCCGCAGTCGATCAGGACGGCCTTGGCTTTGTCCAGCGTCATGGCAGCATAAGCCTGTTCAAAAGGCATTCCGGGCGTCAAGGCGGGTTCCTGTACCGGCGGTGTTGCGGCTGTGGGCGCCGGCGCGGGGGTGCGTCTTGCCGTGGAAACGGCCGCTGTGGGCGTCGCGCGTCCAGCCATAGGCCCGGCAGGCGCAGGGCTTGCCGCGGGTGCGGACGCAGCGGCAGCAACCGGCGCATCGGCCAGGGTGGTGTCTGCCGGTTCGGTGACATCGCAATCGCTGAACTGGGAACCAAACCCGGCTTCGGCCAGCGCGCGCCCGACCGCGGCGGTCTCGGCGCTCTCAACATAGCTTTCGCCGAACTTGTCCCCGGCCTTGAAAAAGCGCTGCGCGGTGCCGCTGCCGATATACTGGTCCTCGGGGTCATCCTTGTTCAGGTAGACGCGGGCCTCGCAGATAGCGACTTCGGCGTTCAGCGCGTGGAAGATCTTCTTGATCTTGCCCAGCGGATGAGCCAGGCGGAACCACAGCTTGCGGTATTTCACGTCCAGATACAGCCCTTGTCCCTCCTCGGTGGAGGTGGTGCGCATATACTGCTTGGGGTCAAAGCCCTCCACATGGTTGAGGGCTGCCACGGCGGCGTTTTCGTCATACATCGGGGTACGGATTGCATTCATGTTTAAGACACCTCTTTCTGTTCTGTTGTCATTTCGCGGGACTCCGGCTGGTGCGTTGTATCGTCTTTACAAGAAAATAGCGCCGACAACCGGTTTGCCAGCATCGAGTTTCGCTGGTCGCTGCCATCCTTGTGGATGGCCATGTACAAAGCTTTCTTTTGGCCCACTAGGATCACCCGCTTCTTGGCGCGGGTGATGGCGGTGTAGACAAGATTCCGGCTCAGCAGTTTGTAAAAGCCCGGCAGCAGTGGCAGGATGACCACCGCATACTCGCCGCCCTGGCTCTTATGCACGGTCAGCGCATACGCCAGTTGGATGTAGGCCATCTCGCGCTCGTCGTATTCGACGGTACGACCGTCCCCGAAGTCAAGGACGGCGATACGCTCGCCTTCTTCATTTGTGCGGATGCCGCGCAGCGTGCCGACATCGCCGTTGCTGATCTCGCCTCGGTTGCGGGTCTGTACGATACGGTCGCCTTCCCGGAAGAGGGTGTCGCCGATCTGCCATTCCTGCACGCAGAAACGCGCCGGGTTAACCTGGTCGCGCAGCGCGAGGTTCAGGCTCTTGGCGCTGGCCGCTCCGCGGGACGCGAAGGGGGACAGTACCTGTACCTGATCGATGCCCACACGGGCGATCTCCTCCTGGTACAGCCGCTGGATCGTGGCGCTGGCGGCAGTTTCGTCCGCACAGGGTAGGAACTCGAAGTCAGGCCCTTCCAGCAGCGTGGCCCGGTTTTGCCGGATCAGCTGGGCGTTGAGGGCAATGCGGCTTGCACCACTTTGCCGGAACACGGTATCCAGCCGGGTGACGGGCAACACGCCCGAACGGATCAGGTCGCGGAAAACGTTGCCGGGCCCTACGCTGGGCATCTGGTCGGCATCGCCCACCAGCAACACTTTGGCGCCGGGCCGGATGCGGCGGAACAGTTCCTCGGCCAGGAAAATATCCATCATCGAGGTCTCGTCCACCACCACAAAGTCAACCGCCAGCGGCGCTAAGCCTTTGGTGTGGTAGGCGCTGCCCTCGTCTTTGGCCACAAGGCCCAGCACGCTGTGCAGCGTCCCGGCGGGAAGGCCGGTGCTCTGCATCATGCGGCGGGCGGCACGGCCGGTGGGGGCCGCTTGCAGGACAGTTCCGCCTTCCAACTTCTGGTAGACATCTAAAATCACGCGGAGCACGGTGGTCTTGCCGGTGCCAGGCCCACCGGTGAGGATGGAGAATGGCTGCTGCAAACAGCAGCGCACCGCCTCACACTGGCGGGTGGAGAGCATCAGCCCCTGCTCCTTCTGGCTTTGCGCCAATGCGGTGTCCAGGCTGGCATAGGTGCGCACCGGCTGCCGGGCCAAAGCGGCCACCAATTCTGTGGTGCGGGTCTCTGCCTCGTACAAACGGCGGCGGTAGACGGCATCACCGCAGACGCAGAGCGCCCGCTGCATGGCCAGCTCATAGATCTGGGCCGCCACACTGCTGGCAGGAATCTCGGCGCCGGCGCCTTCCTTCAACAGCCGGGCTGCCTGGCGGATCAGCTCTTCCTTTGGCAGATAGAGATGGCCGGCATGGCTGGCTTGCGCCAACGTGTAGAGCAAAGCCCCTTGAATGCGCTGCGCATCGTCTGGCCGGACGTGCATCCGGCGGGCGATCTCATCCACGGTCTTAAAGCCAAACCCGTGGATACGGCACAGGGCATAGGGCGAGGTCTTCAGGACCTGAACGGCCTGCCCGCCGAAGGCTTCGCGGATCTGCACACATTTGCGGATGCTGACGCCGAAGGGCGCGAGAAAACTCACGATCTCCCGCAGGGCTTTGCTTTCCTCGTAGGTTGATACGATCCGCTCCAGCTTTTTGGCCGCGATGCCTTTGATGCTGAGCAGCCGCTCCGGCGTTTTGTCCAACACCTGCAGCGTGTCCTGCCCGAAGGCATCCACGAGCTGGCGGGCTGTCTTGGGGCCGATGCCCTTGATGAGCCCGGAGGACAGATAGCCGAGGATGCCCACCTCTGTGGAGGGCAAAATTTCCCGGTAATTGTTTACCGCGAGCTGGGGACCGTAACGGCTCTTTTCCCAGTGGCCGCTCAGATCCACCTGCACGGCGCTGGTTTCCGGCAGCAGATAGCCGGTGGCCGTAAAGTGGATCAGTCCATCCCGGGAACCCGCTTTGCGGGCGGCGGCCGGGACGGACTCTTCCCTTGTGCGGTAGGCACAGATGCAAAATCCACAGCTTTCATCCTTGTAGATGGTCTTTTCGTAGGTGGCGATCATACCCCCACCTCAGGGCTCAGCCCTCTGTTCAGCAAAAAGCTATGTACCAGGGCGGCGTTTTCCGGCTGAGACACGATCAACAGCCCTTTGCCGACGGCCAGCAGCAGTTCCTGCTGCATCTCTGAAGTCAGCGTTTCGCCGCAGACAAGGAGGATGTTGCAGAAATCCATCAGCTGTGCGCGAAAGCGCAGCGAGAGCCCATATTGGGATGGGTCGTCCAGATCCAGCAACTCCGGCAGATAAGCCTGGGGCGCCACGGTTTTGCACTCGTAGAGTTCCATGATGTCGGCACCATACCGCTGGGCGCGTTTCTGGTTGTCAATCATTTTGCAGTCGATGCAGTCCCGCAGCGGCGCACAGATGTAGACAACTTGGTCAGACAGTATCTTTTTCAACATCAAGTCGATCATTTGGTTTCCTCCTTTACTTTGACGGAACAGGTGCGGCTCTCGCTGACCGTCGCGTAGGCGTCATACACCTCCGGGTGGTCAAGCTTGAGCTTTTCCAGGTTCTCCTTGGAAATATGGTGGCGGTAGCGGGAAGCATAGCTGACGGTGTAGATGACGCCGTCCTTGTCAAGTACCGCGCGCTCCGCTGTGCCCATCACGTCCAGGACCGGTGCGATGGCCTCCTTCATGCGTCTGTCGGCTTCCCGGCTTTTCTGGTCGAACTCCTGCTTGCGGGCTTTCAGCTGCACATAACGGTGCAGATCGGCCACCAGCGCAGGGGCCAGAAAAACAGCCGGTTCCTCCGGGTCGGACGGCCCGTAATGCTTGCGCAAGCTGGCCAGCACCAGGTCGCCGTCCTCGGTGTAGGGCGGCTCGACACTCGCCTGGACATAGTCTTCCCAGAAATGCTGCTCGTTGCGGATCAGTTCTTCTTCCAGGTCGAGGTCCCGTTCGATATAGCGCATGACAAAGTCTGACTCCGAGTTGGAGAACAGGCAGGCGATCCAGACAAAATCGAGGTTCATGACCGCCATGTAGTGGCGGCACTGCAGCTCGTAGTTGTAAGGAATCGCGTCATTTTCCCACTTCCCCTTGTTGTTGGGGTGGGAGGTCTTGCACTCCAGAATACCGTGGCGGCCGTCGTCGGTCTCGATGAAGTAATCCACATCCGCCTGCATGAATGGGTACAGCGGATGCCGGTACATCATCTGGATCTGGTAGACGCGGTACCCGGTCTTGCGGGCAAAGATCTCTGCCACAAGCGGCTCCAGCAGGTGCCCCACTTTCAGGGTGACCCAGTTGGAGTCTTCCTGCATGGCCGGCGCGATACCGCGCTTGTCGTAGTAGAGATCGCGGGTGGTGCAGAACGGCGAACAGCCCATGACGGCCGCGCTGTCGCTGCCGCCGATGCCTTTGCGCCGCCAGTCCAGCCAGTCTTCCTCCGCCATCCCGGCAGTGCTGACAAGCTCTACGGGTTTGTAGTCAAGATTCAACGCCATTGCTTTCACCTCACCATTTCAGCTCGCCGGGCAGGTCGTAACTGGCCCAATGCACCTTCAGCGCACGGGCCAGCGTCTCTTCCATCTCGGCGATCTTGGAGCCGGTAGCGCCGTCCCTCTGCAAGAAGAACAGCACCTCCATCATGGCCTGGTAGACCCCGTGGGCGGTGTCCGGTTCCTCGCCAATCTGGGCACGGTATTGTTCCACCGCTTCCATCGACAGGCGCTTGCCCACACCCAATTCTTTCAGCACTGCCTGCATCACGTTGGCCGGATAGGCCAGCTCAATGTCCAGCAGCGCTGTGAGTGCGCCAAGGCTGGCTTCATACTGGGCAAACAGCTTGTCGAGGTTTTCATCGAATCGGGCCAGATCGGCATTGCCTTTGTGGTTTTCCCGGATGGGACTGCCCAGCGGGATGATCTTGGCGTCGCCGCCTTCCAGCAGCATCGGGTAAAGGTTGGCCCCACTGACGCCGGTGTTGGAGGTGGCCAGCCGCACGGCGGGCCGGATCGAGACCTCCTCGTCCAGCAGCCCATGGTGGGCCAGGGCCTGCCGGTAGGTCTCGACCAGATCGTCCTGACCGGTCAGCTCCCAGATGGCCGTGACCATCTGGTGGTCGAACGATCCGCCAGCAAAGGTGTACCCCGGATAGCGGGCTGCAAAGTAGCGGACCGTGTGCTCGAACAGTTCGGGAATCTCCAACACCGCATAGTCGTTGACGTCACCACCGTGGACTGCCGAGACCTTCCCGTCGGAATACCACAGCAGAGCATCCCCGCGGGCAATGTGCAGGCAGCGGTTCAGCACCTCGGCCAGATGAGGCTTGCTCAGCTGGCTCAGCGCTGAGCCGCTGATGCGGGCGCGGTCGAGGATTGTCCGGATCGCGCAGCTGCGCACCGGCAGCAGGTCATCCTGTGCCTTCAACAGCAGGCGGGTGTGTTCCATCGTGTCATCCAGCACGCCTTCCAGCCCCTGATGCTCGTATTGCTGGCGCAGGGTCCGGGTAAGCGGGTCGTGGTCGTCCAGCGCGATGACTTCCAGTTCGCGGGTCGGCTGCCGCTCCCAGCGGGAACGGTCCTGCATAGTTTGCAGGAAGGACAAAAATTCGGGCTCGTGCGCAAACGATCTGGCAAAAGCATCTGCATAGGTCATGGTTTCATTCATTGTGGTTTCGCATCCTTTCTGTATGAAGTTGTATTTCCAAAGGCAACCGCCTTTTGGACAAACAAAAAGGCGAGAACGATGGGAATGCGCTGCCCGAAAGCTGCGATTCCATCCTTCTCGCCATGTGTTGGCAGCCGTGCCGCCAAAAGAAAAAGCCCTGTATCGCTGCCACAAAGGCAGACAAGATACAGGGCCTACAAACTGGGTTGGTTGGGGAAATTCCCCAAGCTATGCCGCTGCGATGGCAGTTGGGCATAAAAATCAAGTACAGATATAGGATACCACAAGATGTAGTGGATGTCAATGACGCGGCAACTTTATACAGAACAGAAAGGTGCCTCTTGCAAAAGGCCGGGCATAAAGTGAATTTTGCAAGAGGGGATTGGCCAAATGCGAACAACCGATCAAAGAAGTCCAAGTAATAGGGGGCAAAAATCCGGAAAACCATCCTTATATACTCGACAAAAGTCTGCGCTTGATGGATTGTTACTGTCGTTTTGCTGTACCCCTTCCTGCCGTAAGCAGAAAATTGGTGGGGTAAATTGGCCTAAGCCATGAAAGAAAAAAGAACACAAAAAAGCCGTGCCAAGCAGGGAAAAAATCCCCGTCCGGCACGGCAGTTTTTGTTTGGTTTACAGCAGCTGTGCTGCGATCATTCTGGCAAGAAGCTGCGCCGCATCGGTCAGGGACTCCCGGCGGGAGGGTTCCGCTTTGCCAAGCAGCACCGCGCCCACCGTGTGGGCGTGCGGCTGGATGGAAACAAAAACATCCGCCTGCAAGGGGGAACCATCCAACAGCGGTACGGAAGCTGCCGATATCCGGCTTTGCAGCAATCCCAGAGCTTTGCATACTCTTCGGTGAATTCCTCGTCCTCCAAGGCTTTGGGCATCAGGGCAAAAAACAGCGCAGCGCCGCTGTCGCCTTTCTCCTTCAATGCGTAGGGCTTGGGGGAGGCGTCCGCATCCGCCATCTTGGCGGCCGTGAACTTGCCGGTGGTATCGTTGAAGACCACAACGTGTGTCATACCGGTTCGGCTGGGATACTCCGCGATGATGAAGTTGTCCGACTGGGTTCCAATGGCGCCTTTGGGAGGTTCGCCGGAAGCCCCGGGCAGCTCTGCCGCATGGTCCAGCTCCATATATGCGAGGATCGCGCGCAGCGTGGCGCCGTGCAGCGTAGAGGATGCAGAAGGCGGTGAATACTTGGATCGAACCGAATCATATTTCGTGACAATGTCGTCAAATGGCTTGGGCGGATCGCGCTTCCAGGTCCAGAAATCAAACAGTTTGCATTTGCCCATGTTGGGTTCCTCCTCTCGTTTACCAGGCAACCGACAGTCGGTCGTCCTGAATGTCTACCTTTAGTTCCTGCTGTTCCAGCAGCTCTTTCAGCTTCCCCCAGTGTTGGGGGCTGGGCATCTGCTCCAGTGTTTGGCCTTTCTGAGGTTCGCCGTTCGGCTCAGTAAAATACACATCGCCATTGGGGGCGATGGTGATCTGGCTGCACTGGCGGATGTTGAGTTCGGTAATCAGCTCGGTCAGTTCTTTCTGGCCAATCAGGCTGTACCAGAGGTTCACATCCTCCCCACGCGGTTCAGCTGGTGCAATCGCAGCGGCAACCGGCTCAGGTACGGGAACTTCGGTTGGAGCGGGCACCTGTATGGGCTCAGCTTGCGGGGCCGGTGGTTCTGCCGCCTGGGCATGGGCCAGCAGATCGCGCAGCGGTGCGGTCTCGACAAATTCAAGGTGCAGGTCGCCGGGTTCCTCGAAACTGAGGGTGGCGTCTCGGTATGCACCTGTGTTTCGTGTGTGGATCCAGGCCGCGCCACCCTCCCAAATCACTGCTTCGGGGTCTTCCTCGCACCACTGCCATTCTGCTTGGGGGTAAGCCAGGCGCAGCAGTTCGGTGATGCGGGCTTCCACGTGCTGTAGCAGCAGACCGTCATAGGCATCGGGCTCGGGTTGGTCAGGCGCTTCCATCTCTGTACTTTCCGGCCGGGAAAACCAGCGTTTCAGGAAGGTGGGCTTACCCGCCTCCGTATTCTCTGCCTCATCGGTTTCCTGCACCCAGTTAATCACCCAAACGATGGCCCAAAGGCAGAGATAGGTGATCAGCAGCAGTTGCGAGATTCTGCCGCGGAACAGCGCCAGGATCAGCAGGATACCGCCGGCCAGGGTCGAGAGCGTGGCGAGCTTTTTTGTCTTCATTTCGATGTCATCCTTTCTGTGTGGTCTTACAAAAGAAAAAGACCCCGGTCACGCGAAAGCTGGTACGTCTTTCTGCGTGACCGGGGTCAACGGAACCGGGTCAAAACGGCAAATCTCCCTCGTCAAGATCAACGATGGAGTAGTCATCCAGACCCTGGGCCGCCGGCGCGGCGGGTGTGGCCGTACTGGCGGCAGGTGCAGTGGTGGGGGCATCGGCTTTGCGGCCTACCGGGATGTAATCCCAGTGGGCGCGGCTGATCCTTGCCACGGTACGGGTAGTACCGTCCTTGCGGGGTACGTCCACGACCGAGAGCTGCCCGTTCACAAACAGCAGGCTGCCCTTGCGGACGCCCGCCTTGCTGGCGCGGGTGGCTTCCTCGGCTTCCAGCCAGCACTGATAGAAAGAGGTATGGACGTGGTCTTTATATCCCTCGTTCACAGCCAGACCTACCTGCATATACGGTTCGCCGGTCGTTGTTCTGGCGCGCAGCTCCACATCGTGGGTCACACGGCCAACCAAAGAGATTTGTGCGTACATTGTCATTCGTCCTTTCTGTGTCAATGGATTTCCATTACGGATAAAATTAAAAAAGCGCCAGATCTGTACCCGGATGGGTGCATTTCTGACGCAATTTTACAAACTGTGGTTGGCTTTCCCGAAGAAAGCCCTGCGCGGCATCTGCCAGCTGCAAAAATCAAGTACAACTGTATGATACCACAAGATATAGTGAAAAGCAAGTGCGAAATCCACCAATAGATGGGTGCGTGTGTTGCCTCAATATTGTTCCAACACCAGCAGCCGCCGCAGATACAGGTTGGTGACGGCCTGCAGAACGGGGATCAGCCTCGCGGAAGCCCGCACATAGGCGGGCAGGTTGTCGCAGGTCAGCTGCGGCTCGGAATAGAGCCGGTCCAGAAGCAAAGCGTTCGGTCGCACATCCAGGAGGCCCTGATCTACACAGGCGACCAGTTCGGCTGTGGAAAGGTCCGTCTGGGTGAGCAGATTCATGACCTGCTGTTCGTCCCGGTCCAGCCTGTCACGGCGGAACACGCGAGCAGCAACCCGTACCGGGACACCCCGCCGGAAGACGAGGTGGAAAAAGCTGAAGAGCTTGGCAGGAAAGCGAGCGGCGGCCGGTATCGGATACAGCGGCGCCATCAACTCAAACAGGGCATCTACGGCGGTGTATCCGCTGCCCCGGCGCAAAAAGCCAAGGCGTTCCAGGCGGTTGCAGTAGTAGGCCAGCGAATAGTCATCGCAGATGTGCAGGTCTGCTTTGCGCCGGGCAAATTCGACTTCCAGCTCCTTTTGATCGCGGATATGCCAGAGCAGGGAACTCCACAGCAGCATCTCGCAGAGCTCCGGCGTATATTCCTGTCGGCTGCTGATCAGAACGGGATGCTTTTCTCCTTGTTCATTGGTGCGGAGTTCGTAGCGGCCGAGGGCGGTATAGTATTGGATCATGTTCGTTGCCTCCTGTTTGGCTTTTGGCTTGTTATACGGCCTGCGCAGGAAACGGCAACAAAAACGGAGGACCTATCCGGCCCTTCATGCCGCATGATCCAGTCCTCGCACAGACGGTGCGCTCCTTCGGCATCAATAGAGATGCATGCGACGCTCAGTGCAACAGTAAAGCGGTCAACAAGCTGGACATCCGCGACCTGGGTGCACGGGCAGAGGTGGAAGGAACGCTAGTTGCCGCCAAGGCCGCCCAATGGGAAAGCCAGCCGCTTACTGAAACCTTTGACTTTGCAGCGCGCAGGCGTCCTGAGTGTGTTTTGTCCAGGCATCGCACCCCATTTTTGCGTGTTCGACCAGTTGTATAGGATCGGGGAAAATAGCCGGGGGAAAAAAGAATACCCTTCCAGCCGGAAAAGCACCGCGCCGCCCCATGTTGCAATCCTGCTTTTCTCTGCGGTATAATGAGCCTGTAACATAAACGAAAGAGGGTGCCCGCCATGCTGGATCTTGCCAATCTGCGCCAATACAAGGAGAACAACCGCCTGGAAGCCAAGCGCGCCCAGGGCGGGCTGCCCCACAGCATCTGGGAGACTTACTCGGCTTTTGCCAACACCTTCGGCGGGTACATCCTGCTGGGCGTAGTCGAGAACGCCGACAAGAGCTTTTCCAGCGTGCCGCTGCCTGACCCGGAACGGCTGGTGGCGGATTTCTGGAACAGCGTCAACAACCGCGCCGTCACCAATGTGAATATCCTCTCGGACCAGAATGTGCAGATTCGGGAAAGCGAGGGCAACCGCATCGTGGTCATCGAGGTGCCCCGGGCCGACCGCCACGACAAGCCGGTCTACATCGGTACTGACCCGTTCGCGGGCACCTACCGCCGCAACGGCGAGGGCGACTACCGCTGCACGCGCGAGGAAGTGCTGGCCATGCTGCGGGACCAGGCGGACGTCACCCAGGACGCCCGGGTCATGGAGAGCATGACGCTGGAAGTGCTGGATTTGGACACCATCCGCCGTTACCGGCAGCGGATGGACAACCTGCGCCCCGGGCACGTTTGGTCGGAACTGCCCACCGAGGAGTTCCTGCACCGCATCGGCGCGATGGCGCGGGATTCCCAGGGCCGACTGCGCCCCACAGCCGCCGGCCTGCTGATGTTCGGCCATGAATATGAGATCGTGCGGGAGTTCCCCCACTATTTCCTCGACTACCAGGAACACGACCGCCCTGCCACCGCCGATGAGCGCTGGACCGATCGGTTCGTTTCAAGCTCAGGGGATTGGAGCGGTAATATCTGCGACTTTTATTTTCGCGTGTACAATCGGATCGCCCAGGACATCAAAGTGCCTTTTAAGTTGGAAGGAGCCGACCGCATCGACGACACGCCGCTGCATAAAGCCCTGCGGGAAGCACTGGCCAACGCGCTGATCCATGCCGACTATTACGACCGCCGGGGCCTGGTGGTGCAGAAATGGCCGGATCGCATCCGCATCACCAACCCGGGCGCATTCCGCATCAATGTGCAGGAGGCGCTGGTGGGCGGCGTGTCCGACCCACGCAACGAGTCGCTGATCAAGATGTTCAACCTCATCAACGTGGGTGAGCGCGCAGGCAGCGGTCTGCCCAGCATTCGCGCTGTCTGGCAGAAACAGCGCTGGAAAACGCCGGAGATCACCGAGAGTTTCGGTCCCGACCGTACCACGCTGTTGCTGCCGCTGGTTTCGGAAAAAGTGGCGATAAAAAACGGCGATAAAAAAGTGGCGATAAAAAGCGGCGATAAATCTGGTCGGATTGCCGAGCGGCGCAAAGCGGAGATTTTACAGTACCTGACCGACACGCCCCAGGCCACGGCCAGCGAGATCGCCCAGGCAATCGGGCTGCAGGCGTCGGGTACAAGAAAATATCTGGCCGAACTGACCGCTGAGGGGGCCGTTGTGGCCGAGGGCGCCAATAAGGGCCGGCGCTACCGACTGAAGGCGTGAGGGAACGGTGACTACTGTTTGACTACTTCTCTTTCGGGGTGGCCCCCTCACACCAATTTTCACGTTCCAGCATTTTTTCTTTGCATAACAGCCAGCGCGGGGATTTGTGCACATCACACAAATCCCCGCGCTGTATCATTGTATTTTCCTGGATATCACAGTTCTCCGACAACTGTAGCTCATGCCAGTGCATCGACCATCAGCCGCCAAGGTGCAACGCGAAGAAAAAGAAAAAACGGAGGACCGGTCCGGCCCTCCGTTTGTATATTGGGAAAATCAGTAGCGCTCCTGCCGCATGATCCAGTCCTCGCACAGACGGTGCGCTTCCTCCTCGCTTTCGCACACACATTCAAACAAAGCACCGTGTTCGGTGCGGTAGCTATATTCGACCTGGCTGTGGCCGCCCTTGTTCGGCAGTGTTACACACCGTTCTTCACCGGGCCATAACAGCGCGACTTCCATCTTCCTAGCCTCCTATGTCGATACTTGCAACTATTCTATTATAGCACTGGCCAGGCGCGCTGAACATGGATTTTCGAGGCGGATGAAACGGCGTTCGTAGCGGGGGTTGGCCGACATCCCGATTCACTTTTGTGGTTCCAGAAGCTGCATGGCGATATTGTGGTAAGCGGGCAGCTGGTCATCATACGGCTGAATTCGGCGCAAATATTCTGCCTTTTCGCGTTCCGAGGCAAGGCAGAGCGGGCACTCTTTGTCGGCATCAAGCATGACATCGTTGCCAATCTCATTGTAGATGCGGTCACAAATCATGGCTGCCGTGTCCACAGGCTCCGACTCCTCGATGCTACCACGCGGAATATCGAGGAACAAAAACACATACTGCTGCATTTTCGGTGACCAGACATACTCCAGAAAATCGGCCTGATCGATATACGGTTTGAACACGGCAAAAACCCGCTCGATCTCACACTTCTGCTGATCGGTATACATGGTGATGTCTCCTTTACGCCAAATCGGCAAAGCTCAGCTGCCCGTCCTCGCAGGTCTTTTGCAGTGCTGGCGGCACGATGGTCAGCAGCGTCAGCGCGGCCTGCGGGTCGGTCAGCCAGGGGCGGACTTGCTCGTGGGACAGAATCAGCGGCATACGGTCGTGGATGCCCTCGACCGAGGCATTGGGCGCGGTGGTCAGCACCACATAGCAGTTGGTGCCGTCCACATTGTCGTAGACGCCCGCCAGGTAGATTGGTTTTCCCGGTATCTGGAAGAAATATTTGTGCTTGCCTGCATCCCACTCATAGTACCCGCTGGCTGGGATGACGCACCGCTGGGCGGCCATACTGCGTCGGAACATCGGCTTCTCGCAGACCGTCTCGGCGCGGGCATTGATCATCAGCCCGCCTCGCCAGCCGGGGATGCCCCAGCGCTGGAACTCGGCCACGACCTTGTTGCCGCTGGCAACCAGCACCGGCGCGACCTGGGTGGGGGCCACATCGCCCGCCATCGGGAAGTTCAGCTCGCCCGAAAAACGCCCGCGGCTGCGGCGCTCGGCGTCGCGGATGATCTTTTGCATCTCGCGGCTTTCCTTGGAAGAAAACTGATAACGGCCACACATAGGTTTCGCCCCCTTACCTGATAAAAGCAGCAACGGCAACTTATACGCGATAGTTTACCCCACCACGACCCCAGCAATGCGGAATTCGTCGCTTTCCTGCACCGGGATCGGTTGATAAGCGGGATTCAGCGAGACCAAAAACACACCGTTTTCGTCATACCGCAGCTTTTTACAATACCCCTGGTCATTCAGCACGCACAGCACGATCTCGCCGTTCTCGGCTTGCTCAGCCTTGCGCGCCCAGACAATCTGCCCGTCCGCAAACCGCGGCGACATACTGTCGCCAGCCAGTCGGACGCCAAACTCGGCTTTGGTCGGGACGGCGTCGTCCACCTCCATCTCCTCGGCCAGATCGTCGTCCAGCCACTGGCCGGTACCGGCAGAAGCGGGCTGCAGGTAGACCGGCAGATAACGTACCTTGCGGGATACCTCGCCTTGTGCATGGTAACGCGGCGATTCCAGCAAGAGTTCCCGGAACTCAGCCAGCTTTGCGCGCCCTGCTTCGTTCAAGCCGGTCGACATCTGCTCAGTGCCGAAAATCTGATAGGGGTCGGTATGGTAAAGCAGGGCCAGGGCCAACGCGTGCTGGATGCGCGGCTGCGTGCGCCCCTGTTCCCAGGAGGACAGTGTGACCTTTTGCACCCATTCACTCTCTGGCAGATACTGCCTGATCTGATCGGCAGCTTCCTGCTGGGTAAGTCCGCAGGCTTTCCGCGCCTGGGCCAGACGTTGATTCCATTCCATGGGGATCACCTCGAACCTCGAATTTCTGTACCTATATTATATACCGGGCGAGGCGAAAACGCAAGAGAAAAGCGGCAAAAAATATACAGATAATTGCATATAACGGCCTTGAAATCTACAAACAATAGATTTATAATAGGTGCATGGAGGGATCGTTATGTCGGGCCGTCATATACTCCATGTCGACGCCAACGCGTTCTACGCCAGTGTGGAAATGCAGGAGAACCCCACTCTGCGCGGCAAGCGCATCGCTGTCTGCGGCTCGAAGGAGGACCGCCACGGCATCGTGCTGACCGCCAGCTACCCGGCCAAGCGCATGGGGGTCAAGACAGGCATGGCCATCTGGGAGGCACAGCGGTGCTGCCGCGACCTCATCATCGTGCCGCCGCACTACCGCGAGTATATGCGGTACAGCGGCTATATGCGGGAGATCTTGCAGGACTACACCGACCAGGTTGAGGCGTTCGGCCTGGACGAATCTTGGGCGGATGTGAGCGGCAGCGTTGGGCTGTTCGGCAGCGCCATGACCATTGCGCGGGAGATCAGCGACCGGGTCAAGCGGGAGCTGGGCATCACGGTGAGCATCGGCGTTTCCGACAATAAAGTCACCGCAAAATTGGGCAGCGACTACAAAAAGC
>DWVD01000094.1 GCA_019120395.1 Candidatus Gemmiger faecigallinarum
CGTGTACGAATATATGCAGCAGCACGGCAGCCGCATCGGCGGCGAGCAGAGCGGGCATATCATCTTCTCGAAGTACGCCTCCACCGGCGACGGCATCCTGACCAGCCTGAAGCTGATGGAAGTGATGATGGCCCGCAAGAAGCCGATGAGCGAGCTGGCCGCGCCGCTGAAGGTCTACCCCCAGGTGCTGGAGAACGTCAAGGTCACCGACAAGGCCGCCGCCCAGGGCGACGCCGACGTGCAGGCCGCGGTGGCAGAAGTGGCCGAGGCCTTGGGTGACGCCGGCCGCATCTTGGTGCGGGAATCCGGCACCGAGCCGCTGGTCCGCGTGATGGTGGAGGCCCCCGACAAGGAAACCTGCCAGAAATATGTGGACCAGGTGGTGGAGGTCATCCGCCGCAAGGGCTACACCGTCGAGTAATCTTTAGCCTTATTGATCGCAAACAGCAAAACTCCCGCCCTGCCGGCAGACAAACCGGTACGGCGGGAGTTTTTCCATTTTCATTTTATAAGAAATCACTCAGACGGCTTCCAGCTGAGCCATATGGCGCATGGGTTTACGGCAGAAATGGTTGAACACCGCGATGACCCGGCCCACGCCGATCATGGAGAGCAGCGTTCCCAGGCCCACCCCCGTGAGCAGGTTGCCGAACCCGAACCCGATGGCCAGCGAGATGGCCAGGCAGCACAGGTCAAAGATATTTTTGCAAAGTCCCAGTTCCAGCCCCGACCGGTAGGAGATGCTGCTGACAATGCCGTCGCCCGGGTTGGGGATCAGCGCCATATCCACCGTCATGGCAGCACCCACCCCGGTGAAAAGGATGGCAAGGATCAGCACCCCCAGATCCACCGGAAGATGGCCGCTCTGATAGGGCAGCACCGCCTTGATCAGGTTCATGATGCGGGTAAAAACAATGCTCAAAGGGATCTGCAACAAAAACAGCCAGCTGCGCGCTTTTCCCATCACAAAAAATTCTGCAATGACAAACAGCACATAAACCGCCAGGGTCAGATTTCCGAAATTCAGGCCGGTCCCCTGGCTGACGGTAAACGGCACCGACACAATGGCCGATGCTCCCAGTCCGGTGAGTGAATTGAGGGTGATGCCGATGGCCAGCAGCACCATGCCCAGCAGATAAAAGCCCCATCTTGCCCCGTTACGCAGATTTCCTTTCACAGAAACAGTCCCCTTTCGCCATTGTCTGCAAATGCAGCAACAAAAAATCAGCACCCGAAGATGCTGAGTCAAAACACTGCGTTTATTTCTTGCAGCTATATGTATCATAGTGTTTTCCGCAGGAAAAGTCAAATTTCTGCACAGTCAGGCTTCCCCTGTTCAGAAATTCTGCTGTCTGCGACGGGCGAACGGAAAGCCCGGTTTTTGCAGCAGAATTTCCAATTTTTTACTTTTTGTTCTGTGCAGTGTGCACAGGAGTAATTGATATTGACAACGTCCTGTAGCTGGTGTATGGTACAGGCAAAAGGCTGCCGCTGCACCTATGCGGGCAAGCGCGCAGACCAGGAGGTTTACCCATGAGTTATACCGTCGTTTACGCAAGCAAAACCGGCAACACCGCATTTCTGGCCAAATCCCTGGCGGAGGCACTGCCCGGGCAGGACATTGTCTGCCTGCCCGCCGCCGGGGCACAGGTGCCGGATTCCGATATCCTGTTTGTGGGCTTCTGGACCGACAAGGGAGACTGCGACCCTGACACCGCAGCATTTCTTGCCAAGCTCCAGAACAAGCGGGTATTTCTGTTCGGTACCGCCGGCTTTGGCGGCGACCCGCAGTATTTTTCCGACATCCTGGGCCGGGTCCGGGCGCACCTGGCGCCTTCCAATCTGGTGATCGGTCACTTCATGTGCCAGGGCCGGATGCCGGACGCTGTCCGCCGCCGTTTTGAGGCTTTGCCGCCCAAGGAAGCCAGCAAACAGCTGGAAAACTTCGACCGTGCCCTCTCCCACCCGGACGACGATGACGCTGCCCAGCTGGTGCGGGCCGCCATCGGCTGCCTGTAACCGTCCACCGGCGGAAAAGCAGCGGCCAAAGGCAGCTTCCGGGTCTTGCAGACCGCTGTATCCTTTGTTATAATAAGGAATCGTTGAGCAACTTAGGATTTTAGGCTCCGTTCCCCCCGCTGAAGGGCGCTGGGAACGACAAACCGGTGCAAGGCTGGCGGTCTTGCATGCGGTCAAAATCTTTCCGCCGGAGTATCTGTATGAATAACAACCATTCGTCCGCTTTCAACACCCGCCGTGTGGCGCGCAGCGCCATGGTGGCCGCCGTGTATGTCGTTCTCTGTCTGGGTCTGGCGCCCTTTTCCTTCGGCGCCATTCAGATCCGCGTGGCAGAGCTTCTGACGCTGATGCCCATTTTCGGGGCTGAGTACATTGTGGCTGTCTCGGTCGGGTGTTTTCTGTCCAATCTGCTGGGTGTTGCCATGGGCACCACCGCAGTGGTGGACATCCTGTTCGGCACCCTGGCCACGGTGCTGGCCTGCCTGGTCACCTACCAGCTGCGCAACATCCGCTGGAAGGGCCTGGCCATCCCGGCTTCCATCCCGCCGGTGATTTTCAACGCGCTGATCGTCGGGCCGGAGATCGCCATTTTCTTCTCCGACTCGCCGGCCACGCTGCCGCTGATCGCCTGGAACGCGGTCACCGTCGGTGTGGGCGAGGTGATCAGCTGCATAATCCTGGGCGTGCTGTTTGCCCGGATTGTGGAAGCCACCCCGGCGCTGAACAAGCTGGTCAAGGCATGATTCCCGGCTGAATCCATTTTCAGAACAAGTTGGTGACCCGGATGAGAATGCAGTTGGTTTTGTGGGACTGGAACGGCACTTTGCTGGACGATGTGGCGCTGTGTGTGGATGCGCTCAACCGTCTGCTGGCGCGCCACGGATATGCCCGGCAGTATGACCTGGACAGTTACCGCAAGATTTTCGGCTTTCCCATCCGGGATTATTATATCCGGGCGGGATTTGACTTTTCCCGCCACAGCTTTGACGCGCTGGCCAAAAGCTATATGGAGGATTACATTCCCGCCTCCGCCGCCTGTCCCCTGATGCCTGGCGCCAAAGAGGCCCTGGCCCGCCTGCAGGCCGCCGGACTGCGGCAGGTGATTTTGTCGGCGTCGCCCATCACGACATTGCAGCGCCAGGCTGAGGAGCGGGGCGTGCTGCCTTTCTTTGACAGGCTTCTGGGCCTGGGAGATATTTACGCCAAAAGCAAAGTGGAACTGGGACTTGACTACTTGCGGCAGTCCCGGTTTGACCCTGCCACCGCGGTGATGGTGGGCGATTCGGTCCACGACTTTGAGGTCAGCCGGGCAATGGGGGTACAATGCCTGCTGTATGCGGGTGGGCACCAGCGCGCGGAGGATCTTGGCGCCACCGGGGTACCGGTGGTCGACAGCCTGCAGGAGGCAGCCGACCGGATTCTCAACTGGCCGGAAACCGGCAGCAAATAAAAAGGAAACGTCGATGGAGACGGCAGCCAACCGGCTTTGCTGCGCCATCGCAGAGCAGGGGCTGACGCAGCAGATGCGCAGCCCTGTTTTTGGGGGTATGGAAAATGACTGACCGCGTGAAGGGTTCCATCCTGGCACTGGGCGGCGCCGCCTGCTGGGGCATTTCCGGGTGCATGGGACAGTATCTGTTCACCACCGAGGGCATGAGCGCCACCTGGCTGACACCGATCCGGCTGTTTCTGGCGGGGCTGATTCTCTGTGCCTACTACGCCATCAAGGACCACCGCCTGCTGTTTGCCCCGTGGAAAAACGGCCGGGACCGGCTGGACCTGCTGATCTACGGCATTGCCGGTGTCAGCTGCTGTCAGTTTCTGTACTTTCTGACCATCGACCTGTCCACGGCGGGCATTGCCACCATCCTGCAGGATGTCTCCCCTGCCATGATCCTGGTGGTAGCCTGTGTCCTGGGCCACCGGGTTCCCAGGGTGTTCGAGATCGTTTCCATCCTGATGGCCATGATCGGCGTCTTTCTTCTGACCACCCACGGCAGCCTGACCGATCTGGCGGTCTCGCCCGCAGCGCTGGCCGCCGGTCTGCTCTGCTCGGTCTGCGTGGTGATCTACACCATGTGGCCCAAGCATTTGCAGAGCAAATACCCCACCCCGATGCTGCAGGGCTGGGCTTTCCTGATGGGCGGCGTACTGTTCTGCCTGTTGTTCCGCCCCTGGGAGGCAGGCTATGTGCCCGGCCCCATGGGCTATGTGGGCATCGCCACCGTGGTCTGTGTGGGCAACCTGCTGGCCTTCTGCTGTTACATGCAGGGCGTCAAGCTGATCGGGCCCCAGAAGAGCAGTCTGTACAGCTTTGCCGAACCGGCCACCGCCGCCATCATCTCCACCGTGGTGCTGGGTTCCCCCTTCACCCTGTGGGATGCGCTGGGCTTTGCCTGCATCTTCGTCATGCTGGTACTTCTGTCCCGAGGGGGACACCCGACAGAACAAACCGCCAAAAAGCCCCGGCATGCCAAGGCTCACAGCTGACCGGCGTTGTGATCCCATCCATTTGAAAATCCGCAAATTGCACCCGCGCAGGTTTGACAGCAAACCCTGTGCGGGTGTATTATATTAAAGTGTGTATCCTGCGCTGTTTTTTGGAGCGGTTCCGACATACCGGCAATCGGCTTGCCGGCATCCGTTCCCGGCGTTTCGCGCGGCAAACCGCCGCCTTTGCGATAGACAACCCAAGCAAACCAAAATTCAGTAAAACAGGTGTGTGCTTATGTCTCTGATCGAAAAGCTGTTCGGGAATTTCTCGGACAAGGAACTCAAACGCATCCGGCCCCTCGCCAAAAAGGTCGAGGACCTGGAACCCCAGATGCAGAAACTGTCCGACGAGGAGCTGCGCGGCAAGACCGCGGAATTCCGCGAGCGCCTGAAAAACGGCGAGAGCCTGGACGACCTGCTGCCCGAAGCCTTTGCCGTCTGCCGCGAGGCCGACTGGCGCGTGCTGGGCCTGAAGCCCTACCCGGTGCAGATCATCGGCGGCATCGTGCTGCACCGCGCCTGCATCGCCGAGATGCAGACCGGTGAAGGCAAGACCCTGGTGGCCACCATGCCCGTCTACTTAAACGCCCTGACCGGCGAGGGCGTGCACGTGGTCACTGTCAACGACTACCTGGCCAAGCGCGACAGCGAGTGGATGGGCAAGGTCTACCGCTACCTGGGCCTGACCGTCGGCCTAGTCATCCACGATGTGCCCGCCGCCGAGCGCAAGGCCGCCTACGCCGCCGACGTGACCTACGGCACCAACAACGAGTTCGGCTTTGACTACCTGCGCGACAACATGGTGGTCTACAAACAGAACATGGTCCAGCGCGGCCACGCCTACGCCATCGTGGACGAGGTGGACTCCATTTTGATCGACGAGGCCCGCACCCCGCTGATCATTTCCGGCAAGGGCGAGGATTCCAGCGTGATGTACAAGCGCGCCGACGACTTTGCCAAGACGCTGAAAAAGAGCGTCATCGTCGAGCTGGAGGACAAGGTCCAGGCCGAGGAGCAGGTGGACGGCGACTACGTGGTGGACGAGAAGCGCAAAACCGCCACCCTGACCGAGAGCGGCATCCAGAAGGCGGAAGCCTGGTTCCAGGTGGACAACCTTTCCGACGCCGACAACATGAGCCTGCGCCATTACATCGACCAGGCCATCAAGGCCCGCGGCGTCATGCACCGCGACACCGACTACATCGTCAAGGACGGCGAGGTCATCATCGTCGACGAGTTCACCGGCCGTTTGATGTACGGCCGCCGCTACAACGACGGCCTGCACCAGGCCATCGAGGCCAAGGAAGGCGTCAATGTGGCCGCCGAGAGCAAGACGCTGGCCACCATCACTTTCCAGAACTACTTCCGCATGTACAAAAAGCTGGCCGGCATGACCGGTACCGCCTCCACCGAGTCGGACGAGTTCAACGAGATCTACGGCCTGCAGATCGTCAGCATCCCCACCAACAAGCCTCGCGCCCGCCAGGACCTGCCCGACTGCGTTTACAAAAGCGTCAACGGCAAGCTGCGCGCCGTGGTGGACCAGGTGGCGGAATGCCACGAAAAAGGCCAGCCGGTGCTGGTGGGCACCATCAGCGTCGAAAAAAGCGAGGCGCTTTCCCGCATGCTGAAGGCCAAGGGCATCCCCCATAACGTATTGAACGCCAAGCAGCACGAGCGCGAGGCCGAGATCGTGGCCCAGGCCGGCCGCAAGGGCGCCGTGACCATCGCCACCAACATGGCCGGCCGCGGCACCGACATCACGCTGGGCGGCAACGTGCCCTACATGGCCAAAGCCACGCTGCGCAAGGAGCTGCAGAAAAAGCTGGCCGCTGCCAAAGACGCCGAGGAGGCCGCCCGCAAGGCAGCCAAAGCTGCCGCCAAGGCGGCCGGCCAGCCCGCCCCGGAACTGCCGCCGGAGCTGGACGCCGAAGCGCGGCTGGACTTTTTGATGACCGAGGCGGACGGTCACGCCGACACCGACGACGCCGAAGTGCTGGAGGCCCGCCGCCGCTTTGACGAGCTGTGCGCCGAGTACGAACCCGGCGTCAAGGAGGAGGCCGAGGCGGTGCGCGCCGCCGGCGGCCTGTTCATCGTGGGCACCGAGCGCCACGAGTCCCGCCGGATCGACAACCAGCTGCGCGGCCGTGCCGGCCGCCAGGGCGACCCCGGCTGCTCCCGGTTCTTCCTCTCGCTGGAGGATGACCTGATGCGCATTTTCGGCGGCGAGCGGGTGCAGAAGCTGATGACCACCATGGGCCTGGACGAGGATACCCCCATCGAGACCAAGCTGATCACCTCCACCATCGAGAGCGCCCAGAAAAAGCTGGAAGCCAGCAACTTTGCCATCCGCAAGCAGGTGCTGCAGTACGACGACGTGATGAACCAGCAGCGCGAGATCATCTACAAGGAGCGCCGCCAGGTGCTGGACGGCGAGGATATGTCCGGCACGCTGCACAGCATGCTGAAAGAGAGCATCGACGAGTCCTGCAAGAGCTTTTTGAACGGCGAGAGTGTGGACGACTGGGATTTCTCTGCCCTGCGCCGCCATTACATGAACTGGCTGTGCCTGCCCACCGATTTCCAGTACACCGCCGAGGAGAAAAACAGCCTCAAGGTCGAGGACGTCAGCAAGATGCTGTACGACCGCGGCATGAGCGTGCTGAAGGCCAAGGAGAAAAAGTACGGCAGCAAGATCATGCGCGAGCTGGAGCGCATCTGCCTGCTGAAAAACGTCGACGCCAAGTGGATGGACCACATCGACAACATGGACCAGCTGAAACAGGGCATGAGCCTGCGCAGCTACGGCCAGCACGACCCCATCGTCGAGTACCGCATCGAGGGCTTCAACATGTTTGACGAGATGGTGGCCTCCATCCGGGAGGACACCGTCCACATGCTGCTGACCATCGAGGTTCGCCAGCCGGGCGTCCAGCCCCAGCGGCAGCAGGTCGCCCAGCCCACCGGCGAGGGCGCCCCCGCCCGCGCCGGGGCCAAGGGCAGCGCGCCCATCCGGGTGACCAAGATCGGCCGCAACGATCCCTGCCCCTGCGGCAGCGGCCTGAAGTGGAAAAAGTGCACCTGCAAGGAGTATCACCCCGACCTGAAGTAAGGGCCTGACAAACACACGAACAGCGGCGCAGTCGGTGGCTTTGGAGCCGCGGCTGCGCCGCTGTGTTTTGGCGGCATATCGGGGCAGGTGCAAAATGCCGGGGTTCTTTCAGATGCGCCCGGAAAGGAAACAGGGAACGGGAAGGAATATGGCGGAATTTCGCTTTGCGCTGCGGCAGACAGCGCCGGTTTTGTGCGGCTACCTGTTTTTGGGGCTGGCCTTCGGGCTGCTGCTGCAGCAGGCCGGCTACGGCTGGCCCTGGGCGCTTTTGATCAGCGGCATCGTCTACGCCGGGTCGATGCAGTTTGTGCTGGTGGGGCTTTTGGGCGGCGGGTTTGCGTCGCTGGCCTCGGTGGCGCTGACCACCCTTTCGGTCAACAGCCGGCATCTGTTTTACGGGCTGTCCTTTCTGGACACCTTCCGGCAGATGGGCAGGGCCAAGCCCTACATGATCTTTTCGCTTTCGGACGAGACCTACTCGCTCCAGTGCAGCGTGCAGATCCCGGAGCAGCTCAACGCCAACCGGGTACGGCTGTGGATCTCGGCGCTGGATCAGGGCTACTGGGTTGCGGGCAGCGTGGCCGGCGCGGCGCTGGGCAGCGTGCTGCCCTTTGATCTGACCGGCATCGACTTTGCCATGACCGCGCTGTTCGTGGTCATTTTTGTGGACCAGTGGCGGGCCGCCAAAAGCCATCTGCCGGCGGTGGCGGGGCTTGTGTTCGGGCTGGTCTGGCTGCTGGTGCTGGGGCCGGACCGCTTTTTGCTTCCGGCGCTGGTCTGCACCGTGCTGGCGCTGGCCGCCTGCCGCGGCCGGCTGGACGCCGCGGCGCCGCCGGCGCCGCAAGCCGCCGACGCCGATACCGCCGGCCGAAAGGAGGTGCGCCGCTGATGGGGACGATTTTCAACGAGGCATTCCTCTCGGACCTGGTCATCGTGCTGGTGGCCTGCGCCTGCACCGTGCTGACGCGGGCGCTGCCCTTTGTGCTGTTTGGCCGCAGCGGCAGCCCCGGCCGGGGCGTGCTGTACCTGGGCAGGGTGCTGCCCCCGGCGGTGATGGCCATTCTGGTGGTGTACTGCCTGCGCTCCACCGGCTTTGCCGCGGCGGCGGACTTTGCGCCCCAGCTGGCGGCGGTGGCGGTGGTGGTGCTTTTGCACCTGTGGCGGCGCAACACGCTTTTGAGCATCGCCGGCGGCACCGCCGTGTACATGATCCTGCTGCGGCTGCTGTGACGGCGCGGCCATACTCCAACAACATCCAAACGGAGGATTTTTCCATGAAAGCTCACATCCGTACCCAGCCCCGCGCGCTGCTTTTGTGGCGCTTTGGCCCGCAGAGCGCCGGCTATGACGCGCTGATGCGGCAGGCGGCGGCTTTCCGGCTGGACCCCGTCTTTGTGGACGAGGCCCACCTGGGCTGCCGCATCGGCGACCTGTGCGCCGGCAGGGCGGCTCCCGCGCCCGCCCCCGCCGACGCCGCCCAATGGCAGACCCCCGCCATGGTGGTCAGCGGCCTGCGGCACGACAACGGTGACCTGAACGCCTTTTTGGACGCCGTAAAGAAAGGCGGGGCAGACTTTCCCATCCGGGCGGCCGTGACCCCCACCAGCGAGGGTTGGACGCTGGCCCGGCTGCTGGAGGAACTTTCGGCCGAGCACCGCGCCCTGGGCGGCGGGCAGCCGCAATGAGGGCGGCCCGCCTGCCCCGCCGCGCCTGCCTGCTGGCCGCGGCCCTGCTGCTGGCCGCGCTGCTGCCCAGCTGTTCCCGGCAGCAGCGGTACCAGGCCACCTGGTTCGACGTGTTCGACTCGGTCATCCGGGTGACCGCTTACTGCGACAGCGACGAGGAGTGGCAGCAACAGTCGGAGGCGCTGCACGCCGATCTGCTGCGCTACCACCAGCTGTTTGACATCTACAGCCACTACGACGGCGTGACCAACCTGGCCGACGTGAACGACGCGGCGGGCGGCGCGCCGGTGGCGGTGGACGACGCCCTGCTGGACCTGCTTGCGCTGGGCAAAACGATGTATGCCGAGACCGGCGGCCGCTGCAACATCGCCGCCGGGGCGGTGCTTTCGCTGTGGCACGGCGCGCGGGAGACCGAAACGCTGCCCGGCGACGCGGCCCTGCAGGCCGCCGCCGCGCACTGCGGCATCGACGGCCTGGTGCTGGACGAGGCCGCCGGCACCGTGCAGCTGACCGACCCGGAACTGCGCATTGACGCGGGCAGCATCGCCAAGGGCTGGGCCATTGAGGCCGCCGCCCGGGCCGCCGAAGCCCGCGGGCTGGACAGCGCGCTGATCGACGCGGGCAGCAACATCCGGGCCATCGGCGCCCACGCCGACGGCAGCCCCTGGGTGGCGGGCGTCACCGCCCCCTGGGACGAGGACGGCAGCACGCTGATCGAGGTGGAGCTGGCCGACGGCCAGTCGCTGGTGACCAGCGCCGACACCCAGCGGTATTTTGAGGTGGACGGCGTGCGCTACGCCCACCTGATCGATCTGGAAACGCTGTACCCGGCCCGGTATTTCCGCCAGGTCTCGGTGCTTTGCAATGACAGTGGGGTGGGCGATGCGCTTTCCACCGGGCTGTACTGCATGCCGCTGGACAAGGGCCTGGCCCTGGTGGACAGCCTGGACGGCGTGGAGGCCGTCTGGTACGGCGCCGACGGCGAGACGGTGACCCGGACGGACGGCTTCCCGCAGTAGTTTGCCGCACCGGGCCGCGCACCGGCATCCCGCCCCTGACCCAGCGGTCCGCGCGCCGGGGAACGCCGCCTGCGCGGCGGCCCCAAAGCGCCGCACCGCACACCTGGAAAGAAGGTCGTTTGTTATGGCAGCTTTGACCATCGCCCTGCTCCAGCTGCTGCCCGGCCCCACGGCGGACACCGCGCTGGAGCGCGGGCTTGCTGCCTGCCGGCAAGCCAAAGCCCGCGGCGCGGACATTGCGCTGTTCCCGGAACTGTGGAACACCGGGTATACCATTCCGCAGGACCCCGCCGCCCTGCGGGCGCTGGCCCTGCCGGCGGACGGCAATTTTGCCGGGGCGTTCGCCCGGCTGGCCGCCGAGCTGGACATGGCCATCGGCGTGACGCTGCTGGAGCAGTACGCCCCCGCGCCGCGCAACACGCTGCTGCTGTTTGACCGCCGCGGCCGGCTGGCGCTGACCTATGCCAAGGTGCACACCTGCGATTTTGGCGACGAGCGGGTGCTGACGCGCGGCGAAAGCTTCCCGGTGGCCGCGCTGGACACCGCCGCAGGCCCGGTGCAGGTGGGCGCCATGATCTGCTATGACCGGGAGTTCCCCGAAAGCGCCCGCCTGCTGATGCTGAACGGTGCCGAGCTGATCCTGGTGCCCAACGCCTGCCCCATGGAGCAGAACCGGCTGGCCCAGCTGCGCGCCCGCGCCTTTGAGAACATGACGGCCATTGCCACCTGCAACTACCCCGCCGGCCGGCCCGGCTGCAACGGGCACTCCACCCTGTTCGACGGCGTGGCCTACCTGCCCGATCTGGAAGGCTCCCGCGATTTCTGCCTGCTGGAGACCGGCGAGGGACCGGGCGTCTATCTGGCCCGGCTGGACCTGGACCAGCTGCGCGCCTACCGCGCCGGGGAGGTCCACGGCAACGCCTACCGCCGGCCGGAACTGTACGGCGCGCTGACCGACGCCGTCATCCGCCCGCCCTTTGTGCGGGACGACCGCAGGCCGTGACCCCGGCCTGCCCGCCCCTCCCTTTCCGATGCCTGTATATGCAAAACGCGCCCCATCCCGTGTAGAGATGGGGCGCGCTTTTTTGCCGGAACTTCCGGGCGCGGCAGGGCGGCCGCGGCCAGGCTGCTTCAGTCCGCCGCGCTCTGCTCTTTGCTCAGCAGGATGCGGTCGTTGTCCAGCATGTGGCCGGTGCCCTTGGCAAAGCGGTCCAGCAGGTCGTCCACCGTCATGCCGGCGCGCTCGGCGCCGCCCACGTCCAGCACGATGCGGCCGCCGTCCATCATCAGGGTGCGGTTGCCCAGCTCCAGCGCGGCGTGCATGTTGTGGGTGATCATCAGGCAGGTGATGTTGTTTTCCGCCACGATCTTTTTGGTCAGCTCCAGCACCTTGTCGGCGGTGGCGGGGTCCAGGGCGGCGGTGTGCTCGTCCAGCAGCAGCAGTTTGGGGGTGACCAGCGTGGCCATCAGCAGCGTCAGCGCCTGGCGCTGGCCGCCGGAAAGCAGCCCCACCGGGTGTTTCATCCGGTCCTCCAGCCCCAGGTCCAGGTCGGCCAGCCGCTGGCGGAACAGCGCCCGCTCGGCTTTGGTGATGCGGGAAAAGGGCGAGGTATGCCCCGACGCCCGCAGGTAGGCCAGCGCCAAATTTTCCTCGATGGTCATGCTGGGGGCGGTGCCCTTGAGGGGGTCCTGGAACAGCCGGCCGATGGTCTTGGAGCGGCGGTAGTCGGGCTGGAAGGTGATGTCCTGCCCGTCCAGCACGATGGAGCCTTCATCCGGGACAAAGCTGCCCGCAATGGCGTTGAACAGCGTGGACTTGCCCGCGCCGTTGGAGCCGACGATGGTGACAAAGTCCCCCTGCTCCAGCGCAAGGTCAATGCCGGTCAGCGCCTTTTTTTCGTTGACGGTGCCGGGGTTGAAGGTCTTTTGCACCCCGTGGAGTTCAAGCATCATGGCGGGCGCCTCCCTTCCGGTGCATGGCAGCGTAGCGGCGGCGCTGGAAGGCGACGCCTTTCTTGATGGCGGGCGCCGAGATGGCCAGCACCACGATGATGGCCGAGATCAGCTTGAGCGCCTCCGACGGCAGGTTGGCCCGCATGGCCAGCGCAATGATAAAGCGGTAGATGATGCTGCCCGCCACCGCGGCCACCGCCCTGGTCCACAGGCCGCCCCGGCCAAACAGCGTCTCGCCAATGATCAGCGACGCCAGGCCGATGACCACCATGCCGGTGCCCAGGTTGATGTCCGCCGAACGCTGGTACTGGGCCAGCACCGCGCCGGACAGGGCGGTAAGGGCGTTGGCGATGCACAGCCCCACCGTGATGGTGAAGGCGGTGTTGATGGAGCTGGCCCGCACCATGTCCGGGTTGTCGCCGGTGGCGCGGATGGACAGGCCCAGCCGGGTGCCCAAAAACAGGATCAGCAGCGCGCAGACGATGGCCGCGATCAGCGCCGCCAGCAGCAGCTTGGTGGGGAGATCCTCGCCCAAAGCGTCCTCCAGCATGGTAAAGATGGTGTTGGTCTTGAGCATGGGCACGTTGGAGGAAAAGCCCATCACCGCCAGGTTGACGGTGTACAGCCCCGTGTTGGTGATGATGCCCGCCAGGATGGATGGCACCCCCAGCCGGGTCTGCAGCAGCGAGGTGACAAATCCGGCGGCTGACCCCGCCAGCATGGCGGCAAACAGCCCCAGGACGGGGTGCCCCGCCACGGCCATGGTGGCCGAGACCGCGCAGCCCAGGGTAAAGGCTCCGTCGGTGGTCATGTCCGCGATGTTCAGCACCCGGAAGCTCAAAAACAGCGCCATGGCGACCAGAGCGTAGATGCAGCCCAGCTCCAGCGCGCTCAGCACGATTGCGGTGGTTATCAATGCGGTTCAGCTCCTTTACAGGATCGGGGATCGCGCGGCGGGCGAGGCAGGGTCTTCCCTGCCCCGCGGCGCGGCTTGCTTTTTGTGTGTTATGGGGGGATATGGGTCACTCAGCGGCGGTGGTGACTTCGACCACGTTGTCCACCATGTTGGTGAAGGCGTTGTAGGACAGGTCCAGCGCCGCGGCGGTCTCGGTGTTGACGGTGATGATGCCGCCGTCCATCACATGGTAGTCGGCGGGGACTTCGCCGCCGAGCAGGGCGTCCACGGCCATATCGGCGGTGTAGCTGCCCAGGTCGGTGTAGTTGACGCCGCAGGTGGCAAACGCGCCGGAGGTGACGAAGGAATCGGCGCCGGCGTAGAAGGGGATGCCCGCGTCGGTCAGCGTTTCGGCCACTGCGCCGGCCGCGCCCATGATGACGTTATCGGTGGGGGTAAAGACGGCGTCCACCCGGTCGGTCAGGGTGGAAACGGCGGTCAGCACCTCGTCGGTGGTGTTGCCGGTGGCTTCCACGTAGGCGATGCCCTTCTCCTCCAGGTAGGCTTTGGCATCGGCGATGGGGGTCTCGGAGTTGGGCTCGGAGTTGGAGTAGAGCAGGCCGACGGTCTGGATGTCCGGGTCAATGGCGAACATCATGTCCATGATAAAGGCGGTGTTCAAAGCGTCGGAGGTGCCGGTGACGTTGGGCAGGTCGGTAAGGCCGGCGGTCGCCGGGTCCGAGATGGCGGCGTAGACGACGGGGATGTCTCCGTCGGCGGCGGTGACCATGCACTGGGCCGCCAGCGAGGCGATGGGGATGATGGCGTCGTAGCCGTCCGAGACCACCTGGGTGCCGATCTGGTTGAGCATGGTGGCGTCGTTCTGGCCGTTGAACTCCTGGTATTCAATGGTGATGCCGTCGGCGGCGGCACGGGCGTCCAGCTCGGCCTCAATGGCGGCGCGGATCTCGTCCAGGCTGGAATGGTCCATCTGCTGGACGATGGCGATGCGGTAGGACGCGCCCTCGACGGAGGCTGGATCCGAGGCGGCCTCCGACTGGCTGGCGGACCCGGACGCGGCGGCGGAGCTGCCGGAGGAATCTGCGCCGGAGCAGGCGGCCAGGGACAGGGCAAGGGCGGAAGCGGTCAGAACAGCAAGCAGTTTTTTCATGGGAATTCTCCTTTTCTTGGCGTTTGTTTGGGGATGGCTCACGGTACGGCGGGGATCAAAACCGGGCTGCCGTCCGCCATCGCCGGCCGGGGAGATTTTTGTTTGGTTTCATGGGTGTGCTCCTTTCGGGTCCAACAGGGCCGGGGCGCGGGTACAAAAAAACTGCCCCCGCACAACCCCGGACGGGTGTTGTGCAAGGACAGGACAAAATCTTGGATAAGATCCAGCGACCTGCGGTGCCACCTTGCTTGCTGCGTTTTGGCGCAGCCCCTTTGCGGGGAACCAGCATTCCCCTGCCCTGTAACGGAGGCTTCCGTCAGCAGATACTCGGCTTTCGGCCTTTCCCTGTGCCCTCGGCGAACCATTTGTCTGCCCCGCTTCCGGCCCCGCTCTCAGCAACGGGGGCTCTCTTTGCGTGCGCCTGCAGTTTTACTTTCGCTTCATTGGTTTAAAGTCATTATAAGCACATCCAGGGGGATTTGTCAACACTTTTTGTTTATTTTTTTCGGCCGCCGGGCCTGCGGGGTCAGCTGATCTTTTTCTGCTGTACGTCGCCGGTCTCCGGCTGCTGCCGCAGGTCCAGCCCCACAAACCGGGCTTTCAGGTCGTTCAGTATGGCCGATTCCAGGCAGAAAGTCCGGATGCCGTCCCGCAGGTAGCTTTCCATCGCGGGCAGGGCGTTGGCCATCACGCCGCACATGTACACCGGCACGCCCCGGTCGGCCGCCATCCGGCAGACCATGTTGACCAGCCTGCGCACGGCGGGGGCGTCGGCGCGCTCGTAGCGCTTGGCGTCGTCCCTGGTGCCGGCCGCCACCGTATAGTGGGTCAGGTCGTCGATGTCAATGGCCAGGAACTTTGCCCCGTGGGCGATGATCTGGTCGGCCAGCAGCGCCGCGCCGGGGATCTCGACCAGGCAGCCGAAGGGCAGGTCCCGGTCATACTCGACGCCGCGGCGGTCCAGGCGCTCTTTGCAGCGCTCCACCTCCTGCATCACGTCGTCCCATTCTTCGGGGCAGGTGATCATGGGCAGCACCACCCGCAGGTCGCCGCGGGTGCCCGCCCGCAAAAGCGCCGTCAGCTGGGTGCGCAGCAGACGCCGGCTGTCCGCCGCCCGGCGCACGTCCTCCACCCAGGGCGCCGCGTCGTCGGCGCCCACGTCGCCGGTGCGCACCGTGACGGATCTGCCCGCCGCGGCCGCCAGGCAGCTGATATAGCGGAAATACTGCTGCTGCTCGGTGGCATGGTCCAAAAGCAGCTGCTCGGTGCGCACCAGGCCGATGGCGTCGGCGCCGGCATGCATGGCGTTTTCGATGTCCTCGGGGCTGGAGGCGCTGGCATACAGCGCCACCGCCGTGCCGTCCCGGGTAACGCAGGGCTGCCCGGCCAGAGCATGCTGCTTGCGGCTTTTGCGCTCGTGCAGCGCCAGTTTGTGGTTGGCGGCGACGACGTCGTCCGGATCCGGGTCCGGCGTCACAGTGCCGGACAGCCCATCCAAAAGCACCTCGTGCCCTTCCAGCGCGGCGGTCGCGCCTTTGCCCAGCCCGAACACCGCCGGGATGCCCATGGTCCTGGCCATGATGGCGGCGTGGCTGGTATCGCTGTCGCCGTCGGCGGCCAGGCCCAGGATCATGCTGCGGTCAATGGCAAAAATATCGCTTGGGAAAAACAGGTCCGCCGCCAGGATGCTGGGGCTGGTCAGGTTCAGTTTCTGACGCGGGCGGCCGTCCAGAATATCCACCACGCGGCGGCAGGCGTCCCGCACATCCACGCTGCGCTGGCGGATATAGTCGTTGTCCACGTTGTTCAGCCGCGCGGCAAAGATCTGCTCGGCCCGCTCCACCGCGGCGGCGCTGCCGGCGCCGGCGGCTATGTAATCGCCGATCTCGTTGGTAAAAGATTCATCCTCCAGCAAAGCGATCTGGAACATCAGGATGTCCGCGTCCGCCCCCTGCGAATGCTGCTGCAGGCGGCGCAGCTCATCTTTGGCCAGGACGATGGCCGCCTCGTACAGCGCGCGCTCCCGGAAAGGGTCGCTGACGATGCGGTGCAGGCCGACGATGCCCCGGTCCAGACGGACGACAGGCCCGACGGCCACGCCGGATGATGCCCGGGTCCCTTTCAGAACAGACATTCGGGTCCCTCCTTTGCTTTTGATCCTGTTCGTGCAAAAACGGCGCCGCTTACCAGAAGGTCTCGGTGCCCATGTTGGCCAGCGTGTGCGCCACCAGCGCGGTGACAAACTCCTCCGGCTGGGCGGCGGCCAGGGCGGCCTCCCCCACCACGCTACCCTCCTGCATGCCCAGCAGGATGGGGAACTTTTCCGCCGGGTCCCGGTCAAAGCTGCCCAAAAAGGTCAGCGCCAGCATTTTTGCCGTCATGGGGGACTCCGGCGGTACCCGCATCCGCTCGGCGGCCAGCTCCAGCGGGGCGATGCCGGCGGCGGTGGGGGCGGCCGGGTCTTTCTCGTACACGGGCGGATAACCGCCCACCTGGCGGGCCATGCTCTCGGTCAGCCAGAGGGTGGGCGCGCGGCCGGCGGCGTCCGCCAGAGCGGCGCGGTAGGTCGCGGCAAAATCGGCGGCAAACCCGTCGTCGGCGGGCAGGATGGCATAGGCGGTGCCGCCCACCCGGCCAAACAGCCGCAGCGTGTCCAGGTAGCCCAGCCGTATGTTGCGGGCCGCCCGCTCGCCGTCAAAGTCAAACAGCGGGCCCAGGTCCCAGTGGCTGCGCAGCGTGCGGCCGGGCAGCCCGGTAGTGTTGGGGCGGTTGACGCCCACGCCGTCGATGTCCACCGCCAGCAGCTCGCTGGCGCCCATGCGCGCCGCCAGCGCCATGGGGATGTTGTCGCTCCAGCCGCCGTCGATATAGCGCACGCCGTCGATCTCCTGCGGCCGCAGCGCCGGGAAGCAGGCGCTGGACGCCATCATGTATTCTTTCAGCCTGCCGCGGGGGATCTCTTCCAGCGTATACTGGTGGCTTTTCAGCGTGTTCATTTCGGTCATGACCAGGCCGTAGCGGATGGACGACGCGCGCATCCGGTCCTCGTCCAGGGCGTCCTCAATGGTGACGCCCAGCGGGTCGATGTTCAGCCCGCCGCTGCGCAGCACCTGCAAAAGGAAACCGCGCAGCTCCTCGGGCGTTTTGCCCTTGGGCGTCTCCAGCACGCCGTGGATGTCCAGCGTGCACCACAGCCGCTCGCCCTCTTCCAGCCGGTCCATGACCAGAAACGCGCCGTTCAGACTTCCGACGCTGGTGCCGGTGACGATGCCGGGCTGCCAGCCGACCTCGCGCAGGCCGCGGAACACCCCGATCTGATAGCTGCCCTTGGCGCCTCCGCCGCCCAGCACCAGGGCCTTGGTGTTGATGCTCATGCTGCCTCTCCCATTCGGTTCCAGGGGGTCAGGGTTTCGGGCGGCCCCGCCGCGCCGGGTGGGACCGCCTGATTTATTATAGCACATTTCCCCACGAAGATTGTACATTTATGGAGAAAATGTTCATATTTTTTTGTCAAACGCTGCCGGTCGCGCGCCGTTTTTGCGGCTTGGCCGCGGGTGCACCGGAGAAACCGTTCTTTTTTTCTGCACTTTATTTCAATTTATTATAGCATCCCGTCCGGGCAAGTTCCAGATGTTTTTTTGCATTTTTACACAGAATTCATCTTTTTCCCCAGCGCAAACCACCGCAAACTGTCCAAATCAAGGCGACAAAAGGCGCGGCCCCCATGTCAAACCGTGAGGGCCGCGCCTGACGCAGCGATATGTTGTTTTCTGGCGCGCGCAGTCCTGCCGCCTTGCAGGATCCCCCGGACAGGGGCAGGCGGCCGCCGCGGCGGGGGAGCGGTGCATCCGGCAGTTTACAGCACCTTGGACAAAAAGGCCTTCAGGCGCTCGTTCTCCGGGTTGGCAAAGAACTCCTGCGGGGGCTTGTCCACCTTGATGACGCCCTCGTCGATAAAGATGACGCGGCTGGCCACCTCGCGGGCAAAGCCCATCTCGTGGGTGACCACCACCATGGTCATGCCGCCGCGGGCCAGCTCCTTCATCAGTTCCAGCACCTCGCCCACCATCTCAGGGTCCAGGGCGGAGGTAGGCTCGTCAAACAGCAGCACTTCCGGGTCCATGGCCAGGGCGCGGGCGATGGCGATGCGCAGCTTCTGCCCGCCGGACAGCGAACTGGGGTAGGCGTCCGCCTTGTCCGCCAGACCGATGCGCTCCAGCAGCTCCATGGCGCGCTTGTCGGCCTGGTCCTTGGTCATGCGGTGCAGGCGGGTGGGCGCCAGCGTGATGTTGCGCTTGACCGTCAGATGCGGGAACAGGTTAAAGTGCTGGAACACCATGCCCATCTTGGCGCGGGTCTTGTCGATGTCCTTCTCGGTGACCTCGACGCCGTCCAGGTAGACCTTGCCGCCGGTGGGCTCCTCCAGCCGGGTCAGGCAGCGCAGGAAGGTGGACTTTCCGCAGCCGGAAGGCCCGACCAGGCAGACCACGTCGCCCTTGTTGACGGTCAGGCTGACGCCCCGCAGAACGTCCAGGCCCTCGTAGCTTTTCTGCAGATTTTCAGCGACGATCACTCTGCCTCAGCCTCCTTTCCAGTTTGCCCAGCAGCCAGGTAAAGATCATGACCAGCACCAGGTAGATGGCCGCGGTGCCCAGCAGCGGGAACATGGCCTCGTAGGTGCGGTTCATGACGCCCTGGGCCGCGTACAGCAGCTCCTTGCCGCCGATGGTGGTGATGAGCGAGGTGTCCTTGAGCAGGATGATGAACTCGTTGCCCAGGCTGGGCAGGATGGACCGGATGGCCTGGGGGATCACAATGCGGACCATCGTGGTCAGGTAGTCAAGGCCCAGGCTGCGGCCGGCTTCCATCTGGCCGGGGTCCACCGCCATCAGGCCGCCGCGGATGATCTCGGACACATAGGCGCCGGAGTTGATGCCCAGCGTCAGCGCGCCCACCATCGTGTAGTTGCGGCTGGAGGCGAAGATGACCATGCTCATGATGAGCAGCTGCACCATCATGGGGGTGCCGCGGATGAC
>DWVD01000095.1 GCA_019120395.1 Candidatus Gemmiger faecigallinarum
CACTGGGACCGCCTGACCTCGGTGTACACGCTGGACGCCCTGCGCCGGTCGCTGGGGAAGTTTTGGTGCAATGAGGAATGAAAAATTAGGAATTGCAGGGGGCGCGCTTGCCGGCGCGCAGCGCAAACATCCCGCAGGCGTAAAGCCCCGGCAAGGGCGCCGCACCCCTCCGTCACCTTCGGTGACACCTCCCCTTACAGGGGAGGCTTGTTTGCGGCAGTTTCCCAAAGGCGCCCCTGCAAGGGGAGCTGTCGGCGTCAGCCGACTGAGGGGGGCATCGCCGCCCGGCGGCCGGGATAACCCCCAAAACCCGGCAGGGCCTCGCATGCGTAGGGGACGATGCGAGCATCGTCCCGCGAGCTTCCCGGCAGCCGCCGCCTTCTCCGGGCCGATGAAAATCATCGGCCCCTGCGCAGGCTTGGCGCAGCCCGGAAAGATACCGGGAAAGGCAACGCGGCAATGCACCCCTCCGTCACCTTCGGCGACACCTCCCCTTACAGGGGAGGCTTTCTTGAAGGCGGCCGCCCAAGGGGGCCGCCGCCGGCCCCGCGTCGGCCCGCTCCTTCACACCTGCGGCACAAACAGGGCGTTCTCGTAATCTTTTACATAATACCGGATGTTCTTGCGGCCGCGGGCCAGGATGGTGTGGCCTTCGGCTTCCAGGCGGGCGCGCTGTGCGTCCACGCCGCCGGGATATTTGGGGTTCAGCTCGCCGCCGGCTTTCAGCGTGCGCCAGTAGGGCGTCTCGTCGCCGGTGCGCTGGAAGCTGGCCCAGGCGGCAATGGACACAAAAATGCCGGCGGTGATGGGGTCGGTGAAATCCGCGCCGTTCGCTTTGGCAAAGGCCTCGCGCAGCGCGCCCACCGTGGTGACGCGCCCCGGCGGCACCTGCCGCATGGCGCGGTCGTAATCCCGCGGCGGGGCAAAATACATGCGGCTGCCGCCGTATTTGCGGATGACGGCCGGGTCGGTGACGATTTGAACTTTTGGCATGCCGTTGTCCTGGGCAAGCATCGCGTTAAAGTCCTTCTTTTCCTCGTTTGCCATAGTGGACGCCTCCTTTTTTGTTGGTACCAGCGTAACAGGTTGGCGGGCGGAATGCAATGAGGCGGTTTGGAAAATTTATCCCGTCTGCCTGCCGCCATGGCGTTTTTTGCGGGGCGAAGCTCCTGCCGGGGCAGAGTTTACGCAAATTTGCAAATTTCTGGCGTCAGCCCCTTGTAAATGGGGCGGTATTTTGGTAATATTTTAACAGGGACTGCGCTGCGGCCCGGCGGGGGTTACCGCCGTTGAGAGGCAAGGGCACGGCAGGCGAGTGGATCCCAAAAACAATGCTGTAAGGAGCTGTCAAAATGAGAGGTATTTACACCACTGTTACGGACATCCGCCGCAAGGTGTTTACCGAAGTCGCCCGGATGGCCTACGAGGTCGAGGACATCGGGGATTTGAATTATCTGATGCGGGAACTGCCCTACGAGATCATCCCCGGCGAGGAGCGGTCGCTGCGCAGCAGCATCTTCCTGGAGAGGGCCATCGTCTCGGAGCGTATCCGCCTGGCCATGGGCCTGTCGCTGCGTCCCATTGACGAGAGCGTTTCGGCCAGCGAGGGCCTGGAAGACAGCGTTATCGCGGACAAGTATTACGAGCCGCCGCTGATCAACGTTATCAAGTTTGCCTGCAACGAATGCCCTGAAAAAGTCATCAAGGTCACCGAGATGTGCCAGGGCTGCCTGGCCCATCCCTGCCAGGAAGTCTGCCCCAAAAAGGCCATCAGCTTCCGTAACGGCAAGAGCCATATCGACCAGAGCCTGTGCGTCAAGTGCGGCCGCTGCGTCAGCGCCTGCCCCTACAATGCCATCATCAAGGTGGAGCGCCCCTGCGCCAAGGCCTGCGGCATGGACGCCATCCGCTCCGACAAATACGGCCGTGCCGACATCGACTATAACAAGTGCGTCTCCTGCGGCATGTGCTTGGTCAACTGCCCCTTCGGCGCCATTGTGGACAAGGGTCAGATCTTCCAGCTGATCAAATCCATCAAGCGCGGCGACCGCGTGATCGCCATTGTCGCCCCCGCTTTCGTCAATCAGTTCCCCGGTCTGACCCCCGCCAAGCTGCGCGTCGCTATGCAGCAGCTGGGCTTTGCCGGCGTGGCCGAGGTCGCGGTGGGCGCCGACCTGTGCACCATCGACGAGGCCAAGGACTTTATGAAGGAAGTCCCCGAAAAGCATCCCTTCATGGGCACTTCCTGCTGCCCGGCCTGGAGCGTTATGGCCAAGAAACTGTTCCCCGAGTACGCCGACTGCATCAGCATGACCATGACCCCCATGGTCCTGACGGCTCGGCTGATCAAGCGGTCGGACAAGGATGTGCGCATCTGCTTTGTCGGTCCCTGCGCCGCCAAAAAGCTGGAGGCCAGCCGCCGCAGCGTCCGCAGCGAGGTGGACTTCGTCCTGACCTTTGAGGAGCTGATGGGCATGTTCGAGGCCAAGGAAGTCGACTTTGCCAGCCTGCCGGACGATCCCGCGGATTCCTTTGACGACGCCAGCGCCGACGGCCGCGGCTTTGCGGTGTCCGGCGGCGTGGCCCAGGCGGTGGTCAACGCCATCCACAAGCTGGACCCCGACCGCGAGGTCAAGGTGGCTTCGGCCCAGGGCCTGGCAGACTGCCGCAAGATGATGATGATGGCCAAAGCCGGCAAGTACAACGGTTATCTGCTGGAAGGCATGGCCTGCCCGGGCGGCTGCATCGCCGGCGCCGGCACGCTGGCCGACCCGGCCAGGAGCGCGGCCATGCTGGCCAAGTACAAAGCCCAAGCTCCCAAGAAGTCTGCGCTGGATACCGAGTACAAGGACAGCCTGGATTACCTGAAATACTGATCCAATGCCTGTGCCAGGCCACAGCATGAAATAACAAAGAGCCGCCCCCGCAGCACGTTTGGCTGCGGGGGCGGCTCTTTTGCTTTGGCGGCAAAGCCGGGGAGGGGGGCTGCGCAGGCCGCGGCGGGCGGAGCTGTCCGCAACGCTGTCAATCGGCGGCGTCCTCGGCGGTGGCGCTTTCCGGGGTGGCGGCTTTCAGCGTGTCCCGGGTGTAGGCAAAGGCCACCAGATGGTTGGCAGGGATCTCGTACACCACGCTTTCGTCGTTGGAGGCGCGCAGGTAGGCCACATCTTGGTCGTCGGGGTCCGTCGCGCCGAACACGCAGCGCACGGTGCGGCCGTCGGTGGCGGTCAGCGTCACAACGGCGTTGGGGGTATCCAGACCGTACCGGGCGTCGTCCTCGGGAGCGGTGATGCTCCAGTCGGTGGTCAGCGAGCAGATGGTGCTGGACATACGGCTGACCACGTCCTGGTCAAGCTCGTAGCCGGGGTCGTCGTCCAGCGTCCAGCTGCCGCTCTCGTCCCGGGTGAAATGCAGCGTTTCGGCGCCGGTGTCCAGCGTCATCGCGGCGACTTCGGTCGATTCGATGTCGGTGATGTCCTGCGGCTCATACAGCTCGCTTTCGGTCCGGCAGAGCGTGGAAAAGGCCGAGGCAGCCACCGTGTACAGGCTGCCGTCATCCAGGCGGACGTAATAGCTGTCGGTCATGCTGTTGGAGGCGCCCACCGTCAGCGTGTAGTCGGTCCCGGCGGCGGTGAAGGCGAACGTCATGGTGGGGCTGTCAAAGCCCATGGCGTCCACGTCGCCCTCCCCGTCGGCCAGCGACCGCAGCGCGGTCATGCCGGTCAGGCCGTCCAGCACCTGATTGACCGTGTCGGTGTCGATGGGCAGCAGCGTGTCGCTGGCCAGCGTCCAGCTGCCGTCGTCGTTTTGGCTCAGCGAGACGTCCAGCTCGTTATACTGATAAGACAGCGCCGTCACGTCCTCCGAGGCAATGGAAAACAGCGGGATGCCCTCGTCCTGGTCCTCCTCTGCGTTCAGCAGGTTCAGCGCCAGAAGCAGGACCGCCAGAACCGCGGCGGCGCCGGCCAGGATCCCCAGGGGAAGAAGTTTTTTCCGGTTCATGCAAAGCCTCCTTGCGCGGCGCTCAGCGGCGGCGGCGCAGAATAAAGATCACAACGCCCACCACGATGCAGGCGATAGGCAGCACAATGACGAACAGCAGACCGAACCCGATCACCGCAGGGCCGGGGACGTTCAGATACTGGGCCGACATGCTCTTGCCGTCGATCACAACGGCGTTTTCCTCTCCGTTGATCCAGTTGACGACGCTGCCCAAAAACTGCGAGTTGCCGCCCGATACCATCTGGTCGATCTCGGAGAGGAACAGGTTGGGGCAGCCGATCCAGACGATCCGCGCGCCGGTTGCAGAATCCTCGGCCGCGACCGCAATGGAAAAACTGCCGGTGGGGTCGTTCTCGCCGGGGGCGACGGCGGTGGCGTTGGCGTAGTCCTGCATGGCGTAGGCCGACGCGCTGGTGCTGAGCAGGGTGGTGTAGGTCATGTCCTCGTTCTCGGCGTCGATCAGGATCCCCTGGGAGATGGGGGCAAAGACCATCATCCCGCTGGTCACGCCGGAAGTGATGTCGTTTGCGGCCAGCGAGGGCAGCAGGTAGGTGGGGGCAAAGTTGCCGGCATAGTAGTTTGCGTCGGTCTCCACCAGCAGGCCGCTTTGGCGGGTCAGGCCGTATTCGGCCAGCAGGGCGTCCAGGTTCGGCGTGTCGTAAGTCAGGCTGGTGGTCACCAGCAGCGCGCCGCCGCCGTCCAGGTAGCTGCGCAGCAGCTCGATGGAATCGGAGGTGTAATCCACCTGGGGCGCGTTGATCAGGATGGCGGCGGCATCCTCGGGAATGGCGCCGGCGGAAAGCAGGTTCAGGCTTTGCACCGTCACGTTGGCGTTTTCCAGCGTGTCGGTAAAGTCGGCGCCCAGCTCCGTTTCGCCGTGGCCGCTCATTTGGTACAATACGTAGGCGCTGCCGCTGGTCACGCGGGAGATGCCGCTGGACAGCGCCGATTCAGCCAGAAAGCTGTACTCGATGGACCCGGTCGTGTAATAGCTGGAGTAGTCCACCTCGTACATGTCGTAGTAGTCAACAACGGCGGAATTGTCGCCGCTGACAAGGATCACGCTGCCGGTGGTGGCGCTGCCCGCATTATACTGCTGGGCAAAGGCGGGGTACAGCACCGGGTCCCGCTGCTCCCAGGTAAAGTGGCTGCTCTCACCGGCGTAGCGGTCCAGGATGCGGGTGATGTTGGTGTCCTCGTTGCCGGTCTCGCCCAGATAATAGGCGGTGACGTCCCGGTCCAGCGCGTGCAGCATGCCAATGGTGGTATCGCTCAGGGTGAACAGGCCGGTGGTGGAAATATCGTACTCGGTGTATTTGGTGGGCAGCGCGCGGATCACCAGGTTGACCAGGATGACCAGGACCAGCACGACCGCCGTCAAAATTGCGGCGTAAGCGCCGTTTTTCAGCACACGGGCGCTGCCGGCGCGCTGCGCCTGGGTGGGCTGCGGCGCGTCAGGCTTTTTTCTTGAAAATTTCATGCTTGGTTTCCCTCCTTTTCGTCAGCTCCAGCGGCGGCGTTCCAGCGCCTGCCCGGTCAAAAACAGGAACAGCGCGATCACGGAAAGATAATACACCACCCCGGGCAGCGAGAACATCCCGCCGACGAAATCAAGGAAAGGGTCGAACAGGGCCAATGCGTCCAGCACGCTGTTGAAAGCCACCAGCAGCCAGGTCGGCCGCAGCTGGAACAGCAGGATCAGCGCAACGGCGCCCACGCAAAAGACGGCGCTGCCCACCGCGGCGTTTTTGCACAGCAGGCCGACCAGGACCGACACGATCACCAGCAGGACGCAGAACACGATAAAGGCCATGGTGTTGCCGGTGGTGAACAGCGTCTGGATGCTGTTCATCAGAAAACTGACAAGCAAAACGGCAAAGGTGGCCAGGTAGGAGATGATCTGGTTTTCGGTCAGGGCCGAGATGCAGGTGCCGATGGCGATGCAGGCCGCGCCCGCCAGAAAATAGGCGAACAGGGCCGAGTAGGCGCTGAGGAAAGAGACCTGGCCGAACAGGCTCATGGTCAGCGGCAGCAGGCAGGCTGCGGCCACCGGCACGGCAAAGACCACCAGCTGGGCAAGGTACTTGCCCAGCACGATGGCGGGAATGCTGACCGGGCTGGTCAGCAGCAGCTGGTCGGTCTTGTTGCGGCGCTCGTCGGCAAAGCTGCGCATGGAAAGCGCCGGCAGCACAAACAGCAGCACCATGATGCTGGAATACAGGATGGAGGCAAAGTCCGGCGACCCGTAGATCAGGTTGTTGGCCGCGTAGTACAGGGCGATAAAGGCAAAGATCGCGGCAATAATGACATACCCCACCACGCTGGTGAAATAGCTGCGTGTCTCGCGTTTCAGGATGGCTTTCATTCTTCTCCGGCCTCCTTTTCCTCGGGTTCGCCGTCCGGGGCGGTATCCGCCGTCCCGGCTTCGGCGGGGAGTTCTTCGGCGGGGGCGGGATCCGGCGAATCCGCCGCGGGCGTGTCGGAAACGTCCGGGGCAGGGGCGGCGGACGCGTCGCCGGGCAGTGGCTCGGCGGGGGATTCCGTCAGCTGCAGGAACACGTCCTCCAGGCTGATCGTCTGGCTGGTCAGGCTGGTGACAGGGCAGCCGGCTTCGGCCAGCGCGCGGGAAAGCTCGGCGCGCAGATCGGCGCCGCCCGCGCTGGCGGCGGTAAAGCTGACCTCGCCGCCCTTTTCGGCGGTGACCTGCAGGCCGGTCAGGCCGGGCACAGCGCCGGCGGCAGCCAGCACGGCGTCGCGGCTACCCAGGGCGGTCGCCGAGATCACGCCGCGGGCGGCCAGCTTGCCGGCCAGCTGTTCCGGCGTGCCCTGGGCGATTAGCTTGCCGTGGGCGATGATCAGCACCTGGTCGCAGACAGCCTGCACCTCGCTCAGGATATGGCTGGACAGGATCACGGTATGCGTCTGACCCAGGTCGTGGATCAGGCTGCGGATCTCGATCATCTGCGCCGGGTCCAGGCCGATGGTGGGTTCGTCCAGGATGATGACCTTTGGGTCTCCCAGCAGCGTGGCGGCAATGCCGACGCGCTGCCGGTATCCCTTGGACAGGTTGCGGATCAGCCGGTCCATCACGCCGTCCAGGCCGGTGCGGCCCATGGCGCGGTCGATCTGCCCGGCCCGGTCGGCCTTGCTGCGCACGCCTTTCAGCTCGGCCACAAAATGCAGGTACTCCCGCACGGTCATGTCGGTGTACAGCGGCGGCTGCTCGGGCAGGTAGCCGATGCAGGCCTTTGCCTCCCGCGGCTCCTCCACGATGTCGTGTCCGTCGATACGCACGGTGCCGCTGGAAGGGGACAGGTACCCGGTCATGACGTTCATGGTCGTTGACTTGCCGGCGCCGTTTGGCCCCAGCAGGCCGTAGATACCGCCGCCGCTGACTGTGAAACTGATGTCGTCCACAGCACAGTGGCTGCCGTATCGCTTGGTCAGGTGACTGACTTCGATCAACGCTCACACTCTCCTTTTCTGGTTGGCAGCGGGGCGGCACAAACACGCCCCCACACTGCCAGGCTAAAGCAAGTATAGGTGTGATTTGTGAAAAATCTGGGGCGATTTTGGGATGCCTTTTCCATTAAATTGTGAAAAGTGTTTTCACAATATCCTGCGCGCCGCCGCTGCCCGGGCGCGGCGCCGCCATATCCCGCAAATTTCGCCCGGAAGCTATCTTTTCCGGCCGCCGCGTGGTACAATACCTTTACAAATCTGCCTGTGCGGGCGGCGCTGCGCAAACTGCCGGCATGCCGTCCGCCCGGCAACACAAAGGGGAAAAGCCCATGATCTTAGGCATTGGAACCGATCTGTGCGAGGTCGCGCGCATGGAAAAAAGCCTGACGCACGCCGGCTTTGCCGCGCATGTGTTTTCCGGCGGGGAGCTTGCTCTGCTCGAAACGCGCAAGGGGGCCGCCCGCGCCCAGACGGCCGCCGCCAACTTTGCCGCCAAGGAGGCCTTCCTCAAGGCCTGCGGCACCGGCCTGGCCGGTTTTGCCCTGGCCGAGATCGGCGTATTGCGGGAAGCGTCCGGCGCGCCCCGCTATGCGCTGGAAGGCCGCGCCGCGGCCTGGGCGGCGGCCAACCGGGTCACGGCCCACCTGTCCCTGACCCACGAGGCCGGGCTGGCCTGCGCTTTTGCGGTGCTGGAACAGCCCGACCCGCCCGCCGGATCCCAGGGAGGTGACCTGTGATGCCCGCGCCCGCCGCCATGCCCTCCGCCGCGGCTCGCCCCGCCGCTGTGCAAAAGCCGGGCCGGGAAAGCGGCCTGGAGCTGCTGCGCATCCTGTGCATGCTGTTCATCATCGCCGACCACTACGCCGGGCAGTCGGGCGCCGCCGTGTACGACACGCTGCCCCACGCGCTGTTCTTCTCGGCGCTGGGGGCGGGCAGCCGGCTGGGGTGCGATATTTTTGTGGTGCTGGGGGCGTGGTTCCTCTGCCGCCAGCCTTTCCGCACCCGGCGGGCGCTGGGGCTGTGGCTGAGCCTTTGGCTGTATACCGTGCCGCTGACGCTGCTGTGCTGGTTCATCCCCGGCAGCGGCGTGGGCCTGGGCACGCTGCGCTGGGCCATGTTCCCGGTCAGCACCCAGCAGCTGTGGTTTGTGGCCCAGTATATCCTGCTGTTGCTGCTGTCCCCGGCGCTCAACCTGCTGCTGCGGGCCGCGCCCCGCCCGGCCATGCGGGGGCTGCTGGCGGCGGTGGGGGTGTTCCTGGTGGGCTATCCCACTCTGTTTGCCGAGGACGGCATCTTTGGCGACTGGCTGTGGAGCTTTGTGTTCCTCTACCTGCTGGTGGGCTACCTGCGCTTTTACCCGGACAACCGGCTTTCGCGGCTGATGCAGGCCCCCGCCGCGCCCTGGCTGGCGCTGGCCTTTGTGGCGGCGCTGACCGCCGGGCGGGGCGCGGCCCAGTGGCTGGGCGTGGGCGGCAAGGTGATGCAGTACCTGGAATACTACCGCACCGCCCTGGGCGCCGCGCCCAACCTGCTGTGCGCGCTGGCCTTCTTTTTCGCTTTCCAAAAGCTGCGGCTGGGCAGCGTGGGGGCCGTCAATCGGCTGGCGTCGGCCACGCTGGGGGTCTATGTCATTCACCAGACCCCCGCGGTGATGGGCCTGCTGTGGACGGGGCTGTTTCGCACCGCCGACCATGCAGGCTCGGCGGGGTATGCGCTGTTTGTCATTGCGGCGGTCTACCTGGGCTGCACCGCCATCGACCTGGCGCGGGAACGCCTTGTGATGCGGCCCATCCGCGACAGCCGATGGTTTGCCGCCCTCTGCCGCCGCGGGGACGAAACGCTGGGCGCGCTGGACAAAATCTTCCCCGACCGGTGATTGAAACCCGGCCTTCCTGCTTATACTATTAGCAACAAACTTGTTTGAGCAGGGAGGCAGGCACCATGGAGGTACACAGAGGGGAAGTTTTCTATGCCGATCTCAGCCCGGTGGTCGGGTCGGAGCAGGGGGGCGTGCGGCCGGTACTTATCATCCAGAACGATGTGGGCAACCGGCACAGCCCCACGGTGATCGCGGCGGCCATCACCTCGCGGC
>DWVD01000096.1 GCA_019120395.1 Candidatus Gemmiger faecigallinarum
TGGTGCCGTGGAAGCCGTAGCGGCGGACGCCGTACTTCTCATAATATTCGTAGGGGATGGCGTACATGTAAGCCTTGGGGGGCATGGTGCTGTGGAACGCGGTGTCGAACACGGCGATGTTGGGCTTGTCGCCAAAGACTTTGTAGCTGGCCTCGATGCCCAGGATGGCGGCGGGGTTGTGCAGCGGCGCCAGCGAGCTCAGGTCGCGGATGGCCGAGATGACCTCCGGGGTGATCAGGCAACTTTTCTTGAACTTCTCGCCGCCGTGGACCACGCGGTGGCCGATGGCGTCGATCTCGTCGATGCTGTCGATGACTTTGCCATCGCCGGTGGTCATCTTCTTGACCAGCTCGGTGAACGCCTCGGTGTGGGTGGGGAAGATGGCGGGGGTGGTGCGCTTGTCGCCGTTGGCTTCGTGGGTGATCATGCTGCTTTCCATGCCGATGCGCTCGCACAGGCCTTTGCACAGCACCTTTTCGCCTTCCATCTCGATCAGCTGGTACTTCAGGCTGGAAGAACCACAGTTGATAACCAGGACTTTCATACTTTTTGAAATCCTCCTTGTTCTGCTTGGCGGTTGCACCGGGCGCCCATCGCGGCAGCCGGCCCGGCGGCGGAATGGAAAGGCCTGCTGCAAAACATGCCACCCATTGCGGACTGCCACTTTTGTATTACACAACTTTATTATATAATGGTTCCGGACACTTTTCAAGAAACAGTTTTGGCCTGGTGACCTGCTTTGCGGGGGAAAAAGAGGAAAAAATTATGGAATTTGCGGGCATTATTGCCGAGTACGATCCCTTCCACAACGGGCACGCCGCCCAGCTGCAGATGCTGCGGGCGCGGGGCGCGGGACGCATCGCCGTGTGTATGAGCGCGGCCGCCGTGCAGCGGGGCGGCTTCCCGCTGCTGCCGGAACCGGTGCGGGTGCAGGCGGCCCTGCAGGCCGGCGCGGACCTGGTCGCGGCATTGCCCGCCCCTTACGCCTGCCTGGGCGCCGAGGGCTTTGCCGCCGCCGGTGTGGCGCTGCTGACCGCGCTGGGCTGCGACACGCTGGCCTTTGGCGCCGAGACCCCCGACGCCGGCCTGCTGATGCGCGCCGCCCGCCTGGTGGACAGCCCCGCCCTGGCCGAGGGGCTGCAGCGGCATCTGGCGGGCGGCGCGACCTTTGCGGCGGCCCGCGCCGCCGCGGCCGAAGAGCTGGAACCCGGCACGGGCGCGCTGCTGGCCAGCCCAAACAATATCCTGGGGGTGGAATACTGCAAGGCCATCCTGCGGCAGGGCAGCCACCTGCAGCTTTTGCCGCTGCCCCGCCTGGCCGCCGGCCACGGCACTGCCGAGACCGGCGCCATCCAGGGGAGGCCGGTGGCCTCGGCCAGCTACCTGCGGGAACTGGCCTGGGGGCGGGGGCTGGACGCCGCGCTGGAATTTGTGCCGGCACAGGCGGCGGCGCTGTACCGGGCTTCCGCCGACCGGGGCGAGCTGCTGGACCCGGACAAGTTCTCGGTGGCGGTGCTTTCCCGGCTGCGGGGCCAGGGGCGGCGGCAGCTGGCCGCCGTGCGCGGCCTGTCCGAGGGGCTGGAAAACCGCCTGCACGCCGCGGTGCAGAAAGCCGCCACCGTGCAGGAATTGTACGACCTGCTCAAGACCAGACGCTACCCCCATGCCCGGCTGCGTCGGCTGGTGCTGGATGCGGCGCTGGGGGTCACGGAGGGGCTTGTGCCCCAAACGCCGCCCTACCTGCATGTGCTGGGGGCCAGGCGACAGGCGCTGGGGGCGCTGCGTTACGCGGAGATTCCGGCCGGGACCTCGCTGGCAGAGCTGGCACGCGGCTCCGCCCCGGCGGAAGCTGTGGCGCAGCTGCACAGCGCCTTTGCCGACCTGTCGGCCCTGTGCCGGCAGCGCCCGATGCCGGCGGGGCTTGCATTTACGGCCAAGCCCGTGATAATATAGTATCGATATGGAGAAAACGTGCGCCGCTGTGCGCGAATGATGCACAGCGGCGCAAAAACTGCCGGACTGACCGGCGAACAGGACAAGGGGGAAAACTATGGCGCTGCATGTCATGGACGAAGCCAACCACTGCCTGGGCTGCAAGAACCCGCGCTGCCAACAGGGCTGCCCGATCCACACCAACATCCCGGAAGTCATCCGCCTGCTGAAAGCCAACAAGCTCAACGAGGCAGGCCGCATGCTGTTCGAGAACAACCCGCTGACCACCGTCTGCAGCCTGGTCTGCAACCACGAAAATCAGTGCGAGGGCCACTGCATCCGCGGCATCAAGGGTGCGCCGGTGCATTTCTCGGTCATTGAAAACTACATTTCCTCCACTTACGCCTCCCAGATGGTGGCAGGCCCGGCCAAGCCCAACGGCAAGCGCACCGCCATCATCGGCGCGGGCCCGGCGGGGCTGACCATCGCGGTCATTCTGGCCCGGTACGGCTATGACGTGACCATTTTCGAGGCGCACGACAAGATCGGCGGCGTGCTGCGCTACGGCATCCCGGAGTTCCGCCTGCCCAAAAGCGTGCTGGACGACTTCGAGTACCGCCACCTGCGGCTGAAAGGCATCAAGGTGCGCCCCAACACCGACATCGGCAAGGCCATCACGCTGGAGGACCTGTTCCGCGACGGCTACAAGGCGGTGTTCATCGGCACCGGCGTCTGGAACCCCAACGCGCTGCACATCAAGGGCGAAAGCCTGGGCAACGTGCATTTTGCCATCAACTACCTGCAAAACCCCGACGTCTACCACCTGGGCAGCCATGTGGTCATCATCGGCGCGGGCAACGCGGCCATGGACGTGGCGCGCACCGCCATCCGCCACGGAACCCGCCATGTGCTGTGCGTCTCCATCACCAAAAAGATCGCCGCCAGCGACTACGAGGCCAGCTACGCCAGGCTGGAAGGCGTGGAATTTTTGTACAACAAAAAGCCGGTGGAGATCACCGACCAGGGCGTCGTCCTGCGCGACCTGGACGAGGCTGAGGACGGCACTTTGACCGAACGCCCCGGAACCGAGATGCTTTACCCGGCGGACAGCGTGGTGGTGTCCATCAGCCAGGGGCCCACCATGACCATCGCCGAGAACGAGAAGAAGATCGAGACCAACGCCCGCGGCCTGTTTGTCACCGACGAGGTGGGCCGCACCACCATGCCCGGCGTGTTCGCCTCCGGCGACGCGGTCAAGGGCGCGCGCACCGTGGTGGAAGCGGTGGCATACAGCAAAAAGGTGGCCGAGGCCATGCACGAGTACATGCAGGCCCTGCCCGCCGACCCGCCGGACGAGTACGCCAACGTGCCGGTGGCCAAGCTGGAGGACGGGAACTGATACCGCCCGGCGGGAAAGCGGCAGCAAAAACAAAGGAGGCCGGCTCGCAAAACCCGGTCTCCTTCAGCGGAGCGCACAAGGAAACTTTGCCGCAAGATCTAACCAAAACAGGCCGTTGGCTGCGCCATCGGCCTGTTTTTTGATTTTGATTTTTTCGGCGCTTCCTCCGCTTTTGGTGGAACAGAATTTGGCGGCAAGGAATTTTCTTATGGCGCCGCGCGCCTCACCGCCGCGGCTTTTTCCGCACGCTGTAACCGAACTTGCCCAGCCGGCGGCCCAGCGCCAGGTAGTCCCCGTGAGAGTAGACGATCAGTTTGGCGCGGTTTAAGCAGAGCTTGCCATTCTCGTCCAGCAGGCTTTCGTCCACGTCCACGGCCACCACCTGGGCCAAAAACAGGTCGTGGCTGCCCAGCGGGATGCGCTGGGCGACCTTGCACTCCAGGTTCACCGGGCTTTGCTCCAGCAGCACCGTGCCCACCTTGGCGGCGGGGGCGGCGGTCAGGCGCATGGCGGCAAACTTGTCCGCATCGCGGCCGCTTTTGACGCCGCACCAGTCCACGGCGCGGGTCAGGCTCTCGGTGGGCAGGTTGATGACGAACTCGCCGCTGTCCCGGATCAGACCGTAGCTGTACCGCTCCGGCCGGACGCTGATGCTGACCATGGGCGGCTGGGTGCAGATGGTGCCGCACCAGCCCACCGTGATCAGATTGGGTTTGTCCGGGCTGCCGCAGCTGACCAGCACCGGCGGCTCCGGGTTCAGCAGGGTGGAGCCTTTCCATACCTGACGCGCCATTCAGCTGCCCTCCTTGTCCTTGTCTGTCTCCCAGGTGCGCTCGCTGATGATGTAGCGGGGGCGCGCCTTGGTCTCCATGTAAATTTTGCCGATGTACTCGCCGATCACGCCCAGGCAGATCAGCTGCACGCCGGATACAAAACAGATGATGCTGGTAGTGCTGGCCCACCCGGACACCGTGTGCCCCAAAAACGCCTGCACGATGGCCCAGATCACGCCGATAAAGCTGACCAGCGCCACCACGCAGCCGAACCCGGTGATCAGACGGATCGGCTTGACCGAAAGGCTGGTGATGCCGTCAAAAGCCAGGCTCAGCATTTTGGACAGGGGATAGTGGCTCTCGCCGGCAATGCGCTCGTGCCGCTCGTAGGCGACGCTGGTGCTTTTGAAGCCCACCAGCGGCACCATGCCCCGCAAAAACAGGTTGACTTCCTTAAAGTTGGCGAACTCTTTCAGCACACGGGCGCTCAGCAGCCGGTAGTCGGCGTGGTTGAACACCACCTCGGCGCCCATGGCGTTCAGCAGCCTGTAAAAGCTCTCGGCGGTGAACCGCTTGAAAAAGGTGTCGGTGGCGCGGCTGCTGCGCACGCCGTAGACCACCTCGCAGCCGTCGCGGTAGGCGTCCACCATGGCGTCCATGGCGTTGATGTCGTCCTGACCGTCGCAGTCGATGGAGATGGTGATGTCGCACCGATCTTTGGCCTCCATCAGGCCGGCCAGCACGGCGTTCTGGTGGCCGCGGTTGCGGCTCTGGCAGATGCCGATGTAATGCGGGTCGCTTTTGGCCAGCTGGCAGATGATCTGCCAGGTCTTGTCTTTGGAGCCGTCGTTCACAAACAGCACCCGGCTTTCGGGGCTGATCTTTCCGGCGGCGGCCAGGTCGCTGAGCTTCTGCAAAAACATCGGCGCGGTGATGGGCAGCACCTCCTGCTCGTTGTAGCAGGGGATGACGATGTACAGGATCGGGTGTTCGCGGTCGTTCACGGCGGTTCCTCCGTTGTCTGGTATGGCGCACCCGGCGGGCGCGGCGGCTGGCAGGGGCGCTTATTTCTGGTACTGCGCCCGCAGGCGGGCAACGTCCAGGATCTTAAAGCTGCCCCGGTACGTCTCGATCAGGCCCTCCTGCTGCATCCGGCTCAGCTCCCGGCTCAGGGCGCTGCGGTCGCAGTTCAGGTACTCGGCCAGGCCGGCGCGGGTCAGTTCCACCGTAAAAGTGTTGCTGCCGGCCCGCTCGGCCTCGTCCAGCAGCCAGATGCAGATGCGCGCCCGCAGGCTTTTGCAGATCAAAAGCTCCACCCGGCGGTCCAACGCAAAATATTTGTTGCTGATGGTGGTGACCAGGTTCTCCATCAGCTGGCAGTGGCTCTCGTGCAGGCTGGGGCAGGGGTGAATGATCTTGCGGTAGGGCAGGTACATGGCCAGGCAGGCGCTGTCGGCCATGACGCTGACCGGACTGCGCAGCGTCGAGCCGGACAGCACGTCCCCAAACAGCCCCGCCGGCCCCATGTGGGTAATGGCCACGCTGGCGCCGTCGGGGGTGTTTTTCACCGCGGTGATGCTGCCCTCCAGCACAATGCCCACCTCGTGGTTTTCGTAGCCGGCCAGCAGCAGGAACTCTCCCTTCTGGTAGCGCCGCACCCGGGGGTTGAAGCACTGCATCATGTTGTCCAGTTCGTCGTCGCGCATGCCCCGCAGCAGCGAAGTCCTGCGCAGCGTGTCGTAATAGGGACGCAGATCCATGGGGAAACCCTCCTTAATGTTGCACCGGCAACGGAAATTCTGCAACCATTATAGTATAGTAAACACATAAAATCAAGCGGCAGGCGTGCACGGCGCTTCTTTCTTTGCGGAAGGGGCCCGTGCGCGCTGTGTTGTGCCTGCCCGCATGGGCAGGGATGGAGAGGAGAAAAACATCATGTACCTGAAACGACTGCTTGCCGGCGTCACCGCGCTGGTGCTGGGCCTGTCGCTGGCGGCCTGCGGCGCGGACAGCTCGTCCGCCGCGCAGGAAAGCTCTCAGCCGGCCGCCGAAGCCACCGCCGAGCCGGAAGCGACCCCCGAACCGATCGAAGAAACGCCGGAGACCGCCGGCGCCGCTTTGCGCATCGCCGGGCTGAAAGGCCCCACCACCATGGGCCTGTGCAACCTGATCGCGGACAGCGAGGGGGACGGCCGATACGACTTTACCATGTACGGCGCCGCCGACGAGATCGTGCCGCTGCTGGTCAAGGGCGAACTGGACGCCGCCGCCATCCCGGCCAACCTGGCCGCCACCCTTTACCAGCGCACCGAGGGCGCGGTGCAGGTGGCCTGCATCAACACGCTGGGCGTGCTGTACGTGGTGGAAAACGGCGACACCATCCAGAGCGTGGCCGACCTGAAAGGCCAGACCATCTGGACCACCGGCCAGGGCACCACGCCGGAGTACGTGCTGCGCTACGTCCTGACCCAGAACGGCCTGGATCCGGATACCGACGTGGACATCCAGTGGGCCAGCGAGGCCACCGAGGCGCTGGCCCATGTGCAGGCCGGCGAGGCGACCATCGCCATGCTGCCCCAGCCCTTTGTGACCAGCGCGCTGAACCAGGTGGAGGGCCTGCGCGTGGCGCTGGACATGAACACCGAGTGGGAGGCGGTGGCCGGCAGCAAGCTGGTCACCGGCGTGCTGGTGGCCCGCACCGACGCCATCCAGCGCGATCCCGCCGCCTTTGAACAGTTCCTGGCCGATTACGCCGCCAGCGTGGAGGCCGCCAACACCGACCTGGAAGGCACCGCCGCCCTGTGCGAGGAGTACGGCATCGTGGCCAAAGCCGCCCTGGCCCAGCAGGCGCTGCCGGAGTGCAACATCGTGTTCGAGACCGGCGACGAGATGAAGGCCGACCTGGTCAACTATTTCCAGGTATTGTATGACGCCGACCCCGCCAGCGTGGGCGGCGCCATGCCGGACGACGCTTTCTACTACGGCGTCGCCGCCAGCGAAGATGCTGCGGCATAACAACGGCAAACGCAGGCGCCTGCTTTGGCAAAAGGCAGGCGCCATTGCGTTTTGGCTGGTCGTCTGGCATCTGGCGGCCATGGGGCTGGGCCACGGCGGGCTGTTTCTGACCACGCCGCTGGGCACGCTGGAAGCCCTGGCCCGGCTGCTGCCCACCGCCGGGTTCTGGCACCGCATCGCCTTCAGCGCGCTGCGCATTTTGGCGGGGTTTGTGCTGGCGGTGGTCTGCGGCGCCGCGCTGGGGGCTGCCGGCGCCCGCTGGAAGGCGGTGGAGGTGCTGTTTTCCCCCCTGATGCAGCTGATCCGCGCCATGCCGGTGGCCAGTTTTGTCATTTTGGCACTGCTGTGGGTGCGCAGCGACAACCTGTCCATCGTGGTCAGCTTTACCCATGTGCTGCCGGTGGTCTATGCGGGGGTGGCCGCGGGCATTGCCGACACCGACCGCCAGCTGGTGGAGATGGCAAAGGTCTACCGCCTGCCGCTTTCCCGGCGGCTGCGGTATATCTGGTTGCCGGGCGTCTTTCCCTCCTTCTGCGAGAGCTGCGCGGCCGCCATGGGCATGTGCTGGAAAAGCGGCGTCTCGGCCGAGGTCATCGGCCTTCCGGACGACAGCATCGGCAACGCCCTCTACCGGGCCAAGATCACCCTGACCACGCCCGACGTCTTTGCCTGGACGCTGGTCATCGTGGTGCTGTCGGCGTCGCTGTCGGCCGTTGCCACCCGCCTGCTGCGGCTGGCCCAAAACCGCCTGTGCGGGGAGGTGAGCGCATGATCCGCGTAACGGGGCTTTGTAAAACCTTCGGCGGCGGGGATGCGCCTGCCGGCAGGGCAGGGGAGACCGGCCGCCAGGTGCTGGCCGGCGTGGACCTGACCATCGACGGCCCCACCGTGCTGATGGGCCCTTCCGGCCAGGGCAAGACCACGCTGCTGCGAATCCTGATGGGGTTGGAGACGCCCGACGCGGGTCGGATCGAGGGCCTGGCCGGGAAAAGGATCGCCGCCATGTTCCAGGAAGACCGGCTCTGCCCCCAGCTGACCGCGGCGGACAACATCTGCCTGACCGGCCGCGGCGTGACCCGCGCCGAAGCCGAAGCCGAGCTGCGGGCGCTGGGCTTTGCCGACGCCGACCTAAAAACGCCGGCGGCCAAGCTTTCCGGCGGGCAGAAACGCCGCGCCGTCCTGCTGCGGGCGCTGCTCTGCCGCGGGGCCGACCTGCTTTTGCTGGACGAGCCTTTTACCGGCATGGACCAGGTGCTGGTGGGGCAGGCCGCCGCCGCGGCGGTGCGCCTGGCAGCCGGGCGGGACGCCCTGCTGGTCACCCATGACCGGGAAGCCGCCGCCCTGCTGGGCTGGCCGGTAACGGCGCTGGCGGAATGACCGGCGGCGCGTTCCGCCCGGGGCGGGAAAAAGCCGCCCCGCCGGCACGGTTTGCCCCGGGCGCGCCGGAAATAAAAAAATCGCTTTTCTTCCGAAAAAACGCTTGACACTGCGCAAACGGCCTGCTATAATATCATACGCAGTCGGCCCGTCGGTTGGCTGCGGATATGGAAAGATGGCTGAGCTGGTCTAAGGCGCACGACTGGAAATCGTGTAGGGCCCCTAAAGCCCTCAAGGGTTCGAATCCCTTTCTTTCCGCCACAAACCCCTGCCGCATGCCGGCGGGGGTTTTGTTATGGCGGCGGCACGGCGCAGAGCGGACAAAAAGCGCGCCAAATCGCGCCGAAGTCCTTGACAATCCCGCGGCCGCTTGCTATAATAAATTGCTGTGCCGTACAGGCACGACCCTCCGGGCGTACAGGCCCGGAGATCCTTGCCCCTTGCACAAAGGGGTCTTATGTCCAAAAGGAGGTGTACAGAAATGGCTAAGTACGAAACCATGTTGGTTACCAACCCGACCCTGGATGAGGAGGCTTCCGCCGCGCTGATCGGCAAGTTCAAGTCCCTGATCGAGGCGAACGGCACCATCGATTCTGTCGACGATTGGGGCAAGCGCCGCCTGGCCTATCCCATCGAGGACAATACCGAGGGCGTCTACACGGTGATCAAGTTCACCAGCAACCCCGATTTCCCGGCTGAGCTGGAGCGTGTTTACAACATCACCGAGGGTGTTCTTCGCAGCATCATCATCGCTGAGGAAGAGTAAGAGAGGTAAGACACTATGCTGAATGTTGTTGCAATCATGGGTCGCCTGGTGGCAGACCCGCAGCTGCGCCAGACCACAACGGGCAAAAACGTCGCGTCCTTCCGCATCGCCTGCGACCGCGGCCGCCGCGACGCC
>DWVD01000097.1 GCA_019120395.1 Candidatus Gemmiger faecigallinarum
GACCCAGGCTTCGGCGGTGACGGCGGCGCTGTGCGCCGCGAGGTCGACGGCCGGGGTGATCTTGAGCCCCGGGCCGCCGTGGTGGCCCAGCGCAAAGTGGGCCGCAGGCACGAGGATGAGGTTCACATCCCGGTACAACCCGCCGTAGAAGGTGAAGTCGGCGCGCTGCGGGTAGACCGTGTCGCTGCGCGCGTTGCTGACCGAGACGGCCAGCTTGTTGTGCTCCTTCAGATGGTCGGTCAGGTCCACGCGGAAGGTCGAATACCCGCCCGCGTGTTCGGCCAGCTTTTCGCCGTTGAGGTAGACTTCGGCGCTCATCGCGGCGCCCTCAAACTCCAGCCAGGCCCGGCCGCCTTCGGGCAGTTCGGGCTTGTCCAGGTCGCGCAGGTACCAGCACTGGCCGCGGTAGTAGTCGTCGCCGCCATCCTGGCCGTCCTCAGCGTTCCAGGTGTGGGGCAGCGTAACCGCCACGCCCTCGCCGTCGGCGGGGTGGTCGGCCTTGATGAAGGTCCAGTTGTCGTTGATGGTTTGGATGGTACGCATAGTATTCTCCTTTGCTGCGTGCGCGCCGGACTACCCAAGCGCGGCGAAATACGGTATAATGAAAAGGATCGTGAAAACAAAACGGGAAAGGAACGGGATGGTTTGATGACACGCGAAGACAAGGCCGGCCTGCTGCGGGAACTGTTCGACCTGTGCGACCGGCTACCCACCTGGACCTACGACGCCAACGGCGCGCTGCTGGGGTCCAACTGCGCCGGTGAGGCCGTGCTGAACACGGCGTTTTCGGCCTTCGGCTGCCAGGCGCAGATGCTGGCCGCCGCCGCCCGGGGGGACGACCCGGTGATGCTGGGCACCAGCCTGGGGCTGGTGTGGGGCGCTGCGTTTGAGAAGAGCGAGACCGGCGATTTGCAGCGCTGCTGGGTGCTGGGGCCGGTGTTTTACACCAGCGTTTCCCAGGGGCAGATCGAGCTGGGCTACGGCAACTACCAGGGCCTGGAACTGAGCCTGGCCTGGAAGGAGCAGTTCATGCAGGCGGCGGCCCGCCTGCCCATCGTGACCAACGTGCTGCTGGGGCGCTACCTGCTGATGCTGCACTACTGCCTTACCGGGCGGCGGCTGGCCATCAGCGACCTGCAGCTGCCCAGCACCACCGTCCCCCTGCCGGAACAGGGGGACGACGGCACGGCCAGCCACGACCGCTACCAGATCTACGCATCGGAGCGGGCGCTGCTGGATATGGTGCGCAACGGCGACCTGCACTACCAGCAGGCGTTCAGCAATTCCAGCCTGCTCAGCAACGGGGTGCCGGTATCGGGGCTGGACCCGCTGCGCCAGACCAAGACCAGCATCACGGTGTTCACCAGCCTGGTCTGCCGGGCGGCCATCGAGGGCGGGCTCTCCCCCGAGGTGGCCTACCCCCTGGGCGACGCCTATATCCAGAGCGCCGAGAGCGCCCGTACGATGGACGAGCTGCGCCGGCTGGCGCCCACCATGTACGACGACTTCATCCACCGGGTGCACCGCTGCCGCACCAACCCCCGCTACAGCCCGATGGTGCAGAAGTGCGTGGACTACATCGACCTGCACCTGGAACAGAAGATCCAGGCGGCGGACCTGGCCGCGCAGCTGGGGTACGATGACTATTATATCACCCGGCGCTTCAAGCGGGAGACCGGCTACTCCCTGACCAACTACATCAAGTTTGCCAAGATCGAGCGGGCCAAGGTGCTGCTGCAGTCCACCCGGCTGACCGTGCAGCAGATCGCCGACGGCCTGGGGTTCACCACCCGCAGCTACTTTATCCAGTGTTTTAAGGCGGTCACCGGCCGCACGCCCACGGCCTGGCGGGCCCAGGCGGACCAATGACCACCACAGGGAGGGACGGCGTGAGCCGCCCCTCCCTTTTTTGGGTCACTTGCTTTGCAGCGCCTGCTTCTTGGCGGCGATCCGTTTCTGCACGTCCACCATGTCCTTCTTGGTGAGCTTGTAGAACCGCATCGCGATCAGCGAGATCACATAGCCGATGATGGGCACGCCGAAGGTGAGGAACAGCGTCATCGCCTTGATGGCCGGGGTGGGCGCGTCGGTGGGCTGGGGCGTCGTGTGGACATAGCCGATCAGCGACACGCAGAAGGTCGCGATGGTGATGCCGAAGGAGGAGATCACCTGGTCGATGAAGTTGTAGGTGGCCGTGACAATGCCGGGGATGTACTTGCCGGAGGCGTCCAGCTCGTAGTCGACAATGTCGGCGCGCATCGCGCCGTTGGCCGTCGTGATGCACATTTTGGAGCCGTTGTTCAGCAGCAGAATCGCAAAGAACAGGCACAGCAGCACCATGTTGGTGCGGATCGCGCTCATATCAATGGCGGCGCAGAACACGATGCCGAGCACCGAGATCACCACGCACACCCAGGTCCAGGTGACGGTGGCCTCCTTGTTGCCGTGCTTGCCGCAGTACCGCGCGCCGAAGATCGCAAACACGATGCTGGGCAGCATCGACAGCATGGACACGATGGTGCCGAACTGGATGTTGCCGATCAGGATGCCGAACATCATCGTCGAGATGATGGTCTGGCTGTTGACCTGCTGGGCCAGCTTGTCGGCCACAGCGGACAGCGTGTACAACTGGAACGGCCGGTTGGTCGCGAGGAAGTGGAACATATCCTTGAGGCCCACGTCGTCGCCGCCGGCCGTGATGCCCTCAAAGTTTTCGGGCTTGTCGACCGGCGTCAGGCCGATGCAGGCGATCAGCGTCAGCACCCAGGCTACGGCCACATAGATGATGCAGGTCAGGGACAGCATATCCTTGGTGTACTGGTTGCCGAACATCGGCAGAATGACCATGGTGGAGACCAGCGACAGCGCCATCGGGAACGCGTAGTTGTACACGGTCGCCCAGACCTGAACGGTCGGGCGCTGGCGGGGGTCGTTGGTCATGACAGCCGGCAGCATGTTGCCGGCGATGTCAAAGATGGAATTGCCGACAATGTTGACCATGTACAGGATGATAAACAGCACCACGCTCTGGGTCTTGCCCGAGAACCAGACAAACAGCATCAGCATGGCGACGCTGCGGATCGTAAGGCCCAGCAGCATCAGGATGCGCAGTTTGCCGAAGCGGGTGTGCAGCTTGTCGATCCAGACGGCCAGAAACGGGTCGATGATGCCGTCAAACCAGCGGGTGGCGGTCAAAATCACACCGGCCACCGCCAGCGCGATACCATACCCCTCGCTGGCAACGTAGCTCATCAGGCCGACCAGCGAATAGAACGCCATCGCCGCGCCGCCCTGCACCTCGGCGATCGCGATACACCAAGTGGGAACGCGGCGGTACTGTACGCCGTCGATCTCGCTCTGGGTGGGTTTCTTCTTACCAAATGCCATTGTTGATTCCTCCCAAATCAGATCCGGAAGGCGCAAAAGAGTTCGGGCGGCACAGCGCCCCGCGCCTCGGTGCCTTTACCATACCACGGCAGCCCGGCGCGAAGAATACAAATATTCGTATAAAAGGTCAATTATTTGAATCATTTTGATAAGAATACAAATATTTGATTTTTAAGTATAATAATTGATTGAGCTTTGGGGCCGCCATCCGCTATACTGTAAGACAGAACGGGACTTCCCCGACCGCCTGCTGTATTGAAAATTTAGGAGGACTCTACCATGAAACAATTTGCATCCGGTTTTCTCATCGGCGCAACCACCGCCGCCCACCAAGTGGAAGGCAATAACCTGAACAACGATTGCTGGGCTCTGGAAAACATTCCCCATACACTTTACGCTGATCGCTCCGGCGATGCGGTGGATCACTACCATCTGTATGAGCAGGATATCCGCCTGATGGCCGAAGCGGGGTTCAACGCCTATCGCTTCTCGCTGGAGTGGGCCCGCATCGAGCCCGAGGAAGGACATTTCAGCGATGCCGAGATCGAACATTACCGGCGCGTCATTCGGTGCTGCAAGCAATATGGCCTGGAACCCATGATTGTGCTGATGCACTTTTCCAGCCCTCGATGGCTCATTGCCAAGGGCGGCTGGGAAAGCGAGACCGTTGTCGAGGATTTTGCCCGCTATTGCCGTTATGTTATGGAACGTCTCGGAAATGAGGTGCGATACGTCTGTACCATCAATGAACTGAACATCCGCCTGCAAATTGCCGATATCATGAAGCGTTATGCGCTGCAGGCCCAAAAAGCCAGTGCGGCCAAAGACGCCGAAGCTTCGGTGCAGATGGGCATGAACCTGCAGGCAATTATGGAGCTGCAGAAGCTCAGCGACCAAGAAGGTGCCCGAGCCTTTGGCCTGGAAGATCCCCAGGCGGTGCATGTATTCCAGTCTGCCTGTACGGCCGCCGGCGATGAGATCCTCTGCCGGGCCCATGTGGCAGCCCGGCAGGCGATTCGGGAGGTCTGCCCCCAGGTCAAGGTGGGACTATCTCTTTCGCTGCACGATTTCCAACCTCTTCCCGGGGCGGAATCGGTTGCTGAGGCCGAGTGGGACAAGGAGTTCCGCCACTATCTGCCTTATATTCAGGAGGATGACTACCTGGGCGTGCAAAACTATACCCGCTCGCTGATCGGGCCGGACGGGCTGCTTCCTGTTCCCGACGGCTCTGAAGTCACCCAGGCCGGGTATGAATACTATCCCGAAGGCCTGGAACATGTGGTACGGAAGGTAGCCGCCGACTATTCAGGCGATATTTATATCACCGAGAACGGCATTGCCACCGCCGACGACACCCGCCGCGTCGCCTTCATCGAGCAGGCGCTTGCGGGCGTGCAGCGCTGCGTGGCCGACGGCCTGCCGGTACGCGGCTACTTCCACTGGAGCCTGATGGACAACTTTGAGTGGCAGAAGGGCTTTGCGATGCAGTTCGGTCTGATCGCCGTAGACCGCGCCCACGGCCAGACCCGCGCCCCCAAGCCGAGTTTGGCGTTCCTGGGGCGCTATGCCGCCAAAGCCTGACCCCCCGGACCGCAGCAACCAAACGCCCCGGCCGTCCGATTGCTTCTGCAGCCGGATAGCCGGGGCGCATTTTGTTCAAAACGGTTTATTGCGGCATGGCGGCCAGGGCGGCGCCCTCGCACAAGGCGGTAATCACGGCGGCCACCTGCCCGGGTTCGGTCTGCATCCCGCTGCGCAGCCAGTACTGGATGATGCCGCCCGCCCCGGCGGCCAGGAACACATTGCGCATCGTCTGCTGGGGTTCGCCTGCGGCCGGCGCCATATTCCCCTGCCGTGTATTCATATACCGGAAGCACCGCTCCACCATCGCGTACAGAAACCGCTCATCCTGGTTTTGCCGTGCCATAACGCCCAGCAGACTGTCGTTGTCCCGCAGTGCGCAGAGCGCTGCCGTCATTGTCGCGGCGGTTCCCTGCGCCTGCGTTGCCCGCAGCAGTTCTTCCAGCAGCTCAAGCCCGCGCTGTTCCAGCTGTTCCATCAGGTCAAAGCAGTCCTTGTATTGGCGGTAAAAGGTGCTGCGGTTGATCTGCGCCAGGGCGCAGACCTCCTTGACCGTAATGCGTTCCACCGGTTTTTGGCGCAGCAGCTGTAAAAAGGCGTCAGTGATCACCTGGCGGGTGTAGCGGGTTCGCAGGTCAGTTTGCATGGCTTTGTTCCTTTCTGCAACAGAATTCGCCTTTGTGCCGCAAAGCGGACACAATGACGGAAATCAACGGTTGTACGGCTGGTTTTGTCCCAGTATACTGAAAGCCGAAGAGAATTGCAACACAAGTTGCAGTGTATTCACAGTGATGCAGTCGATTCAAGGAGGACGACCAAATGCAGAACAGCGAAGTTCTATTCCGCGACAAACCGATCTGGCAAGCCATTTTCTCGCTGGTCGGTCCTTCGATTTTGTCGGTGCTGGTCATGGTCATCTACAACATGACCGACCTGTTTTTCATTAACCTCTTGCAGGACACCGCCCAGACCGCCGCGGTTTCAGTGGTCAGCCCGGTGTTCACGCTGGCATCGGCCGGGGCCACCGTGCTGGGCATGGGCGGCTGCGCCGTGGCGGCCTCCTCGCTGGGCGCCGGCGATAAGCAGGACGTGCGCACCGTGTCCAGCCTGTGCGGCTGGTGCGCCATTCTGGTCGGCGCGGTGCTGGCGGTGATTTTGAACCTCGGCTGTGTGCCGCTGCTGGGGATGCTCGGGGCCAATGCCGAAATCCTGCCACACGCCGCGGCGTATCTGCGCATTCTGGCGCTGGGGGCCCCGGCGATGCTCTTTTCGGTTTCGGCCGCAGCCCTGCTGCGGGCGGACGGGGCCATCCGACGCGGGCTGGTGGGGAACCTGGCCGGCAGTGTGACCAACATGGTGCTTGACCCTCTGTTCATTTTGGTGTTCGGGTGGGGCATTGCCGGCGCGGCGGCGGCCACCGTGCTGGGGAATCTTGTAGCCTGCGCGATCTACCTTGACTACATCCTGCGCCGGTCTCAGGCTTTGAGCCTCTCCCCTGCTGACGCGCTGCGACGCCCCGCCCGGCTGGCCCGGGTGCTGGCGCTGGGGCTGCCCAACGGGGTCAGCAGTTTGCTGGCCGGACTGGCGGGCAGTTTCAGCAATCGGATGCTGGCAGGCTACGGCACCGCGGCGCTGGCCGCCATGGCCGCCGCCGACAAGGCGACGATGGTGGTCAGCCTTGTGCAGATGGGGATCTGTATGGGCGTCCAGCCACTGCTGGCCTACAATGCGGGGGCCCGCAACCTGCCGCGGCTGCGCGGGGCGCTGACCCGGCTGGCCGGGTTGACCTTCGGGTTTGGGGCTGCCTTTGCAGCCGTCTGCCTGCTGGGGCAAAACGCACTGCTTGGGCTGTTTTTGTCCGACACCGAGGCCCTGGCCCTGGGGCGGCAGCTTCTGCCCTGGCTGCTGGCGGCCAGCCCGCTGCTGGGGATTTACTACCTCAGCACCAACTTTCTGCAGGCGGTCGGCCGGGCCGCCGGGGCCACGGTGCTATCCGCACTGCGGCAGGGGCTGCTGCTGATCCCGGCGCTCTACCTGCTGCACGCGCTGCTGGGCCTGCCTGGCCTCGCCGCCGCCCGGGCTGCGGCGGACCTTGCCTCCGTCCTCATCGCCCTGTGCCTACTCACCCATGCGTGGCGAAATTTGGCTCGGCAGAGGTAATGCCGGCCGACTCCCAGGCTGCGAAATCCGCAGGTTGACCACCATTTGACCACTTTTCTTTTCAGCCGGTGTTGGTTGTCGCTTTTTGCGTTCCAACATTCTTTTATGGCCACAACAAAAAGCGCGGGAATTTGTGCACGCCGCACAAATTTCCGCGCCGGATCATTGCATATCGCCGGATGTCCCAGTTCTCCGACCCGTAAGGCCGCAGGTTCGAATCCTGTCAGCCGCACAAAAAAAGGTCGCTGTATTGCCGTACAGCGACCTTTTTAATTTTGTCATGGTTCGTGCCTGTCGATCCACTTTGTGACAATGCACGCTGCGATATCGGCCATGACAGATAGCAAAACTGATAAGATAATTTATTTTTGTAAGATAATGATTTCGCCCTCTCCACACGGCTCTTGGAAGCCTTCATAATGGTGTTCTAATATTTCATCAGTTACTATAAATGGAGAATTGGCATTTAAAGACAGGTTTCTTTTGTCTAACCTTTTTCGTAAAATTTCCTTGCTGGCTTTCATATAAACAAGTTCTACCGTACCGCCAGCTTTTTCTATCATAGCTTTGTAAAAATCACGATTTTCTTTACTCCAAAAGCTAAAATCAATCACTATGTTTTGTCCTTCTTTAATTAGCTTTAATAATCTTTCACGAAGTGTCAACTCGATCTTTTCTGATAGTTCCTCATATTGGCTATCTGGGTAATCAATTCCCTTTTTTCCATAGATTTTCCACATTTCTTCATCTATCGAAAGTCGAATATATCCTTCTTTTTCTTTCTGCTTTGAGTAAGTGGTTTTCCCTGAACCGCATACTCCGCACATCATTATAACTTTACTCATATATAAACCTCTAAAGAAATCTCATTTTTATAGTCAACAGTCAAACTACTTTACAAAATCCCCAACATCGTCTCACCGCCGGTGGAGACTTTTGCCGGACCGGATAAATCTCCGCGGCTGGCCGCGTTGGGAAATGACGAGATCAAAAAGATCGTGGAGGCTAACCCGGAATATTACGAAGGCTTTGTGGCTGGCATTCCCTTCAATAACGTGGCCGCCTCGGTCGAGGAGATCAAACGGGTGAAGGACATGGGCGCGAAAGGCATCCAGATCTACACCCACATGAACGGCGAAGCCATCGACACGGAGAAGTACTGGCCGATTTACGAGGCCTGCGAAAAGCTGGATCTGCCGATCCTGCTCCATCCGGTCGGCGGGCAGATGGTTCCAGAGTTTCCTGCCGAGACCCGCTCCAAGTACGAGTTGTGGTTTACCATCGGCTGGCCGTACCAGACCACTGTCGCCATGATGCGCCTGGCGTTCTCTGGTATTTTTGAGGATTTCCCTGATTTGAAGATCGTCACCCATCATGTGGGGGCTATGATTCCCATGCTGGAAGGCCGTATCGAAAACGGTCTGAAGATGTATGGCGGCCGCACCGCCCCGGAACTGCGCGAGGAGTTGACGGCAACCCGGATGAAGGGGGCGTCCATCGACACCATCCGCAAGTTCTATGCGGACACAGCATCCTTCGGCTCCACATCCGCCATTCGCGCCGGGATCGACTTTTTTGGCAAGGATCACATCCTGTTTGCCTCCGACATGCCCTTCGATCCGGAGCAGGGCCCCGGGTATATTGATCGCACGCTGAAGTGCATTGATCAGCTGGGGCTGGAGGAAGCAGATAAAGCCGCGATCCTGCACGGCAACGCAGAACGCCTGTTCCATCTGTAATACTGCAAGAAAAGGGGAATCAAACATGGCAGCTGTTATTTCGGTTTTAACAAACCAGTTTTTCCTGATCTTTCTGGCCATCGCGCTGGGCCTGCTGATCGGCAAAATAAAAATCGGCAATTTTTCTCTGGGTGTCTCCGGCGGTATCTTCTCCGGCATTCTCATCGGTTACCTTGCCTATTCCTGGGCAAGCGGTGTGCAGGAAGGCGAGGTCGGATATTCCAGCGCGACCTCGGTTCTGAATACCGGTGTGGTCAGCAACCTGTTCTTTACTTTCTTCCTGATGCTGTTCCTCGTTTCTATCGGCATGAAGGTTGGCAGCAGTATCGGCGCCATCTTCAAGCGGTAATCTCCTCTGTCTCATTGCAAGTAAGGCGGTGCCGGCGCAGCATGCTCCTGACAGGAACAATGCGCCGTGCACACGCCGCTTTTTGCCAAATCAGGACATGAGCTGCCAATCAACTGCACTAGGAGACCGACATGGAAGACTTCCGTATAGAACATCGCTACAACGCCTCCAGCTTCAAGCTGGAGCGCCACTACGAGAATGTGTATCAGGTCCTGATGGTGACCCGTGGCCGTCTGCGCTACACGGTGGGCGATAAAGCTTATGAGGTCCAGCGTGGAGGCATTATCGTGCTCAATACGCTGGAAGAACACGAACTTGAGGTCCTGGAGTACCCCTACGAACGGTATTTGATCCGCATTCAGCCGGATTACTTTCAGCATGAGGTAAAATATCCCGAAGTCATTGCAGCTTTTATCAAACGTCCGCCTAATTTTTCACACCTGCTGCACGTCTCAGAACCGATTTGGAACTTCTTGTACGACATCGTGCTGGAAATGGAACGCGAATATACGGCAAGAAAAAAATACTGGGAACTGTATGTTGGAGCCAATTTGCGGCGGATGTTCATTGTGATCTACCGTGAATGCGCGGATGTTATGGCAATGAGGGTTGGAAACAGCGTTACCGTGGCCTATAACATCATGAACTACATTGAGCATCACTTTACCGAACCGCTCACCGTGGATCAGATCGCCGATGCTCTATTTCTCAACAAAAATCACATTGCCCATGTCTTTAAGGAGGAAACCGGGTACAGCCTGATGGGGTATGTGATCGCCCTTCGGATCAACCGCGCCAAATTGTTTTTGTCCAAGTCGGACAGGAGCATTACGGAGATCGCTGTCGGCTGCGGGTACGATGATTTTGCTTACTTTTCCCGGCAGTTCAAGAAGGCAACCGGCCTTACACCCACCGCATACCGCAAAAAATATGCCAACGAAAGCGCGGGATCCTGATTGGTGCCATGCAATACTGCAAATGAGGGAATCGAACAATGACACACGAACGTTTTCACTATAAGACGCTGGAGGATGTCAAGGCCAAAGCCGCTGAGCTGGGGCTGACCCTGCCTTTTGCCGAAGATACCCATGCATTGGCAACTCCGCTAGCTGTGCGCAATATCCTCTTTCCCAATCGCATGGGAATCGCCCCCATGGAGGGGGCGGATTCGCTGCCCGACGGCTCGCCCAGCGATTACACCACTCGGCGCTATGTAAAGGAAGCAGTGGGCGGTGCGGCGATCATCTGGTTTGAGGCCATCTCCATCGTGGAGGAGGGCCGGTCATCCCAGACGCAGCTGTTACTGACGAAGGACAACCTGGCTGCCTACCAAAAGCTGACCGCTGCCGTCAAGGAAGCCGGCATGAAGGCCAACGGATACGCGCCCTACCTGATTCTTCAGGCAAACCACAGCGGCCGCTACTCCAACCCGGACAACAAGCCCGCGCCAATGATCGCCTACCGGCATCCGGAACTGGAGCAATACCGTATTGCGGATGACAGCTGTATCGTCAGCGATGACTATCTGAAAGGTCTGGAAGAAAAGTTTGGGGAAGCCGCCGCCCTTGCCAAACAGGCGGGATTCGATGCGGTGGACATCAAATCCTGCCACGGGTATTTGTTGGCAGAGCTGTCCTCCGCCCATACCCGGCCCGGCCCATACGGCGGCAGCTACGAAAACCGTACCCGCCTGCTGAAGAATGCCATCCTTGCCGCCAAGCCCTATGAAGATGACAGCTTTATGGTTACCGCGCGGCTGGGCATCTACGACGGCTACGCGTACCCCTATGGTTTTGGCGTCAGCGAGGGTTCCGGTCTGACGCCCGATCTGACAGAGCCGATCCGGCTTGTAGCGGAGCTGCATCGGGATTACGGCCTGGACCTGATCGGCCTGACGAGGGGGAATCCCTACGCCACCACCCACGTCACCCGCCCCTTTGACGCCGGTAAATATCCGCCGGACGAGCACCCCTTTGAGGGACTGGCCCGGATGATCCACGGTATCGGCGCGGTCAAAAAGGCAGTGCCCGGCATAGCCGTGCTGGGCTCCGCCCCGACGTATCTGCGCCAGTTTGCCGATCTGTACGCCGCCGGCGCAGTGGAGCAGGGCCTGTGCGACGGGATGCTGTTCGGCCGTATGGCCTTTGCCGACCCGGATTTTGCCAACGAGATCCTGCACACCGGGCGCATCGACCCGGGACGGGTCTGCCTGACCTGCGGCAAGTGCGGCGACCTGATCCGTGCGCACAAACCCACCGGCTGTGTGATTCGGGACAGCAAAACATTCATGCCGTTTTATCGTGAGTTTTTGGAAAGCAAAAAAGATCTTCCTGCGAATTTCCGCGGATAAGGGAGCAAACGTATGAAAAAGACTGCAATTATTACAGGTGCCAGTCGGGGAATCGGTTACGCCATCGCAGAGCGTCTGGGCCGAGACGGCTGCAACGTGGCGATCCTGGCTACCGGAGAGCAGGCCCGCTACCAGGAAGCCCTGGACCGCCTGACAGACCAGGGCATTGACTGGCTGTATGTACAAGGCAGCGTAGACTCGGCGCAGAGCCGGGAAAAGCTGGTTTGCGAGACGGTGAACCACTACGGCCGAATCGACATTCTTGTCAACAACGCAGGTGTCGCCCCCAAGGAGCGCCGCGACCTGCTGGAAATGACCGAGGAGAGTTTTGACCGTGTCATGAATATCAACGCCAAGGCAAACCTGTTCCTGACGCAGCTTGTGGCCAGGCAGATGATCGTCCAGAAACAAGTCTTTGCCAACAAAGGGCATATTGTCAATGTGGGATCCTGCTCGGCGGAAGTTTCCTCCACTTCCCGCGGGGAATACTGCGTTTCCAAGGCGGCGGTCTGGATGTTGACCACGCTGTTTGCGGATCGGCTTGCCGCAGAGGGTATCGTTGTCAACGAGGTTCGGCCGGGCGTCATTGCCACCGATATGACCAGTGTCGTCACCGAAAAATATGATACGCTCATTGCGGACGGCGCATTTCCCATCGCCCGCTGGGGCAGGCCGGAGGATGTAGCGGATATGGTGTCATTGTTCTGCTCTGACCGGGTGCTGTACACCACGGGCAACTATGTGGATGTGGACGGTGGTTTCCACATCAAACGCTTGTGATACAGGAGCAATCTCCATGAAAAGTTATCGGATGACCGAACGCAGCATTCGGCATATCATAATCGGATCGGGGGCCGCCGGCTTCGGTGCGGCAGCCCGCCTTCACCAGCTTGGGGAGCGGGATCTGGCTATCGTCACTGAAAACATCAGCGCCGGAACTTCGCGCAACACCGGCTCGGACAAACAGACCTATTACAAGCTCTCCCTGGCCGGTGCAGACGCCGATTCGATTTTGAACATGGCGCAGGATCTGTTTGCCGGCCAGTGTGTAGACGGTGACCTGGCGTTGTGTGAAGCGGCCCTGTCCGCGCAATGCTTTTATCGCCTTGTGGAATTGGGCGTGCCCTTTCCCTGCAACGAATATGGTGAATTTGTAGGCTACAAAACCGATCATGACCGCGGCCGCCGGGCCACCAGCGCAGGGCCGTACACCTCCAAAGTGATGACTGAAAAGCTGGAGGCCGACGTCCGCAGCCGTGGCGTCGAAATCCTGGACGGCTTGCAGGCGATCCGCTTGCTTGTTCAGCAGGAGCACATCCGCGCCGTACTCTGCCTTGACCTGCACAAGACCCGTGACGACGGCATTCCCTGTTACCAGTTGCTTTTCTGCGAAAATTGCATTTTGGCCACCGGTGGGCCAGCCGGTATTTACCAGGACAGCGTTTACCCGCAAAGCCAGCTGGGCAGCAGCGGGCTCGCCTTTGAAGCCGGCATCCGCGGGAAAAATCTGACCGAATGGCAGTACGGCATGGCCTCTCTGTCGCCGCGGTGGAATGTCAGCGGAACGTACATGCAGGTGCTGCCGCGTGTTGTCTCCACCGCCGAAGACGGCAGTGATGAGCGGGAATTCCTGCTGGATTTTTTCGGGGACGCCGGGCACATGCAGTCGATGCTGTTTTTGAAAGGCTATCAGTGGCCCTTTGACGTCAACAAGATCTTCGGCGGTTCTTCTGTCATTGATCTGCTGGTTTACCGGGAACGCTGCCTGCTTGGCCGACGGGTGTTTCTGGATTATCGCACCAACAGTCAAGGGCGCGGCATAGATTTTTCCGGACTTTGCCGTGAAGCTTTCGAGTATCTGCACAGCGCCCACGCCTGCTTTGGCACACCCATCCAGCGGCTGGAACACATGAACCAGCCTGCCGTGGATTTTTACAAAGAACACGGTGTAGACCTGCACGCCCAAATGTTGGAGATCGCTATTTGCGCCCAGCACAACAATGGCGGTCTGGCTACCGATAGCCACTGGCAGACGAATGTCGGCGGAGTTTATGCGGTGGGTGAACTCTGCGGCAGCCACGGCGTTACGCGCCCCGGCGGCACGGCGCTCAATGCCGGTCAGGTCGGCGCCAGCCGCGCCGCCGAGGACATTGCCTGCCGCGCCCGACATGAAGCACCTGCCCCCTCGCCGGATTTCGCCAGGTTGCGGGAACAGGCGCAGGCGTTTATAGAATCGGTCACCGTGTGCACCGGGAACCGTGCGCCGGCCAATGTCTGGCGGCAAGCCGCCCAGAGCATGAGCCGTCATGCCGCTATGATCCGTGAGCGGAGCGGATTAAAAGAGACGGCCAATCTGGCCGGACAGGCCCTTGCCAACTGGGAAAATCTGTTGGCGCCGCCATCTCCCAAACAGCTGGGTATCTATTATCGGCTGCGGGACATGCTGATTTCCCAATACGTCTACACCAGCGCCATGCTGGACTATACGGATTCGGGGGCAGGCAGCCGCGGCTCGGCGCTGTACACCGCCCCCGCAGGAAACTTGCCCACAGAGGGGTTGCCCGACAGCTTCCGCTGCCAGTTGGACAACGGCAAGCACGGCAATGAGGTTCAGGAGGTTCAGTTCAGCCCAACAGGTGAAGTGCGCTGTATTTGGCGGGAAGTGCGTCCCATCCCACAGCTGGATTACTTTTTTGAGAATCAATGGCGCGCTTATCGGGAAAGGAACACCCCGTAACCAAAATGCCGGTGCAGCCTGCGAATACGACTCATGGTTACCTCCCGTTTATGCAGAAGTTTGTTATCCTGTCTTCACACTACCACAATTAGACGAATATTGTCCGTTTTTACTGGTTCGGTTCAAACCGGCCTGCTTTTTGCCTTTTATCGGCCGGCGGCAGGAGAAAGCGGAAAGCCCCGGTCCGAACAGGGACCGGGGCCAAAAAAGCAGGCGCGGTGCAAAAGCGGAGTAAGCATAAGGAAGCTTTGGTTTTGCTGCGCCGGGCGGCAAAACTGCGAAGCACCGAAAAAATCGCAAAAACAGGCCGGTGGCAAGGCGCCGGAACGCCGGCGTCCTTTGTGGACGCCAAGCGACGGCAACGCAGCCAACGGTCTGTTTTGGTTAGATTTTGCGGCAAAGCTTCCTTGTGCGCACTCCGCTAAACGGGAAGGTCACAGGATCGCCTGCACCGATGCGGCGTCCGGCACGCTGTCGATGCCGCCGTGGGTCTGGGTGGACAGGCTCGCCGCGCAGCAGGCGAAGCGGGTGATGGCGCGCATTTCCTCCACCGTCAGGTCGGCGGGGGCCTTGCCGGTCTTGAGGAACCGGCTCATGGCGCTGCCGCCAAAGATGTCCCCTGCGCCGGTGGTGTCTACCACAT
>DWVD01000098.1 GCA_019120395.1 Candidatus Gemmiger faecigallinarum
GGCGCAGCCCTCCACGCCGTCCGAGCCAAAAATAACCGCCGGGCGCTTGCGCACCCGGTCGGCGCCTTTTAAGCTCTTGATGCTTTCGTTGCCGTATTCCTGCTTTTTTGCCATGGAACCGCTTTCCCTCCATCTATCCCTTCTGTCGGGTCCCCGGGGCATGCCCGGACATTCGCATATTAAAATATTATACTCAAACCGGCACAAAAAAGTCAAACCCGGCCTTGCCGGGCAGCCAGGCCGCCCGGCAGGATCTCCCCGCCGCAGTTCCCGACGTTTATACGTTGCTTTTTTCGCTTCGGCACAGACCAAAGGCCGGCACCGTCCGCGCGCGGCATGTCAAAAAACAGGCAAAACGGGGTAAAATTGCAGGCGCAGCGCTTGAGAAATCATCCGGAATATACTATAATGCCTAGTGGATAAGTACATCATTGCATCATTATCAGGAGGTTCTCATGCGCAAAACAAAGATCGTGTGTACCCTCGGCCCTTCCACCGATAAAGACGGCATTCTGCGCCAGCTGATCGAAAACGGCATGGATGTGGCCCGTTTCAATTTTTCCCACGGCGATTATGACGAGCATCGCGGCCGGTTCCAGCAGCTGCGCGCTTTGAGCGCCGAGCTGGACCGCCCCGTGGCGGCCATGCTGGACACCAAAGGCCCTGAGATCCGTCTGGGCGAGTTCAAAAACGGCACCGAGACCCTGGTGACCGGACAGAAATTCACCCTGACCTCCCGCAAGGTGGAGGGCACCAACGAGATTTGCTCGGTCACCTATAAGGATCTGCCCCACGACGTACAGCCCGGCGGCCGCATCATGCTGGACGACGGCCTGATCGGCCTGCGCATCGAGAACGTGACCGACACCGACATCACCTGCACGGTGGAGAACGACGGCGTCATCAAAACCAAAAAAGGCGTCAATGTGCCCGGCGTCCATCTGTCCATGCCCTACATGAGCCAGCGCGACCGTTCGGACATCCTGTTCGGCGTCGAGATGGGCTTTGACCTGATCTCGGCCAGCTTCACCCGCTGCGCGCAGGATATTCTAGACATCCGTCACCTGCTCAACGAGCATGACTCCAACATCCGCATCATCGCCAAGATTGAAAACCAGGAGGGCGTCGACAACATCGACGAGATCCTGAGCGTGGCCGACGGCATCATGGTCGCCCGCGGCGACATGGGCGTGGAGATCGACTTTGCCGAGATCCCCTCCATTCAGAAACACCTGATCGACCGGGCCATGTCGGTGGGCAAGCTGGTCATCACCGCCACCCAGATGCTGGATTCGATGATGGTCAACCCCCGCCCCACCCGCGCCGAGATCACCGACGTGGCCAACGCCATCTACGACGGCTCCTCCGCCGTCATGCTCAGCGGCGAGACCGCCGCCGGCAAGTACCCGGTGCAGGCGCTGCAGGCTATGTCCAAGATCGCCGACACCACCGAGAGCGACTCCAACTATAATATGCTGGTGCACAAGGCGCTGGCCGAGGATTCCCGCCTGAGCATCAGCGCCGCCGTGGCCCACGCCGCCTGCACCACCGCCACCGACATTCGCGCCACCGCCATCATCACGGTGTCCAAGAGCGGCGAGACCGCCCGCCTGCTCAGCCGCTGCCGGCCCAGCACCCCCATCATCGCCTGCGTGCTGGACGAGAGCGTGCGCCGCCAGCTGAACGCCTACTGGGGCATCACCCCGCTGATCATGCCCTACGCCCATTCCACCGACGAGATGATCTCCATGTCCGTGGACTGCGCCGAGAAAGCCGACCTGATCCATCCCGGCGAGATGACCGTGGTCACCGCCGGCGTGCCGGTGGGCGTTTCCGGCACCACCAACATGATCAAGGTCCACCTGGTGGGCAACAGCCTGCTGGCCGGCGTGGGCATCGGCGCCCAGAACGCCAAGGGCACCGTCTGCATCTGCCGCACCCCCGCCGAGGCGTCCAAGAAGTTCAAGCCCGGCAACATCCTGGTGGCCCATTTCACCAACAACGACTTCCTGCCTTATATGCGGGACGCCGCCGGCGTTATTGTGGAGGAAGCCGGCACCAACAGCCACGCCGCCATCGTCGGCCTGACGCTGAACAAGGCGGTCATCGTGGGCGCCACCAACGCGTTGCGCACCCTGACCGACGGGCAGAGCGTCTCGATGGACTGTGAGCATGGCGTGGTGCAGGCCATGGTGGAGTGATCGGTATGGAACGCATTGCAAGTTTCTGCGTCGATCATACGACGCTGCTGCCGGGCATGTATCTTTCCCGGCAGGATGGCGACGTGCTGACCTGGGACATCCGCATGAAGCGCCCCAATCAGGGGCAGTACCTGTCCCCTGCGGCCGCACACACCATCGAGCATCTGTTTGCCACCTATGCCCGCAACAGCAAGTGGAGCGAGCATGTGATCTATGTGGGGCCCATGGGGTGCCTGACCGGCTTTTACCTGCTGACCCGGGGGCTGAGCGACGCCGACGCGCTGGCGCTGGTGCGGGAGTCCTTCGCCTGGATGGCCGGATACGCCGGCGAGATCCCCGGCGCGTCGGAGCGGGAATGCGGCAACTACCGGATGATGGACCCGGCGGCCGCCCGGCGGGAAGCCGCCGAGATGCTTCCGGTGCTGGAAACGCTGGACCCGGATCATCTGCGCTACGCTGAATGACCGGCCCCGCGCCGGCGGCCTGCCGGCGCGGGATGCCGCCCAAACAGTCAAAATAACAAAACCGTCGCCCTGCGGGGAGGTCAGATCCTCCGCAGGGCGACGGTTTTATTCTTTTGCAGCCAGCCGGCGCGTCAGCACCGCTCTGCGATCTCGTACAGCAGTTTTTCCGAAGCCTCCCAGCCCAGGCAGGGGTCGGTGATGGATTTTCCGTAAATATGCTCGGACACGTCCTGGCGTCCCGGCTCGATATAGCTTTCGATCATCACGCCCTTGACCAGCTTGCGGATCTCCGGCGAAAGGCTGCGGTTGTGCAGCACTTCTTTGACGATGCGCACCTGCTCCGCGTACTGTTTGTTGGAGTTGGAATGGTTCGAGTCGATGATGACCGCCGGATTCTCCAGCCCCATTTTGTGGTACATCTCCAGCAGCAGCTTCAGGTCCTCGTAATGGTAGTTGGGCTGGCTGACGCCCCGCTTGTTGACGCCGCCGCGCAAAATGGCATGGGCCAGCGGGTTGCCGGAAGTCTCCACCTCGCAGCCCGCATAGGCGTAGTGCTGCGGGTGCTGCGCCGCATAGATGGAATTGAGCATGACCGAAAAATCGCCGCTGGTGGGGTTTTTCATGCCGGTGGGCACGTCAAAGCCGCTGGCGGTCTGCCGGTGGTGCTGGTCCTCCACCGAACGCGCGCCGATGGCCACATAGGACAGAAGATCCTCCACGTACCCCCAGTTTTCCGGATAAAGCATTTCGTCGGCGGCGGGCAGACCGAACTCTTCAATCGCGCGCATCTGCATCCGGCGGATGGTGATCAGCCCCGCCACCAGGTCCGGACGCTCCTCCGGGTCGGGCTGGAAGGCGATCCCCTTGTAGCCGTCGCCGTTGGTGCGGGGCTTGTAAGTGTAAATGCGGGGCACGATCTCGATGCGGTCCTTGACCTTTTCCTGCACGCGGGTCAGGCGGCTGATATAATCGCTGACCGCTTCCTCGTTGTCTGCCGAGCAAGGCCCGATGATGACCATGAACTTGTCCGACCGGCCGGTGATGATGTCGCGCAACGCCGCGTCCTTCTGGCGCTTGATCTCCCTGCCCCGTTCCGACAGCGGGTATTTCTCGCGGATCTCTGCCGGCGTCGGCAGCTTTTTCAGGTACGAAAAACTCATGGCAAACAACCCTTTCTGCTTTCATTCCGGGGACAGCCTGTCCCCTGCCGCCCCGTCCCCTCTGTGAACGCATGGCCGGCGTTCCGCCGCGGCTGCATTTTCATGCAGCATGGGACGGATTTTGTATAGAAACCGATTATAATAATATATCCTGCCGCAGGGAAATGTCAACCGCTTCCGCCGCCGCGCCTTCCAGATCCTTCCTCTTCCACGGTTCCGACGGCGTCCAAAATTGGACAAATTCCACGCCCTGTCCCATACAATGGCCTTTGGCGCCCCGCCTGCCTTGACAGCAAGCGTTCCGCCTTATTATAATACGTTAAATATTGTATTTTCGGGCGGCCGCATGTACGGCGCCGGAGCGGGATCGGGCTGGCACAGACCTGTCGCTATCAGGCCGGTCCCGTTTTGCTGTCCTGCGTTTCCGCACTTTTTTACCCGCCCTTATCTTTTTCGCCATGCAGGAGAACAGACCATGCTTCAAATCAAACAGATCTGCAAACAGTACAAAACCGGCAGCCTGGTGCAGCAGGCGCTGGATCATGTGGATTTGAGTTTCCGCGACAATGAGTTTGTCGCCATTCTGGGTCCAAGCGGTTCGGGCAAAACGACGCTGCTCAACATCATCGGCGGCCTGGACCGGTACGACAGCGGCGATCTGATCATCAACGGCGTATCCACCAAGCGCTATACCGACCGGGATTGGGATACATACCGCAACCATACGATCGGCTTTATTTTTCAAAGCTACAACCTGATCCCGCACCAGACCATCCTTTCCAATGTGGAGCTGACGCTGACCGTGTCCGGCATCTCCCGCGAGGAACGGCGCCGCCGCGCCATCGAAGCGCTGGAAAAGGTGGGTTTGGGCAAGCATATCCACAAGCACCCCAACCAGCTTTCCGGCGGGCAGATGCAGCGCGTGGCCATTGCACGGGCGCTGGTCAACGACCCGGACGTCCTGCTTGCCGACGAACCCACCGGCGCTTTGGACAGCGAGACCAGCGTCCAGGTCATGGAACTGCTGAAAGAAGTCGCCCGCGACCGGCTGGTGGTCATGGTGACCCACAACCCCGAACTGGCCGACGCCTACGCCACCCGCATCGTCCGGCTGAGCGACGGCGTGATCCGCGCCGATTCCGATCCGTACACCCCGCCCCAGGCCGAACAGGAGCCTGTCCACAAAAAATGGTCGCGGCGCTCCTCCATGTCGTTTTTGACCGCGCTGTCCCTCAGCTTCCAAAACCTGCGCAGCAAAAAGGCGCGCACCCTGCTGACCGCCTTTGCCGGGTCCATCGGCATCATCGGCATCGCGCTGATCCTGTCGCTGTCCACCGGCGTCAACCAGTACATCGAGACCGTGGAGGAGGACACCCTTTCCGAGTATCCGCTTCAGATCCAAAGTTCCGGCATGGATCTGACGTCCATGATGGCCGGCATGGCGAACCGGGACGACGACGCGGAAGCCGATTATCAGGTAAACGTGATCGACATGATCACACAGACCTTCTCCAAGATCGGCGCCAACGACCTGGCCGCGCTGAAAGAATATCTGGAAAGCGGCGAAAGCGGGATCGAGGCTTACACCAGCGCGGTGGAGTATTCCTATAACGTCACCCCGCAGATCTATCTGTGGAAGGACGGCGATTACCGCCAGGTTAACCCGGACAATTCCTTTGCCCCGCTGGGGCTTGGCTCCTCCAACACCTCCAACAGCATGATGTCCTCGATGGTCAGCACCGACGTGTTCTATCAGATGCCGCAGGACGCGTCGCTGTACCAGGAGCAGTATACCATACAGGCCGGCCGCTGGCCGCAGGCCTACAACGAGTGCGTGCTGGTACTGACCGCCAACGGCAGCATCAGCGATTTTCTGCTGTATACGCTGGGCCTGCGGGACGGCGACGAGCTGGACGCCATGGTGCAGCAGTTTGCCAACGAGGAGACCGTCGACGTCCCC
>DWVD01000099.1 GCA_019120395.1 Candidatus Gemmiger faecigallinarum
CCACTACAAGATCGCCCGGGCGGTGCAGGAGCTCTTGCAGCGCTACCGGGAGCTCCAGGACATCATCGCCATCCTGGGCATGGAGGAACTCTCAGAGGAGGACCGCCAGACCGTCTCCCGCGCGCGCCGGATGCAGCAGTTCTTCTCGCAGCCGCTGCATGTGGCCGAGCAGTTCACCGGCCTGCAGGGCCGTTACGTCACCATCGAACAGACGCTTTCCGGCTTTGAGGCGCTTTTGGGCGGCGAGCTGGACCAGTACCCCGAGTCCGCCTTTGCAATGGTGGGCACGGTGGACGAGGTGCGCGAGAAAGCCCGCGCCCAGGGGGCGGTGTAAATGGCCAAGACCTTTTTGCTGGAGATCGTCACGCCGGAGCGCCAGTTTTTCACCGGCGAGGTGGAAAGCCTGATCATCCCCGCGGTGGACGGCAGCTACGGCGTCGAGCCGGGGCACGAGCCGGTGGTCACCGCCGTGGAACCGGGCGAAGCCCGCTACCGGGTGAACGGCCAGTGGCAGAGCGTGGTGGTCACCCAGGGCTTTGCCGAGATCATGTCGGACTATGCGGTGGTGCTGGTCTCCACCGCCGAACGCCCCGAGGACATCGACGAGGCCCGCGCCCGCCGCGCCAAGGAGCGCGCCGAGGAGCGCCTGCGCCAGCACGGCAGCCGCGAGGAATATTTCCGCAGCAAGGCCGCCCTGGCCCGCGCCACCGCCCGCCTGTCCGCCGCGCGGCAGCGCCATCGCGGCTGATTTTCCCTCCCCGCGCCATCTTCCCGTCCATTCGGTTTCATACTCATACAGGCAGCGACGCCCTCCCCTGCCGGGGAGGGCGTCGCTGCTATTCTGTTTTGCCCGGCCGCACGGCCCCGTTTTTGTCGAATCTTTCTCTATCCCCCGCCGGGCAGAATGTGGTACAATGGAATAAAACAGCTGTCCAAAGTTGCGGGCGGCCGCCGCGCTGCCGCTTTCAGCGCCCGGCCGCCCCCCATCGGGAGAGGAGGAACCCGTTTGAAGCAGTCCATCCAATGGAAGACCATCGCCGTGGACCAGGCCTACAATCTGGTGGCCGGATTTTTGTACGCGGCGGCCATCAGCTATTTTGCCGGCGGCGCCGATTTTGCCCCCGGCGGGGTCTCCGGCCTCGCGCTGATCGCCAGCCACCTGTGGGGGCTGCCGCTGGGCGCGCTGACGGTGGCCATCAACATCCCGCTGGCGCTGGGCAGCGTCTTTTTTGTGGGGCGGCAGTTCCTAGTCAAAAGCATGGTCAGCACGCTGTACTGCGCGGTGTTCCAGGACGTGGTCTTTGCCCGGCTGCCCACCTACGGCGGGGACCCTCTGCTGGCCGCCCTGTTCACCGGTATTCTGTGGGGCGTCGCCATCGCGCTTTTGTACATGCGCGGCTCCTCCAGCGGCGGCACTGACTTTTTGACCGTCATCATCAACACCCGCCGCCCCCATCTTTCGGTGGGCGTCATCACCGGCGTCATCGACGTGCTGGTCATTCTGATCGGCTGGCCGGTGTTCGGCTCCATCGACTCGGTCCTTTACGGCCTGGTCACCACCGTGTTGACCAGCTTCACCATCGACAAGATCATGGCCAGTTCCTCCTCCAGCAAAATGTTGACCATCATCACCATGCGCGGGCAGCATATCGCCGACTGGATCAGCCGCAACTGCGACCGCGGTTCCACGCTGGTCAAAGCGACCGGCACGTTCACCGGGACCGAGCGCCAGATCCTGCTGTGCGCCTGCAGCCGCCTGCAGGTGTACAGCATCCGCGCCGCCGCCTACGCCATCGACCCCGGCTGCATGGTCATGATCTCCGAGACCAACGAAGTCTACGGCGAAGGCTTTTCCGACCCGAAGAAGAAAAATTCCTTTTCGTAATATCCTGTTATTTTTATACAAAGCGAAAAACAGCCGCCGCACGTCCGGGCGTTCCCGGCAATGCGGCGGCTGTTTTATTTTCTTCGTCGGGCGCGGGGGCAGGGTCACGCCTTTTTGCTCTCCGCGCTTTCCGGCAGCGCAGGGGCAGGCTCCGGTTCGGCCGCCTTGCGGTCGTGGCCGCGCCGGCCCTCCTTCTCCTCCTCCGGCTGTTCCGGCGGCAGTTTCTCGATCAGCGCCCAGACCACCTTGCGGTCCTCGACCTTTTCCACCCGGATGCGCAGCCCGTTCACCTCCACGGTGAACTGGGAGCCATCCGCCGGGATGGCGTGCAGGCAGCTCATCACCATGCCGCCCAGCGTGTCGTAATCCAGATCCTCGGGCAGGTCCACGTCCAGCTCCTCGGCCAGCTCGTCAACGCGCAGGCTGCCCTGGGCGCGCCATACGCTGTCGCTGACCTGCACGATGGACTGGGGCTCCTCCGGGTCAAATTCGTCGTAAATGTTGCCCACGATCTGCTCCAACAGGTCCTCGATGGTCACCACGCCGGCAGTGCCGCCGTACTCGTCCACCACAATGGCCAGATGCTGCTTTTTGGACTGCATATCCTTGAACAGCTGGTCGGCATGGACGCTCTCCGGCACAAAATAGGCGGGGCGCAGCAGCTCTTTCAGCGTGCGGGGCTTGTCGCGCTGCAGGTTCAGCAAAAAGTCGCGGGCGTTCAGGATACCGATGATGTCGTTGATGTCGTCCTCATAGACCGGGTAACGGCTCAGGCCGGTGGTCTGGATGGCCTCCAGAATATCGGCGTTGCTCTCGTCGGTGGAAAAGGCCGTCACGTCCGGCTCCGGGGTCATGGCGTCGCTGGCCGTCATGTCGCCAAAGTCGAACACGTTCTCGATCCACTGCTGCTCGTCCTGGGCGATGGCGCCCTGCTCGCCGCTGTTCTCCACCATCAGACGGATGTCCTCCTCGCTGGCGGCGTCGTCCTCGGCCTCGGTTTTCAGGCCCAGCAGCTTCAGGCTGCCGTTGGTGGTAACGTTGAGCAGAGCCATCATGGGGGCAAAGACGGTGCTGACGACCCGCATCACGCCCAGCGCCATCTTGGCCCAGGCATAGGGCTGCTGCATGGCGATGCGTTTGGGCACCATCTCGCCGAAGGCGATGGAGAAAAAGCTGATGACGATGGTGACCACCACCATCGAGAACACCGCCAGCGCGCCGGCCGGGATCGGGCTGCCCAGGCTGACCAGGAAGTCGGTCAGGTAGCCGGAGAAGTTCTCGGTACCAAAAGCCGCGCCCAAAAAGCCGGACAGCGTGATGGCCACCTGGATGGCCGAGAGGAATCGGTTGGGGTTTTCCACCAGCGCCAGCAGCCGGGCGGCAGTCTTGTCGCCGCCGTCGGCCATCTTGCTCAGCTTGACCGAGTTCAGCGACAAAAACGCGATCTCAGACCCGGCAAAAAAGGCGTTGAGCAGGATAAAGACCACCTGCAGCAAAATTTGTGAGGGCAAATTGTCCACGGGAATGTTCTCTCCTTTTGATCGTATCTGATAATTTTCTGTGTCCGGGCGCCGCGCATCCGCACAGGTCCGGGGTCGTGTCTGTCAATACAGCAAAAAACGCAAAAAAGCACAGCCCGTCGCCGGCCTTTGCCAGTGGGGCTATGCTTGATCCTCTGTATGCGTATTCGGTCGGCTCGGTTCCGCGTCGCCGTCGGCGTCCATAGAAGTTCCGTTTCCTTTCCGCAGTCAGAACTGCTGTATCACAGGGTATAGTATATCCCATCCTGCCCTTCCCGTCAAGGGGCGCGCCCGGCGCGTATTGCCCGCCCGGGCAAAGGCTGGTATAATGGCCTTGTTCCCGCCGGCGCCGGGCGCCGCCCCGCCCCGGCCTGCCGGCAAAATTCTGCAAAAGGTGGGATCCTCTATGCGTTCCGGTGGAATCCTGATGCACATCACCAGCCTGCCGTCCCCGGCCGGCGTCGGCGCCATGGGCGCCGATGCGCGCGCCTTCGTCGATTTTCTGGCCGACGCCGGCCAGCGGTTCTGGCAGATCCTTCCGGTCTGCCCCACCGGCTACGGCGATTCGCCCTATCAGTCTTTCTCGACCTTTGCGGGCAATCCGTACCTGATCGACCTGGACGACCTGGCCGCCGACGGCCTGCTGTCGCCCGGCGATTACCGGAACATCGACTGGCAAAGCCCCCCGGACCGGGTCAATTACAGCGTTTTGTACCAAAAACGGTATCCGGTCCTGCGCAGAGCGGCGGCCGCCCTGCTGGCCGATCCGCCTGCCGAGTATGCCGGCTTCTGCCGCAGCCAGGCCGGCTGGCTGCCCGATTACGCCCTGTTTATGGCGCTGAAGGACGAGAACGGCGGCCGCCCCTGGACCCTGTGGGAACCTGCGCTGCACCGCCGCGATCCCGCCGCCCTGGCCGCCGCCCGCGCCCGCCTGGCCGGGGACGTGGCTTTCTGGCAGGCGGTGCAGTATCTGTTTTTCCGGCAATGGCGGGCGCTCAAGCAGTACGCCAACGGCAGGGGCGTCTCCATCATCGGCGATCTGCCCATCTATGTGGCGCTGGACAGCGTGGATGTGTGGGCCGACCCGTCCCAGTTCCAGCTGGACGGCCAGCTGGAGCCGGTCGAGGTGGCGGGCTGCCCGCCGGACGGCTTTTCCGCCACCGGTCAGCTTTGGGGCAACCCGCTGTTTGACTGGGCCGCTATGGAGCGGGACGGCTTTGCCTGGTGGATCCGGCGCATCCGCCACGTGTGCGGCATCTACGACGTGGTGCGCATCGACCATTTCCGCGGCTTTGCCGGCTATTACGCCATCCCCTTCGGCAGCGCCGACGCCCGCGGCGGCCGCTGGCGGCCGGGGCCGGGCATGAAGCTGTTCTCCGCGGTGGAGCGGGCGCTGGGGCGGCAGAACATCATCGCCGAGGATCTGGGCTTTTTGTCCGAGGACGTCCACCAGCTGCTGCAGGACGCCGGCTTCCCCGGCATGAAGGTGCTGGAATTTGCCTTTGACAGCCGCGACGGGGGCGAATACCGCCCCCACACCTACCCCACCCACTGTGTCGCCTACACCGGCACCCACGACAACGAACCGCTGAACGGCTGGTTCTCCACCGCCCCCGCCGACGGCGTCGCCCGCGCGGCGGCCTACCTGAACCTGACCGACGGCGAGGGCTGGAACTGGGGCATGATGCGCGGCGTATGGGCCAGCGCGGCCGATCTGGCCGTGGTGCAGGCGCAGGACGTACTGGGTCTGGGGCACGAGGCCCGCATGAACACGCCCTCCACCCTGGGCGGAAACTGGAGCTGGCGCGCGCTGCCCGGCGCCTTTACCCCCGCGCTGGCCGCCCGGCTGCGCGGCTGTATGGAGCTGTACGGCCGTCTGGATCCATCCTGAACACACAACGGCGCCCCCGGGAAGTTTTTTCCTTCCCGGGGGCGCCGTTTTTTCCATAAAGTCGGCCCGTCAGCCGGCCCATCCGGCCTCCATCGCCCGGATGCGCTCGTAAAAAAAGTCGTTGGCCGGGGTGGGCACGCCGTGCCGGCGGCCCAGGCGGCGGATCACGCCGGCAAATTCCTCCACCTCGGTGGGGCGGCGGGCCAGTACATCCTGCCGCATGCTGGGCATGGCGTCGGCGTCAAAGCGGGGCATCATCTCCCGCAGCCAGGTCTCGGGGGCGTCGTCCGGCAGCGCAACGCCTTCCCGGTTGGCCACCGCCACCACCTCGTGCATCGCCTGCATCATCCGGTCCTGGGCCGGACCCGGCTGCCGCAGCCCGCCGTAGGTCAGATCAAACACGGCGGACGCCTGGTTCAGCCCGTCGTTCATCATCAGCTTGTGCCACTGCTTGTACAGGATATCGGTGCAGACCTCCACCTCGATGCCGCATCCGGCAAGATGCTCCGCCGTCGCCTGCAGCCGCGGCGTCAGGCTGCCGTCCCGCTCGCCCAGCTGGATGCAGCCTTTCGTCTTGCAGACCAGTTCCCGGCCGGTCCGGGTCGCGTCCATGCCCAGCGCCACGCTCCAAAGCAGCCGGCCGGGATACAGCCGCTCCAGATATTCCTCGCTGGCGATGCCGTTCAATACGCTGACAATAACGGTGTCCGGCCCCACAAACCGGCGGATCTCCTCCGCCGCCTCCGGCAGCGCCGTGGCCTTGACCGCCACCAGCACCAGGTCCACCGGCCGCCCCTGTTCCGGCGCGCAGTAGTCAAACCGGCAGACCTCCCCGTTAAAAACCGTCGGCGTCTGTTGGTAGCGGCGGATGCGGCCCGCATCCGCAATGACGGCGAACCTGCCCGGCGCAGCGCCGCGTTGCAGCGGCCAGCCGAACAGGATCCCCAGCGCGCCCAGGCCGATCAGCGCAGCCGATTCCACGTTTCGCATGGCAATCCCTCCCCTGCCGCCCCTGGCGGCTGTTTCTGCCATTATACCACAAAACCGCGGGGAACGGCGACGCCGTTCCCCGCGGTTTTTACTGCTTTGAGCTATCTGGTTTCCGGCCTGCGGTTCAGTTCCGCTCCGCCTTCCGCTTTTTGCGGTAAACCATCATACCTGCCATACCACAGGCAGAAATCCCCAGCAGCACAACGCACAGCGTATAATTGAAGCTGTCACTCGTCTGCGGGACCGATACGGACAGGAAGCTCAACTGATTGTCCGCCAGGCGAATGCGAATCGACAGGGTCTGACCGCCGGTCGCCGTGATAGTGCCGCCACTGACACCGGCCGAACCCGGCGTCAGAACAAAACTGCGGGTTGCCAGCACATTGCCGCCGCTGTCCTTTACTGTAATGCTATGGCTGCCAAATTCCACATTGGCAAACGTAACCAGACCGCGGGCATTGGTGACTCCTGTGCGTACCGTAGAGTGAAGCTCTACGGTCGCACCCGAAATAGGCTGGTCATTCTCATCCACCAGATACAGGTTCAGATTGACAGTGTTAGCCTGCGCCGCCGTTTCTCCAGCACCATTGCCAGTGGCTGTCACCGAGCTGGACCCCGAATCGCCGCTGCCCGAACCACCGTTGCTGTCCGAACCGCTGCCGCCATTACCGGGATTGTTATTGTTAAAGTTGTCCGGCAAACGGAAGTTCTGCGCCGACCGTTTCAGTTCGTTATCGGTATCGCCGCCCACACGGAACTCGGCCGCAATTGTGTTAGCACCGGCGTTCCCCTTCTCCTGGAACGTCTGGCTGTTGATGGTCACACGGGTGCTGCCGCGCACGACGGTATAGTCCACGCCGCGCTCCAGCTTTTCACCGTTGAGCCACAAATCCTGGAACTCCACCATTTCGCCGACAGAAACGAACAGCTGATCCTTCGAAATGTCGTTCAACAGGAAGTCATAAGTCCCTTCTCCCTGTTCTTCGCCCAAAGGAACCTCAATTTCGTAACCCTCATCAGTAGCAAGATAAACGTTCTCATTGGTGTTCTCGTTGACAATGAGATCGAACGAAGCTGTCGCAGATTCAAAGCGGCTGTCGCTGAAATCAACCTGAACAGTGATTGGGAAGGTCCCGGTTTCCTGGGGGATGCCGTAAATCTCACCGGTGTTCTCGTACAGCTGCAGACCTTCGGGCAGTTCGCCGTCGATAATTTCGAAGGTAGTACGGTTCCAACGATACATGTTGTCCGTCGCAATCATGTAAGAGTAAGGAACATACTTGACACCTTCATCCAGCTCGGTCGTCGTGATCATCGGGGTTTCTGCAATACCGGTCAGCTTGATCTCACGAATCTGATCGCCAGCCGTAATGCGCAGCGTACCGCTGACCTCACCGGTGCCATCGGCCCGCAGACGAACTTTAGCGATATTCGAAAGGCTGGCGGTACCAGTTTCAACGACTTCCTCTCCATTTTCATCGACGTAGATGGGAGTGGTTTCAGTAAAGGCGGGAATCGTTCCGTCAACCGTCCAGTACTCATCAAGTTGGACATGAACTGGATCAATCAACTCAACTTTGACACCTTCCAGATCAGTTTGACCGATGTTCGCGACAAGGATGTCATGCAGATAGTTGTTATCGCCAGTCAAATTCAGGAAACGCTCGTCCGGCCCCGCCACGAACAACTCAGCTTCGGGCTGAACGCTTGCGAAAGTAACCTGATAGTTCTGCACTTCCTGACCAGGAATTTGCACCTGATAGGCAACCGTGTTGTCAATACTGGTGCTAAGCTGGCAGGAAGAAATCGGAGTCACACCGGATTCAACGAGACGACCACTGTTGACCTGTACGCCGAGCGGCGTGCGGAAAACAGGGATCATTGCCTGGAACTCTTCGGCGGTCAGATTTTCGTTGATAAGCAACAATTGGTAGCCACCGACATCATATTTATCGTCGTATCGATAATAGGTATCCTGCGGGATGCCATTGACATCCATAACACTGTAGGTACGATAGTAGGAAGTGCTGCCCCACTGATTACGATAAGCGGCATCAGTAATGCTAAAAGAGAGCTGGGTTGGATCATACTCGGGGACAGAGTCATCTTCCGCCTCAAGATAAATCGTGAACCGAATAACTTCACCATTGGTTTGCACAACAGTGAAACGACGTCCATACGAGACATCATATACGGCCCAATAACCCTCTCCATACAACTGGTCTGTGATATCCGGTGCACCTGCACTTATAGCCTGTTCTTCAGAAGTATAACTACCTTCGTAAACAGCTTTGATCTGTTCCTTTTGCTGCATCGTAAGGCGATACCGTTCTTCGGCGGAATGCTGGCTATCGTAATAGGCAAAGAAGGCGACGGAGCTGGAGTAGACATCCACTTCTGCGATGTTCTCAGTGTCAGAGAGATTTAGGGTGCAATACGCCGAATTGCCGGAAAATCCGTTCATGCCGGAATGCATCACACGAGTGTTATCCGAAGCGTATAGATCCAGGTAGATTTCACAAGGATTTTGCTTGTGAATCAAAACTTCCATACCAAAGTAACCACGTACAAAGCCAGAATCTTTATCCGTGAAAACAAAAACCCAAACATTGTTGGCATCACGGCAAGTATCTGCAGTAGCAGGGGTAGTATAATCCGCTACCACACCACCGGTTCCAGCGCCGAACAACCCCTCGGTGATTGGATTGGCAAGAGAATCAACCTCACCGTTGCGCCAAGCAAGAAAATCCTTTATCTGGTAAACATTGAGAGCCAGACCATTGCGGGCGAGCAGTTCTTCATCCGTGGTCATCCGGATGGCTTCAGGAACCACATCGCGGCCATTGTAATCATATACATGCTGCACAAAGCCAGGCATACCGAGAATTTCTTCGAAATAAGAAGCTTCGGTTTCACGTGCAACCTGGTTCGGAGAATCAATGTGGTAGCCATACATTGCGCTAATAGAGTAGTTGAAATCAAAGCTCTCTACCATGTTCAGCTCGACTGTCACGATATATCGTGTATTACCAGCATCATCCATTTGGTTTCCATTACCGGCCACGATAGTCAGTTCGTAGGTAGTACGGGAAGGAGTATAGTCGAGATATTTCCACATATCAACCGTCTCATTGTTGTTGAGACGATGGAATTCTTCACGGTCATCGTCCTTAAAATAGAACCACAGGGTAGAGACCTCCGCGTTGGTAAGGCCGAGCGATTCGCCCATCTCGTTGGTCAAACGCGGCAGAATATCATCCACCGGAAAATAGTGCAGCGCCTCTTCGCTGTAGCTGTTCAGCGTCATATACGCGTCGTCATACTCTTCTATCGGTCGCAACGACATGTCGCCGATTCCTTCGTTCAAAGCGGCCACCAGGTCAACCATCACGTACTGGTACAGTTCAGGATAGCTCTGCTGGAACTTGGCTGCGTCCTGCTCGCTCAGAGCATCGTAAGCACCCATAGCGGCCGCAATGGACATGACTGCCTCGTCCAGCTCCTCGGCGCTCATAGCCCCCAGTTCTTCCACAGAGGGTAAAGCTTCAAACTGTTCAGCCAAAGCATCCACCGCAGACTTCTGCTCAGGAGCCGCAGTCGCTGCAGGTACGGGCGACGCACTCGGCTCAGCAGAAGGCTCAGCACTCTCCACCGGTTCCGCGCTCGGCTCGGCAGAAGGCTCCGCGCTCTCCACCGGCTCCGCGCTCGGTTCGGCAGAAGGCTCCGCGCTCTCCACCGGCTCTGCGCTCGGTTCGGCAGAAGGCTCCGCGCTCTCCACCGGCTCCGCACTCGGCTCAGCGGAAGGCTCAGCGCTTTCCGCCGGTTTCTCCACTCCCTCGCCGGCCATACTCACAATCGAGGCCGGTTCGGTTGCCATGGTTTCCTCCGCAAACGCTGTCAACGGTGCAGCAAGAGACAGGGTCATTGCCGTCGCCAACAGGAGGGACCAAAACTTTTTCATCTTTCAACCCTCATTCCTTTCTGTTTGTTTTTTGGGTCAGGGTCTGCTCTTTATATGGAAAATGCGATGCTATCGCATGACACCCTATCAAAAGCAGTCAAATTACCGGGACTACCATACCATTATAAATTCTCGTTTTCCTGCCCGCAACCGCACCAATACGCCAATAAGTACGGCAATTCGTACGCACCCATGGAAGCACCCGTTCACTGTACTATGGAAACTGTGCCGCCCTGCTGTTCCCGCGCCATGCGGGTCAACTCCTGCAGCGAATAGATCCGGGTGCTGCGCATGCTGCCGGTGGGGTAATCAAAAATCAGCACACCGTTCCAGATGTCGCACAGACATGGCAAGTCAGCAATTACCGCACCGCTGTTGTCCAGCAGCTGTCCGTACTGGCTGCCATCGGTAGTCAGATACTGTACCACCAGGCCGCCGTTCACCTCTGTAACATAGGTCAGGTAAGCATCCTCTGTCAGCACTGCAATTTCCCGGCCAGTAGCCCGATCGTACAGGGTCGGACTGCCATGCAGCGGCGATGTTACCCGGTAATGGTCAGTCTCAAACTCCTCGTATAGTGTCGGATCCGGCGGATCGGCAGCCTGCTCCGCCAGCAGTGAACCATCTGCCGCGCTGTACCGCCGCACCGTGCCGTCGTTGTACAACACTTCCAGATACGATATATCTCCTTCCCGTCGGAACTGCTGATCATAGACCTCCATCGCCTCAGGGATCTCCACCTTTGCCAGCTGGCTGCCTGCGCGGTCAAACAGCGTAAAGCCGGTATAATCAAACAGCATCACCCGTTGCCCGTCGGCACTCAACCGGGCTTCATCGTGGGCCAGCGCAGGATCATAGTCAAACATTGTGGATTCAGGGTGACTCTCGTAACGCAGCAGCCGCAGCACAGCAGTGTTCCGATCCGCCACCAGCGCCGCATCCCCCGCAATCTGCACAAAATCAGTGTTCATCCGATCAAAGCTGGTCGTCTGGCTGGCCGACCGGTCATAAAATTCAAAGGTATCCGCCGTAGCGATCAGGGCGTGGCTTCCATCAGATGCAAAAGCCACAATATTTTTGGGTGTCGTCACCAACGGGATCTGTGTCCCGCTGACCGGATCGATTTCCACCAGCAAGTTCTCGGTCTGCAGGCAGATGCCCGCTTCGTCCGCCTGGACGTGGAAAGCATATTCCGAACGGAACCCGCCAGTTTGCTGGCAGGTGTCCGACTCAACTACGGCAAATATCGAATCCTCCTCATTGGTCGCCGAAAACGCCAAATATCCCCCCGAGAAGCCCCCCTCGAAATGGGTATAATCACCCGGCTCCAGAACAGTCTGCCAGTCTCCTGCCTGGTCAAACAACAACAGGCTGCCGTCGTCAAAACTCACTGCTATCTGGCTGCCGTCGGAATTCAGCGCCAGCAGACTATCGTTGGGATTGGCAAATGTATCGTTCGGCACCACACGCTGACGGCGTCCCTCAAACAGGATGGTTTGCTTCACCCGGCCTGATGACGCATCGTACAGTGTGGCCAACGGCTCATCGCGGTCAATGGCCGCCACAGTGGAACCATCCGCCGATACCGCCAGCGTCGTGCCGGCTCCGCCGGTCCATAATATCCCGCCGCTGGCCAAATCCAGCATCTGCACGCCATCGGCGCCGGCAAATGCCAGCCTGTCTGCGTCCAGATACTCAGCCTCCGCCAGCGCCGAACCATTTGCCGGAAGCTGGTACAGAATCTCTGCTGCGTCGGTGTCCACCACCACCAGCGTGCCGGAACAGATTACGGCAGCAGTGGAACCATCCGGCGCGATCCGAACCGACAAAGGTGCCGACGGCAGCGCCACACTCCCATGCGCCTGATAAGTGTCTTCCAAATCGTACACGCCCAGTGCATCAGCCAATGCCCGCTGTGCCTGGGGCAGCGGAGCCGGCACCAGCAGGCCGCTCTGCTCCGGCAGCGCCTGGAGCGCGTAGTCAATGGCCGCAGAGGTATCTCCAACCTGCAAGGCGTTGTCGGCGTATTCGGCCAGCTTCAGCCAATTGTCAGTGGTCTGCATCCGTTTCAAGCCTGCAAAAGCGCAGCCGATTCCCGTTCCAAAGCACACGGCAAACGCTGCGCAGGCAATCCTCCGTACCAGCTTCCGGCGGCGCACCCTTGGATCGTTGGCGCGCAGACCGCGCAGATCTGCCAGCATTTCTGCGGCGGACTGATACCGCAGGTTCGGGTCCAGGCGCATGGCCCGGTTGATAATTGCCGCCACCTGGGGGCTGAAATCCCGGTCCGAAAGAGGCATGGTCTCGTCGGCTTTCTCGGACGGGCACACGCCGCTGAGCAGATGGTACAGTGTCGCGCCAACGCTGTAAATGTCTGAGCGCACGTCCGGCCGGATCATCATCAGCTCCACTGAACGCGACGACCGGGAAGTACGCGGTCCCGGCAAAGAGGTCGTTCGCCGCCTGCCGCGTCCGGTAATAAAGGGGATACGCTGACTCATCGGCGTAGTGACCGGCAGCCCCGCCGGGGCTGTCTCGTCCGATTCGGTATAAATCACACCATAATATTCCGGCGGCGCATATCCGGCGCTGCGGCCGACAATATTTGTTTCACCCAGCGCCAGTGCAATATTAAAATCAATCAGGCAAATGCTGTTGTCCGGCAGACGCATCAGGTTGCCCGGCTTTATATCGCTGTGGACATACCCTTTTGGCGGGGTGCCATGGGTGGGGCTATGCAGATAAGCCAGCGCATCCAGCAATTGGATGCCCCACTCAATTACCTGTGCCTGTGAAAAATGCTCGCCTCGGTCAAGCGCCCGATCCAGGCTTTCCCCCTTCACATAGTCCATCACGGTATAGACGGTATCCCCTTCGGCAAAAAAATCATATACACGGGGGATGCGCGGATGATTCAGGTTTTTCAGAACGTCCACTTCGCGCCGCAGCATCTCCGGCTTTGCCGACAGCTTGCTTTTATACGCCTTAACAACGACCTGCTTGTTCAATCGCAAATGGTTGGCCAGATAGACCGTACCACCGCCGCCAGAGCCGATTTTCCGTATGATTTCGTACGTCGAGGCAATTACTTGCGCCATAGCTCCCCTCTCCTTCTGCGGTCAGCCGTCGATCCCGCTCCGTTTGCAGACGGTCATGGGCGGGGCCGGCCGTATTCGGCATCCAGCCGGGCTTCCAGGGTCTTGCCGCGAATCAGATGCACTACCCAGTACACCAGAAACAGCAGCAACGACACAATCGCCAATGCCGTCCCGCCATAAAACAGGGCCTGATCCATCGTCATACCGCATACCTCCCGCTTCATTCCATCCAGGCTGCGGCCGTTTACTCCAGACGCCGCCCGTTTCCTGCCTCGCCGTATCAAAACCGACACTTACTTATTTATCATTATATAAGCTGCATTTTTCGCCCGCAACCGCATCAATACGCCGCCAAGTACACGTATTTGTACGCGTGTCCGCGTTTTTTTCGCAGCACTGACATATCATTATTGATACTTTTTTCCAGCACGCAAAGAACCCCCGGCGGGCAGCTCCCGCCGAGGGTTCTTTCTTTGTATCTTTGCAGTTATAGCGGCAGGCTTACTCCTGCGGCCCGTCCTGCTTGCGGCCGCGCTTGCGCAGGACCACCAGCAC
>DWVD01000100.1 GCA_019120395.1 Candidatus Gemmiger faecigallinarum
TTTGATCCCAACTTCCACAATGCGGTGATGCATGTGGACGATGAGTCCGTAGGCGAGAATATCATTGTGGAGGAGTTCCAGAAGGGATATATGTATAAAGATTCAGTGGTCCGCCACAGTATGGTAAAGGTAGCCAACTGATTCCTGAGACAATTACAATATTCAGTATAGAAGAAAGCAGTTTATAGGAGGAAAAAGATTATGAGCAAGATAATTGGTATTGACCTTGGTACTACAAACAGCTGCGTAGCCGTGATGGAAGGTGGAAAACCCACTGTTATCTCCAACGCGGAAGGAAGCAGAACCACTCCCTCTGTAGTGGCTTTTACAAAGAACGGAGAGCGTCTGGTAGGAGAGCCGGCAAAACGTCAGGCTGTCACCAACGCGGCCAGAACCATTTCTTCCATTAAGAGACATATGGGAACTGACTACAAAGTAGACATTGACGGCAAGAAATATTCCCCCCAGGAAATTTCCGCAATGATTCTGCAGAAGATGAAGACAGACGCGGAGAATTATCTGGGCGAGAAAGTGACGGAGGCGGTAATCACTGTTCCCGCTTACTTCAATGACGCTCAGCGTCAGGCTACTAAAGACGCGGGCAAGATCGCGGGGCTGGATGTAAAACGTATTATCAACGAGCCCACTGCCGCAGCTCTGGCTTACGGCCTGGACAATGAAAGCGAGCAGAAGATCATGGTTTACGATCTGGGCGGCGGTACCTTTGATGTGTCTATCATTGAAATCGGCGACGGCGTCATCGAGGTTCTGGCAACTGCCGGAAACAACCGTCTGGGCGGCGATGATTTTGACCAGAAGGTAGTGGACTACATTGTGTCCGAGTTCCAGAAGAACGAGGGAATTGATCTCTCCAATGACAAGATGGCCATGCAGAGAATCAAAGAAGCGGCTGAAAAAGCAAAGAAAGAGCTGTCCAGCGCTTCTACCACCAACATCAACCTGCCCTTTATCACCGCTACCTCCGAGGGTCCGAAACATCTGGATATGAACCTGACAAAGGCAAAATTTGATGAATTGACCCATGACCTGGTGGAGCTGACCGCGGAACCGGTGACCAAAGCCCTGTCCGATGCCGGCATTACGGCCTCTGAGCTTGGAAAAGTTCTGCTGGTAGGCGGATCCACCCGTATCCCGGCGGTGCAGGAAAAAGTAAAACATCTGACCGGACATGAGCCCAGCAAGACTCTGAACCCGGATGAGTGCGTGGCCCTGGGCGCTTCCGTACAGGGAGGCAAGCTGGCAGGAGACGCCGGCGCAGGGGATGTGCTTCTGCTGGATGTAACTCCGCTGACCCTGTCCATTGAGACCATGGGCGGCGTAGCGACCCGTCTGATCGAGAGAAATACCACCATCCCCACCAAGAAGAGCCAGATCTTCTCCACGGCGGCGGACAACCAGCCCAGCGTCGAGGTCAACGTGCTGCAGGGCGAGCGTGAGTTCGCCCGCGACAACAAGAGCCTGGGCACCTTCCACCTGGACGGCATCGCTCCGGCCCCGCGCGGCGTGCCGCAGATCGAGGTCACCTTCGACATCGACGCCAACGGCATCGTCCATGTCAGCGCCAAGGATCTGGGCACCGGCAAGGAGCAGAGCATTACCATCACTGCCTCCACCAACATGAGCAAGGAGGACATCGACAAGGCCGTCAAGGACGCCGAGCAGTATGCTGCCGAGGACAAGAAGCGCCGCGAGGAGATCGACATCCGCAACAATGCCGACCAGCTGGTGTTCCAGACCGAGAAGGCGATGGGCGAGTTTGGCGACAAGGTCTCCGCTTCCGAGAAGAGCGACATCGAGACCAAGGTCAGCGCGCTGAAAGAGGCGCTGAAGTCCGGCACCATCGACGACATCAAGGCAAAGCAGGACGAACTGCAGAAGGCCTTCTACGCCGTCAGCGAGAAGATCTACCAGCAGGCTGCCCAGGCCCAGCAGGGCCAGGCCGGCGCCAACCCCGGCGCGGGCGCGCAGCCGAACGCCGGTGAGAGCAAGACCGACGACGGCGCCGTTGACGCCGACTTCCACGAGGTGTGATGCACGGCCCTATCATGGCGGTGCGCAGCACCTGAGGATACGGGCGGGCCTGCAGCCTGACCCATAAGCAAAACGACCCACTGGCCGCCGCCGGAATCTTTCCCGACGGCGGCCGTTGTGGGGTTATATAGAGAGGGCGCGGGGCGGCCGCTGCGGCCATCCGGGCGCGCCCCAGCCAGTCACTGGGCCTGCTTTGTGGGGCGCGGCAGCGCGCCGGTGGGAACAGCGAATGGAAAGGTGTGATACTATGGCAGAAAAACGTGATTACTACGAGGTCTTGGGCGTTGGCAAAAATGCCAGCGACAACGAGATCAAAAGCGCATACCGCAAGCTTGCCAAAAAATACCACCCTGACCTGAACCCCGGCGACAAAGAGGCCGAGGAAAAGTTCAAGGAGGTCAACGAGGCCAACGACGTATTGTCCGACCCCGAAAAGCGCAAGCGGTACGACCAGTTCGGCTTTACCGGCGTAGACCCCAACTACGCAGCCCAGCAGGGCGGCGGGGCCGGCGGCTTTGGCGGCGGATTCGGCGGCGTGGACCTGGGCGATCTTTTCGGCGATATCTTTGGCAGCGGCGGTTTTGGCGGCTTTGGCGGGTTCGGCGGTTCCAGCCGTGCCAACCCCAATGCGCCGCGCAAGGGCCACGACATCCAGGCCAGCGTGATCCTGACCTTTGAGGAAGCCGCCCACGGCTGCAGCAAGACCGTCACCATCAACCGGCAGGAGACCTGCCGCGACTGCGGCGGTTCCGGCGCAGAGCACGGCACCAGCCCCGAAACCTGCCCCCACTGCGGCGGCCGGGGCTACGTGGTCACCCAGCAGCGCACCCCCTTTGGCGTGATGCAGAGCCAGCAGCCCTGCAGCTACTGCGGCGGCCGGGGCACCATCATCAAAAATCCCTGCCGCACCTGCCGCGGCACCGGCAAGACCGGCGCCCGCAAAACGCTGGAGGTGCGCATCCCCGCCGGCATTGACGACGACCAGAACATCGCGCTGCGCGGCCAGGGCGACGCCGGCAGCAACGGCGGCCCCGCCGGCGATGTGATCGTCCATGTCACCGTCAAGCCCGACCCGGTGTTTGAGCGCGACGGCTTTGACGTGTGGGTACATGAGCCGATCACCTTCAGCCAGGCGGTACTGGGCGCCGAGATCACGGTGCCCACGGTGGACGGCAAGGTGGCCTACACCATCCCCGAAGGCACCCAGAGCGGTACCAAGTTCCGCCTGCGCGGCAAGGGCATCCAGTATCTGAACGGCCGCGGCCGCGGCGACCAGTATGTGGTCGTGGATGTGGAGATCCCCAAAAAGCTGACCAAAGCCCAGCGCGACGCGCTGAAAGCTTTTGAGGATACCCTCAAGGACGACAACTACGAAAAACGCAAGGGCTTCTTCAAAAATTTGAAGGACCGGTTCCTGTAACAGCAAACAGCCCGCTTTCCGGTAACGCGCCGGAAAGCGGGCTGTTTTTGTTGTGATCTGGCGCAAAGGGCTTTGGTTTACCCCCACAGCCCCCGCGGGTAGGTGCCCGCCTGGGTCATGGCCTCCAGCGCGGCGGTCAGGGCGGGTTTGTCCTCACGGTAGGTGATGCCGTACCATTTGTCGGGGCTGGTCAGCACCTTGACCTCGGCTTTGCCGGCCTCCAGCGCGGCGGTGACCACGCTGGGCAGGTAGTACTCGCACTTCAGCGGGTTGACCGGCAGGCTGGCCGCCAAAAACTCGGCGAAGCCCTGCCGGGCCTGCTCCACAAAGCTGGGGGTAAAGCCCCACAGGTTCATGCTGACAATGGCGTCCCCCGGCAGTTCCACCCAGGTTTTGCCGTCGTCCTCGGTGTAGGCGATGGCGCCGCCCCGCGGCTCGATGCGGGTGCGCTCGGTGACGGACACCAGGTTGCCCGCCTGGTCGGTGACGCAGACGCCACGGCTGACCGAGCCGTTCTCGCTGACGGTGTTTTTCAGGTGGAAGCCCGCCATCGCCCAGGCCAGCTTATCGCCGTCGGCATGGGTGGACAGGTAGTCAAAAATCAGCCGGAAGCAGGCGGGGCCGTAGTAGTCGTCGGCATTGATGACCGCAAAGGGCGCGTCGATGCACCCGGCGGCGGACAGCACCGCGTGGGCGGTGCCCCAAGGCTTGACGCGGCCTTCCGGCACCGCAAAGCCCTCCGGCAGCATGTCCAGCTGCTGGAAGGCGTAGCGCACCTCCAGGCCGGCCTTCCCGGCGCGGGCGCCCACCGTCCGCTTGAACTCGGCCTCGATCTCGTGCTTGATGATGAACACCACGGTGGAAAATCCCGCCCGGCGGGCGTCGTACAGGCTGTAATCCAGGATGGCCTCGCCGCAGGGGCCCACCGGGTCGATCTGCTTCAGCCCGCCGTAGCGGCTGCCCATGCCGGCAGCCATCAC
>DWVD01000101.1 GCA_019120395.1 Candidatus Gemmiger faecigallinarum
GCTGCTGCACTCCGACCACACCGCCTGGCAGATGCCCGCACAGGAGTGACCCCCGGCGTTTCCGCCCGGCGGAGCAGCCAGCAGCCATAAGACCCCGCGGCAGGCCGCCGCATCGGAGAGCTTTTTTCTCCGGTGCGGCGGCCTTTTTTGTGGCCGGGGCGGCGGGGGCGGGAACCGGAAATGAAAACAAACTGTAAAATTTCCCTTTCGCCGCTCAATCGCCCCGGCCTGTCTCGTTTTCATGGACAAAGCCAACAATAAAACGCGGGCCGCGCCGGCCGCCCCGCCCCGGGGAACCGCATCTTTCCCGGGCGGTGCCTGCGCAGCTGCGCCCGTCCTTTTTCGCCCTGCCGGGCGCACCCGATTTGTTTGAGGTATTTGCCATGAAGATCCTGATCACATCCGACTGGTACGCGCCCGCCGTCAACGGCGTGGTCACGTCCATTTTGACACTGCGGCGGGAACTGACCCGCCGCGGGCACGAGGTGCGCGTGCTGACCCTTTCGGGCGGCAGCCGCGGCTGGCAGGCCGACGGCGTCTACGCGGTGGGCTCGCTGGATGCGGGGCACATCTACCCCGGCGCACGGCTGCGCGTGCCGGCGCTGTCCTCGCCGCTGAACCAGCTGATTGCCTGGTGCCCCGACGTGGTGCACAGCCAGTGCGAGTTTTCCACCTTCGGCCTGGCGCGGCGCATCGCCAAGGCCTGCGGCGCGCCGCTTGTGCACACCTACCACACCGTCTACGAGGATTACACCCACTACTTTTCGCCCAGCCGCCGCTGGGGCCGGCTGCTGGTCAAGGACTTTACCCGCGCGGTGCTGGCCCGCACCGATGCGGTCATCGCCCCCAGCGCCAAGGTGCAGCGGCTGCTGGCCGGCTACGGCGTGCGCCGGCCGGTGCGCGTCATCCCCACTGGCATCGACCTGGACCGCTTTGCCGCAAAGCCGTCCCCCGCCCTGCTGGAGGCCCGCCGGGCCGCGCTGGGCATCCCCGCCGGCAATGCTGTGCTGGTGTATGTGGGCCGCCTTGCCCGCGAAAAAGCCATCGACGAGCTTTTGGAAAGCCGCGCCGCGCTGGGCGGCGCCCCGGTGACGCTGCTGCTGGCCGGCGGCGGCCCGGACGAGCCCCGCCTGCGCCAGCTGGCCGCAGCCATGGGGCTGGACGCCCCGGCCGTGGTGTTTGCCGGCATGGTGCCGCCCGCCGAGGTGCCGCTTTTCTACCACATGGGCGATGTGTTTGTCAGCGCATCGCAGAGCGAGACCCAGGGCCTGACCTACTTTGAGGCGATGGCCGCGGGGCTGCCGCTGGTCTGCCGGGCCGACCCCTGCCTGGACGGCGTGGTGACCAACGGCGTAGACGGCTGGCAGTACGCCACCGCCGCCGGGCGGGACAGCGCCCTGGCCGCACTGCTGGCCGACGAGGGGCTGCGCCGCGCCATGGGCGGGCGGGCCGCCCGCACCGCGCAGGAATTTTCGGCCGCGCAGTTTGCCCAGCGGGCCGAGGCGCTTTACCGCGAAGCCTGCCTGGCCAGGGCCGACGCCGACCCGCGGACGGTCCGGCGCGGGCTGGTCCCCGCCGGGCGGTGACCCCGATTCGATCCAAAACAGATGCAACGGAGGACAGGATGACGAAATCAATGCCGATGAAATGGATGCAGGCGGCCTCGGTGCTGGGGCTGGCAGCCTGCGTGGCGCTGGGGATCTGGTTCTGGCAGCAGGGGCTTCTCTCCTCGCAGCAGGCGCTGCGCAGTTTTGTGGACGGCTTTGGCCCCGCGGGGCCTGCGGTGTTTGTGGTGTTCCAGGCGGTGCAGGTGGTGGTGCCCATCCTGCCCGGCGGCCTGGGCTGCCTGGCTGGGGTGGTGCTGTTCGGCCCCTGGATGGGCTTTGTGTACAACTACGCGGGCATCTGCATCGGCAGCCTGATGGCCTTTGCCATCGCCCGCAGCTGCGGCCGGCCGCTTTTGTACCGGATGTTCCCCCAAACGCTCATCGACAAGTACGACCGCTGGACGGGCGAGAAAAACCGTTTTGCCCGGTGGTTCGCCTTCCTGATCTTTATCCCGGTGGCGCCGGACGACTATCTCTGCTTCCTGGCCGGCACCACTGAGATCAGCTGGAAGCTGTACACCGCCATCATCCTGCTGTGCAAGCCCTTTTCCATCGCGCTGTACAGCCTGGGCCTGACGCTTTTGTTCCAGCAGCTGCTGGGACTGTGGAGGTAACGATCATGCGCGTGCATTTGTACAATGGTTCGCTGAAACTGGTGGGACGCAGCGGCGTGGGCCAGGCGTTTTATCACCAGAAAGCCATGCTGGAGCAGGCCGGCGTCGCCGTGACCGAAGGCTGGCAGGGCCACGCCGACGCGGTGCACATCAACACCGTGCTGCCCGACGCGGTGTTCGCCGCGCTGCGCGCCCGCCTGCGGGGCGAAACGGTGGTCTATTACGGCCATTCCACCATGCAGGATTTCCGGGACTCTTTCCCCGGCTCCAACCTGGCGGCGCCGCTGTTCAAGCAGTGGCTCCGCTTCTGCTACGGGCTGGGGGATCTTGTCATCACCCCCACCCCCTACTCCAAACAAATTTTGGACGGCTACCGCTTAAAGCGCCCGGTCTGCGCCCTGACCAACGGCGTGGACACCGCCTTTTTTGCGCCGGACGCCGGGCGGCGGGCCGCTTTCCGCCGGGCCTACGGGCTGGCGGACAACGACCCGGTGGTGATCTGCGCCGGGCACTACTTTGTGCGCAAGGGCGTCCTGGACTTCATCGAGCTGGCCCGCGCCATGCCGGAGGTAAAATTTTTCTGGTTCGGCTACACCGACCCGGCGCTGACCCCGGCCGCCGTCCGCCGCGCCATTGCCGAGGCGCCGGCCAACCTGCGCTTCCCCGGCTATGTCAGCCAGGCCGAACTGCGGGACGCCTACTGCGGCGCCGACGTGTTCGCCTTTTGCAGCCACGAGGAGACCGAGGGCATTGTGGTGCTGGAAGCCCTGGCCTGCGGCATCCCCGTGGTGGTGCGGGATATCCCGGTGTACCAAGGCTGGCTGACCGACGGCAAGCAGGTGCTCAAGCGCCGGGACACGGCAGGATTCCGGGCCGCCGTCGGCGATATTCTGGGCGGGGCCTGGCCGAGGCTGGGCGCAGAGGGCCGCGCCGCCGCCGAGGCGCGCAGCATCGCCGCCGCGGGGCGGCAGCTGTGCGCGCTGTACTGCCAATACGCCCGGCGGAAAGCCGGGTAACGCCGGCCGCGTCTGTTCCCTTGCCATGCGGGGGATCTGCCCGCAGCGCCCCAGGCATACCCCGGCCCGCCGCCGCATACCCTTGTGTTGAACACGGCGGCAGGCCCGGCGCAAAGGGTGCGGGGCAACGGTGCTGCCAATCAACAGCCAAGGGGGCGGCACTATGTTTCTGTTTACCATGACAAAGCCGGGGCTGCGCCAGGCCGGCGCGCTGGCGCTGTGCGGGGTCTGCCTGGCGGGGGCCATCACGGCGGCGGTACATTTTTCGGGCGGGACGGTGGCCGCCGGCGCCGACGCGCAGGCCGGCATCGAGACCACCCAGGACATCGCCGCGTTTTTCACCGGCCACGGGTTCGAGGTGGACCTGTCCACCGCCGCGGTGGATAAGGTCAAGATCCCCAGGACCTGGGACGACAGCTTTACCGCCTTTGACCAGGTGGTGGGCGAAAGCGGCATGACCCTGGCCGACTACAAGGGCAAAACGGTGGAAAAATGGACGGTGCTGTGCCCCGCCCTGTCCGACGGCGAGCAGGACACCTACTGTGTGCTGCTGGTCTACAAGGGCAAGGCGGTGGGCGCTTACCTGCTGGAGAAGCCCTCCGGCGAGGTCAGCGGGCTGATCTCGGCCGCGCAGACGCTGGCCGAAGCCCAGGCCGCCGCCGAGGAAACCGCCGCCGGGACCGCCCCGCCCGCCGAGGAGACCGCCGCGGCCGGGGAAGGCGACGCCCAGGCGGTGTCCGGCACAACGGACGCCGGCAGCGCCCAGGCGTCCGCCGACGCGGCCGCGGAGGAGACCGAGGTCTCGGCAGACCTGACTGACGCCGGTGTGTGGCCGGTGGACTGACCAGGCTCCGCGACGTCCACCCCAAACGCAAGCATTTTCGGCCGGGGCGCGGGGCCCGCAAGCTCCCCCGCCCCGGCCGCCCCAGACAAACCGCCGCCCCGCGGCCTGCCGGTTCAAAAGGCAGGGCCGCGGGGCGGCGGTCCTTGTTATGGTCGTCTGTCTCTGCCCGGCCGGTCACAGCGCGGCGATGGCGCGGGCGGCCGCGGCAGGGGCCAGGCGGGTGGTGTCCAGCTTGCGGGTGTCCAGCGCCGCGTACAGCGGCAGGCGGGCCAGGCTGCGCGCCAGCACGTCCGGCTGGCGCAGGCCGCGGTCGATGTCCCTCTGCAGCCGGGCGCGCAGGGCCTCCGGCGTGCAGACCAGCGAAACGCAGACCACCCGGCAGCCCGCCGTGTCCAGCCGGGCCAGCAGCGCGTCCAGGATGTCCTGCCGGTGCATCACCCAGCCGAACACCACATTTTGGTAGGCGCTGCAGTGCAGAAAATTGTTCAGCAGGTGGCAGATGTTGTCCTGCACCATGGCCTGCGTTTCCGGCGTGACCACAAAGGGGTCGGCGTCCCAGCACCAGTCGCCGTCCAGAAAAACGCAGTCCGGCAGCAGCCGCTTGAGCTGCTGACAGGCGGCCGTCTTGCCCACGCCCATGGCGCCGCCGATCAGGTACAGCGTTTTCATGCCGCACCCTCCCCCGCCGCGCCGTGTTCCGGCGGGGCGGCGTCCAGCGACGGCCAGCGGTCCGGCGGCAGGGCGTAGACCGCGCCGCACAGCAAAAGCGCCGCGGGATTGGTGGTCAGGTGGAAGCTCTGGCACTCCATATAGGCGTAGACCAGCATGACCGCCAGGCAGAGAAATTCCGGATACCGGCGGGTCTTTGCCAGGCCCCACAGCGCCGCGGCCAGCAGCACCAGCAGGATGGCCAGCACCACCGGGCCAAACTGGTACAGTGCAAAGGCAAAGGAGTTGTCCAGCGGGGGCCAGGCGTCCAGCACCTGCCCGGCGATCTTGACGTCCAGCAGCCAGTAGGCGCTCCAGGTCAGGGACAGGCGGTTGGTCAGGGCGTTGTCGATGGCCGCAATCCAGGCGGGGCCAAAGTCGTTGTTCCACGGCCCGGTCTTGACCAAAAACAGCGGCAGCACAAAGCTGACCGCCTCCAGCGCCGCCACAAACGCGGCGCCCAGCCCCGGCACCGCCCGGCCGGCCAGCAGGCGCGGCCGCAGCTTGTGGACGGCCAGCACCGCCGCCAGCAGCAGCGCGCACAGCGCCGCCGAGCGGGACGCAGGCCCCACCCACAAAAACACGCCCGACGCGGCGATGACGGCAATGTCCCGCCAGCGCATTTTTCCGGCGCGCAGCATGGCGTAGGCCATGGTCAGGCCGAACACCAGCCCGCCGAAGGTGTTGGGGTGGCCGTAGCCGAAGGTGCCCCGCACCTCGCCCACGCGCTCGCTGCCGGAGCCAGCGGGGATCAGCCCGGCATAGTAAAGCCCGACGGTCAGCGCCACGCCGCACAGCCCCGCGCCCAGGTAGGCGCGCAGCGGCTTTTTCAGCGCCGTGCCCTTGGCGGCCAGAACCGCCAGGATGATGCCGATCCACCAGATGTTCTGGCTGTTGAAGTAGGTCCACCGCCCGATAAAGTACAGGCAGCCCGCCACCCCCAGCGACCGCCAGGTGTACCGCGTGCCCAGCAGGATCTTGGCCCCGAAACAGAGGAAGGCCGTCCAGTCCAGCACCGGGGCCAGGCTGCCCTGCACCCAGTCCCACTGGACGCGGGCCATGCTGTTGCAGAAGCAGACGGTGAACTCGTAGGCAGCCAGGCCGATGGCAAACAGCCAGCCGCCGGCTTTCTCGCGCCAGGCGGCGCCCCAGCCACCGAACAGGAAATGCTCGGCGGTCCACCGGTGCGCAAAAGCCGCGCGGATGCGCGCCAGGCCCCGGCCGGGGGCGGCATACAGCGCGGTCACAGCGTCAAATGCCGCGGCGGCAAACAGCGCCAGCAGCAGGAAATTGGCAAATTCAAACAAAACGGGTACCTCGTTTTTGGCAGAGTTTACGGCCGAAGGCCGGCCGCCGCCGGACAGGCCCGGCCGCTTTTCCATTTTTTTATTATACGCAGCCGCGGCGGCGGGCGCAAGTGCGGCGCGCCCGGTTTGACAAGGCCGGACGGGGGTGCTATGCTGTAATCAGCGCAAGAAACAGACGGAGGAATCGCACTTGATGACTGCACAGCGTTACTCGGCCATGCTGGCCCGGCTGCGGGCGCATCCGCAGCTTTGCCGGGGCATCCATCTGGCCGCGCAGGCGTCGGTGGCGCTGGTGTACCTGCTGTACGCCGGGCTGCTGGCCTGGCTGGCCTGGCAGGGGGACGCCCGCCTGCTGCGGGCGGTGCTGGCGCCGGCGGCGGTGTTTTTGCTGGGCACCGCGCTGCGGGCGGCCATCGACCGCCCCCGCCCCTACGAGGCGTTCGGCCAGCCGCCGCTGTTCCCCAAGGATACCAGGGGCAAAAGCATGCCCAGCCGGCACGCGTTCTCGGCGGCGGGCATCGCGGTGACGGCCTGGTACGTCTGGCCGCCGCTGGGCATCCTGGCGGGCGCGCTGGCGCTGGTCATCGCGGTCACCCGCGTGCTGAGCGGCGTCCACTATCCCGGCGACGTGCTGGCCGGGCTGGCCTTCGGCGGCGCGGCGGCCTGGGTGGGGCTGTATCTGATCTGAGCGCGCAGTGCGCGCATTTTATATGATCGTTTCAGCGGGACGGCGCGCTACGCCGCCCTGCATCGGCACATGGCCGGAAGGAGGCTTTTGCATGGAGCAGGAAACATTGTTTGAGATCTCCCGCCAGTCCCGCCAGGCGGTGGAGGAACTTTTGAACGCGGCGAACCTGAGAGCCGGCGACATTTTTGTCATCGGCTGTTCCAGCAGCGAGATCGTGGGCGGGCACATCGGCAAAGACAGCAGCATGGAGGCCGCCAAAGCCGTGCTGGACGGCGTGCTGCCGGCATTGAAGGCCCGCGGCATCTACCTGGCCGCCCAGTGCTGCGAGCACCTGAACCGCGCCATCGTGCTGGAGCGGGCCGCCGCCGAACAGTACGGCTATGAGCAGGTCAACGCCGTGCCCCAGCCCCACGCCGGCGGAAGCTGGGCCACCAACTGCTGGCAGGCCTTTGCCGAGCCGGTGCTGGTGGAGGAGGTGCGCGCCGGGGCGGGCATCGACATCGGCGGCACGCTGATCGGCATGCACCTGCGCCGGGTGGCGGTGCCGGTGCGGCTGAGTTTGGACCACATCGGCAAAGCGCATATCCTGTGCGCCCGCTGCCGGCCCAAGTACATCGGCGGCGAGCGCGCCGTCTACCAGAAATTCTAAGGTGTATCTGACAAATCCCCCGCACCGTCTAATTCTACTAAAAAGCAGCGCCTGCTGCGTTGCGGGGCCTTGCAATACACCAAGTATTGCTGCGGTCCCGCGCCTTGTATTCGCCACTTTTTCGCGAATTTTTCGGCACTTTTGATTTATCGAGATCTTTTCCGGCCCTGCCCTTTGCGGGCACAGGGCCGTTCCGGGAGGGAAAAACTATGGCAACCCAGACAACCAAACAGCAGATGGCCGAAGCCGTGGCCGCCATCCGCGCCAACATGGCGGACGCCGCCCGCGCCGCCGGCCGCGACCCGGCCGAAGTGCTGCTGTGCGCGGCCTGCAAGACCCGCACGGTGGAGGAGGTGCGCGAAAGCGCCGCGCTGGACATCGACCTGTTTGGCGAGAACCACTTGCAGGAGCTGGTGGAAAAGACCGACGCTGGGGCCTACCTGGGCAAGCCGGGGCATTTTATCGGCCACCTGCAGACCAACAAGGTCAACAAGGTGGTGGGCCGCGCCGCTATGATCGAGAGCGTGGACAGCCAGCGGCTGCTGGACAAGATCGAGGCGGCCGCCGCCCGGCTGGGTGTCACCCAGGACATTTTGATCGAGATCAACATCGGCGACGAAGAAAGCAAGAGCGGCGTGTCGCCCGACGCGCTGTGGGCGCTGGCCGACGCCGCCGAGGCTGCCGCCCACCTGCGGCTGCGGGGCCTGATGGCCATCCCGCCCGCCGACGCCGCCCCCGACGAGACCCGCGCCTTTTTTGCCCAAATGCGTACGCTGCTGACCCGCCTGCAGGAGCGGCACTACGCCGCCGCGCTGCCGGACACCCTGTCCATGGGCATGAGCGGCGACTACCAGGCCGCCATCCGCGAGGGCGCCACCATCGTGCGCATCGGCACCGCCATCTACGGCGCGCGGGATTACGGCGCAAAGGGCTGACCCCGCAACCTCTTGTTTGTCCCGCGGGGGGCAGGCGCGCCGGGCCAAGCAAAACCAATCCGACCAGATCAGGAAAAACCGCCCCGCCGGGCAGCAGCTGCACCCGGCGGGGCGGTTTTGTGTGCTTATTCGATCTTGATGCCGGTGCCGTCCAAAAGGCGCACCACGTCGGGGAAGCTGAACCTTGCCCCTTTCAGCGTGTTGTCCGCCGGGGCGATGACATAGCCCTGGGCGTCGCGGAAATCGGCCCTGTCCAGCGCGCAGCGGGTGAACTGGCTCTCGCCCAGGCGGACGCCGTTGAAGTCGGCGCCGGTCAGCCTGCAGCTGTCAAACCGGCAGTCCCGGAACTGGCAGCTGGAAAAGTCGAACCCCGCCAGCGCCATGCCGGAAAAATCGTTGTACTGGAACATGCAGTTTTCGGCCGCCGCCAGCGGCCGGGCCAGGGCGCTTTTGCCCTGCAGGCCGCCCCAGGCAATGCCCCGGAAGGCGCAGCCTGTAAACCTGCCCTCCCGCATCTGGCTAAAGCTGAACACCACGCCGGACCACTGGCAGCCCGCAAAGGTGCAGTTTGCAAAGCTGCAGTTTTCCACCCGCAGGTCCTGCCAGCGACAGCGGGTGAAGGTGCAGTCGGCGTATTCCTCGCCGCGCAGGCTGCCGGTCAGTGTCTCGGCGGCGATGGTCTCGTTTGTGTGGCGCATGGGGCGTTCTCCTTTGGCATGGCGGGCGGGCCGGCGGGGGGCGTCAGTCCGTCTCAAACTCGGCGGCATGGTCGGCAAAAAACTGCCGGTAGGCGCGGACGTTTTCCAGCTCGGTCCAGCGGCGGGGCCGGGGCGGGTCGGCGTCCAGGTCGTAGACCTTCGCCCCCTGCATCGCCAGCAGAAAGGGCGAGTGGGTGGCAATGACCAGCTGGCAGCCGAAAAACCGCGCCGCATCCTGCAAAAAGCCGGCCAGCTCCAGCTGGCGGGCGGGGGCCAGGCTGTTTTCCGGCTCGTCCAGCAGATAGAGGGCGTTCTCGGTGATCTTTTGGGTGAAGTAGAGATAAGCGCTCTCGCCGTTGGAGCGGATGCGGGCGTTGCCCATCAGCCGGCTGCGGGCGTAGCGGGACTTTGTCTTGCTGCGGGCGGCGTTGATCTGTTTCAGCCGCTCGTAATCCTCCAGCGAGTGGAGCTGGAAATGGGCGTAGCGGGCGTCGGCATACTCGGCAAAGACTTCCTCGCGGCGGCGGTCGATGCCGTCGTTCAAAGCGCGCAGGTCCAGCATCCAGGCAAACACGTCATCGCTGGTGATGATGCGGCTGCCCTCCGGCGGGGCCGCGCCGCCGTCATCGCACAGCCGCAGGTAGTCGGGGAAAAAGGCGGTGCGGTTGAAGGCCGCGTCCCGCGCAAGGCCCAGTGCTTCGGCCATGACGTTCAGGGCGGTGGTCTTGCCGCAGCCGTTGCCGCCGTACAGGATGGTGACGGGCGCAAACTCCAGCCGGCCCAGCCCCCGGTCGGACAGCACCTGGAAGGGATAGAAGCTGTCGTAGCAGGTCATGCGCTGGGCGGTGAAAAAACGCCACTCGGCGTCCTTGTCCGGGAAGCGGAACTCTTGCAGGTACAGGGCCATGGCGGCCTCCTTTGCGGCGCGCCCCGCCCCGGCTTGACAGCGCCGGCGGCGGGGATTAGGATAAAGGCGCAGGCCGGCCCTGCGCGGCGGTCGTCAATTTCCGCCCGCCCGGCGTTTTGAGCCGGAGCGCACAGGCGGCCTGCACAAGCGAAAAGAAAGCGGGAATCGTTATGAAAAAGATCCTTTACCTGATGCGCCACGGCCAGACGGTGTTCAACCTGCGGCACAAGATCCAGGGCTGGTGCGATTCGCCTTTGACCGAGCTGGGCATCGCCCAGGCCAGGGTGGCGGGCGAATACTTCCGCAGCCGCGGCATCGTGTTCGACCACGCCTATTCCTCCACGTCGGAGCGCGCCTGCGACACGCTGGAGCTGGTCACCGACCTGCCCTACACCCGCCTGAAAGGGCTGAAAGAGTGGCATTTCGGCAAGATCGAGGGCGAGAGCGAGGACCTGAACCCGCCGCTGCCCTACGGCGACTTTTTCAAGACCTACTACGGCGGCGAGGGCGAGCTGGAGGTCCGCCGGCGCATGGCCGACACGCTGGGCGGGATCATGACCAGGCCGGACCACCGGTGCGTGCTGGCGGTCAGCCACGGCGGGGCCTGCCGGGCCTTTATGCGTTACTGGGAGCAGAACCAGAAGGTGGCGCTGCACACCCGGCTGTACAACTGCTGCATCTTAAAGTTCGAGTACGAGGACGGGCAGTTCAGCCTGGTGGACATCGTCAACCACGACTTTGCCGGGCTGCCCCGGGGGTAAGGGCGCTTACGGCCGGTACTTTGCCGCCGGGGCATACCACTGGAAGATGACCGCGTCGTGGCCGGCCTCCAGCGTTGCGGTGTCGTCGGTGGGCAGGGCGGTCCAGTAGACCATCATCGCGCCCAGGGCCCTGGCCAGCTTTACCGCGCCGTTGCGGGGGGCCGGGCACCAGGCGATAAAGTCCGGCCGGCCCAAAAAGTTGCCCAGCAGGTGGCTCATCACAAAGGCGTACAGGGGGTTGGCGCCCTCCTCCCGGTAGCTTTGGGTGCAGTCGGCCAGCTGGCCCCGCAGCACGCCGGGGGCAAATTTGCGGATGCGCCGCACCACGCGGGGGTCAAAGCTCTCGATGCAATAGGGGCCGTTGTACCCCGCCAGCGCGTCCAGCACGGCGCGGCACAGCGCGTCCAGATAGGCGCCGGTGTACTCCCGCCGGCTTTTGATCTCGACGATCAGAGGCACCCGGCCGGCCACCGTGTCCAGCACGTCGGCAAACCGCGGCGGGTGGTATCCGGTGCCGGCCAGCGGCAGCGCCCCCACCTGCTGCCAGGGGTAGTCCCGCACCCAGCCGTGGACGCCGGTCATGCGGTCCAGCGTGTCGTCATGGAACACCACCAGCTGCCGGTCGCTGGTAAACTGCACGTCCAGCTCGATGCCGTAGCCGGCTTTGGCGGCTGTCTCAAAGGCGGGCAGGCTGTTTTCCGGCGTGGACTGGTCCCGGGCAAACAGGCCCCGGTGGGCATAGTTGCGCCCCGCAAAGGGCGCGCGCAGCGCCCTGCGGCCAAAGACCGGGCAGATCAAAAACAGCGCCAGCGCGCAGGCCAGCGCCGCGCAGGCAAGCAGTACGGCAGCGATCATTTCGGCTTCCCCTCTCTTGTATTTCCGCCCGGTCCGGGCTGGGCTGCGGCCGCAGCCGCAGAAAAGGAACATGGTTTGGTCACCGTATATTGTAGCGCGAACGCCGCCCGCTGGCAACCGCCCCGCGCCGGCGGGCGGCCGCCGGGCGGTAAAATGTGTGAAAAAGTTTCAGAAACATTTCACAAAACGGCCATACCTGGCAGGTAATATGATATTATACACAGTGGGGCAGCAGGCAGGGACCCCGGCCGGGGCTGGCCGCCGCCCGGAATTTTTGTGCAGCGGCCGGGCTGCGCCCGCAAAGGCGCGGCCGCCGGTTTTGCTTTCCCGTAAGGAGGGGTTGATATGGCAAAGATCCTGATCGTCGACGACGAACCGCGCATCCGTGACCTGATCCGCGAACATCTGCAGCACGCAGGCTTTACCTGCCTGGAGGCGGGCGACGGCACCGCCGCCCTTGCGGTCCTGGCCGGCGAGAGCGTCGACCTTGTGATTTTGGACATTATGATGCCTTTTATGGACGGCATGACCTGCCTGCGCGAGATGCGCGCCCGCAAGATCATGACGCCGGTCATCATGCTGACCGCCCGCAGCGAGGAATACGACAAGCTGGCCGGGCTGGAGGGCGGCGCCGACGACTATGTGGTCAAGCCCTTCTCCCCGCGGGAGCTGGTCGCCCGGGTGCGGGCGGTGCTGTCCCGCACCATGCCCAAGGCCGAGGACACCGGGTCGGCGTACAGCTTTGGCGATCTGTCCATCGACACCGCCAGCCACACCGTCAAGGTGGCCGGGCAGGAGTGCTCGCTGACGCCCAAAGAATTTGACCTGCTGGTGTTTTTGGTCAGCAACAAGGGCATCGCGCTCTCGCGCGAGAAGATCCTGCAAAAGGTGTGGAACTACGACTATTACGGCGAGGACCGCACCGTGGACACCCACATCAAGATGCTGCGCAGCCACCTGGGCAAATGCCGCAGCTATATCGTGACGGTCTGGGGCATCGGGTACAAGTTTGACCCCGATACCGCCATCTGACCGCCGGGAGGCGTAACTGCTTTGAGCAAAGCATTAGTCAAATACACCGTGCCCGGCCCCAAAAAGCGGCGCGGCAACATCCTGCTGGGCGTGCAGGGGCAGTTGATCCTGTTTTTGGGCGGCATCACGCTGGTCACGCTTTTGCTGGTGTGGGTGCTGATCACCTACTTTCTGCAGCCCCAGTATACCCGTACCATGCGCACCAGCCTGGAAAACAAGCTCAGCGCCATTGTGACCCGCATCGACGCCAGCGACGCGCCGCTGGTCACTTACAGCCTTTGGGGCACCAAGACCGCCAACGCCGATTTCTGGCAGAGCTTCTACGAGGACATCGAGAACGGCGCCCTGAAACTGGACAACACCTGCATCGACATCAGCGACCGCACCTGCCGCAGCATCCAGTATATCGAAAACCTGTACCCCTGCGTCCTGCACGAGAGCATGGGCGCGCTCAGCGGCCTGTCGACGACCTACTCGGACACCCGCGTCGCCATCCTGCTGCGCCAGCAGCTGTTTGACGACGGCCGGCTCTACCAGATCATCGAGTCGGGCGGCAACCGCCAGATGGTGGTGGGCGGGCTTTCCGCCGACGGGAATTACGCGGTCATCGTCTCCACCAGCCTGGCCCAGATCGAGACGGCGGCCACCGTGCTGACCAAGATGCTGCCGCCCATCGGCCTGGGCATCCTGGTGCTGGTGGTGCTGTTTGCGGTGGTGTTCAGCCGGTGGTTCACCCAGCCGGTGCGCAAGCTCAGCGAGGGCGCGCGGGAAATGGCGGACGGCAACTACGACGTGCACGTGGATGTGCGCCGCAAAGACGAGCTGGGCCTGCTTGCGCAGGAGTTCAACCACATGGCCGATGAGGTCAAGCGCTCGGCCCAGCTGGAGCGGGACATCCTGGCCAACGTCAGTCACGATCTGCGCACCCCGCTGACGCTGATCAAGGGCTATGCCGAGACGGTGCGGGACATCACCGGCGACGACGCCGACCGCCGTGCCGAACAGTGCAACATCATCGTGGACGAGACCGACCGTCTTTCCGGCCTGGTCAACAGCGTGATGGAGCTGAGCAAGGTGTCCAGCGGCGCCGAGAAACCCAACCTGGTCACCTTTGACATGAGCCAGCTCTGCTTTGAGGTAGCCGGCCGCTACGACGCCGTATGCGACCAGAACGGCTGGACCCTGCAGCTGGAGGCCGACCACGAGTGCATCGTGCAGGCCGACCCGGACATGATGGAGCGGGTGCTGCACAACCTGCTGGGCAACGCCACCCATCACATGGGCGAGGACGGCATTTTTGTGCTGCGGTGCATCCCGCTGCCGGACGGCGGCTGCCGGGTGGAGGTGGAGGACCACGGCCCCGGCATCCTGCCGGAGGACCTGCCCCATGTGTTCGACCGCTATTACCGGTCCCGCAAGGACCAGGGCAAGGTCGGTTCCGGGCTGGGGCTGTCCATCACCAAGGCCATCCTGCAGCAGCACGGGTTCGCCTTCGGCGTCAACAGCACGCCGGGGCACGGCGCCAATTTCTGGTTCGAAATGCGGGATACCCGCACGCCGCAGCCCTGACCCGGCCCCTGACAAAATGATACAAAACGGATGCATCGGCGCGACGGCGCAGATACAATCCGGGTCTATACTTGCCTCAGTTTCCCGGGGCGGGCCTGTCACGCACAGTGCTCGTCCCGGCCGAAAGTGAGGCTTTTTTTGTGAAAGTACGCGTCCTCCGCCCCTGCCGTCCCCTGCCCGCCCTGCTGTGCCTGCTGGCGCTGCTGGCGGGCATAGCCGCCGCGGCGGCGGCCGGGCCAAAAAGCGGCGGCGCAGCGCTTTCTCCCCGCGCGCAGCAGGCCGCCGACGCGCTGACCGCCTATCTGGACAGCCTGGACGGCGAGGTCTCGGTTGCGTGCATGCGCCTCTCGGACGGGTTTACCTTCGCCTACCGCGAGGACGCCGGCTACTATGCCGCCAGCCTGCTGAAAGCCCCCTACGCGCTGTGGCTGTGCCGCCGCGCCGAAGCGGGCGAGATCGACCTGGACGCCCCGCTGCCCGCCCGTGGCTCCGCGCCGGCCCAGACCGCCCGGCAGGCCATGCGGGCAATGATCGCCCGCAGCGACGATTCCGCCACCGGTCAGCTGTACAGCCTGTGGCCGGCCGAGGCGGGCGGCGGATTTACCGCTTTCCTGGCCGGCATCGGGGTCGACCGGCCGCAGGACGCCCTGACGGAACAGACCCGCATCCACGGCGAGCTGAGCGCCCGCGACTGCCTGTGCATCCTGCAGGCATTGCAGGACTATTTCAGCACCGGCACCAGCCTGGCGGCGTCGCTGCAGCAGGATTTTATGGACGCGGGGCATCATCTTCTGCCGGACGACTGGCCCATGGCCAAAAAATACGGCAGCTGGGACGGCGCCCTGCACGATATGGCCATCGTCTACAACAGCGACCCGTATCTGATCGCGGTGATGAGCGACTGGGGCGTAGACGGCGTGGAGTTCCCCGAGGAGGGCGCCAGCCGCATTGCCGAAATCGGCCTGCTGGCCGGGGACCTGATGGGCATGGGCGGGGGCTGAATCCGCGCAAAAAACAGGCCCGCCCCGCAAAGCAGCTTTGCGGGGCGGGCGTATTTTGATTTCGGGCCGCGGGGCGGTTTTACTCCTCCACCACGCGCACAGTGGCCATGACCACCGGGGTGCGGGGCTTGTCGTTCCAGTCGGTGGGGGTGTCGGCGATCTCGTCCACCACGTCCAGGCCGGAGACCACATGGCCAAAGGCCGCATAATCGCCGTCCAGGTGGGGCGCGTCGGCATGCATGATAAAGAACTGGCTGCCGGCCGAGTTGGGGTCCATGGCGCGGGCCATGCTGATGACGCCGCGGGTGTGCTTGATGGGGTTGTTGACGCCGTTGCGGGCAAACTCGCCCTTGATGTGCCAGCCGGGGCCGCCGGTGCCGTTGCCCAGCGGGCAGCCGCCCTGGATCATAAATCCGGGGATGATGCGGTGGAAGGTCAGGCCGTCATAAAAGCCCTGATTGACCAGCTTGAGGAAGTTCTCGCAGGTCAGGGGCGCGGCCTTGGGGTCCAGCTCGAGGTCGATGGTCTTGCCGTTCTGCATGGTGATGCGTACCATAATCGTGTTCTCCTTTTCGGTTTTGAATATTCGCCGGCACGGGCGGCAGTTGGTCCGCGCCGGGCGTGGGATACCGCTGTTATGCCTGGCCGCCGTCCCCGGGGGAAGGCGCGCCGGGCGGGTCGGGCACCGGCGGGGCTTCGGGGGCGCGGCGGGGGTCGCTTTGCGGGGTGGGGCGGCCTTCGGTATAGCTCATGCTGCCCAGCAGCGTAAAAAAGCGGCTGGCCGGCATTTTGCCCATCCAGTACTCCAGCGCGCCCAGCATATACAGGGCGCTGCGCTTTTCCGCCTGGCGCAGCAGCACAAACGCGCCGCCCTGTTTTTCCTCGCCGGTAAAGGGGTCGGTCCAGGTCTCGGGCAGGTCTTTGGCCAGCTGCCGCGGGCTGACATGGCCGGTGATGAACCCCCGCCCGCCGAACAGCGGTTCCACCAGCCAGAACAGCGCCCGCTTGACGCCGTGCCGGCTGGGGAACAGCCGCCGCACCCGGTGCAGGTCATAGAAAGCGTCCGCCAGGAATTCCACCGGGATATCCAGGCCGTAGGCTTCCTGCAGGGCGGTGTGCAGCAGCTTGGTCACGTCGGCCAGGTCGGGGCCGGGCACCAGCGGGCTGGCGTCCCCGGCGGGGACGATGGAAACGCCGGTATCCTCGGCGTGCAGCGTCGAGTCCAGCGCGATCTCAAAATAGCCGTGGCCGCCGCGCCCGGCGTAGGGCATGCCGGGCTGACAGAGGGCGACGACATAGGGGTGCAGCACCGTGTCGGCGGCGTAGTGGCTCAAAAAGCCCAGCGTATAGTCGATCTGGGCCTGGGTCTTGACGTGGCTGACCAGGCTTTTTAAAAAGGCTCCGGTGTTTTCCTCATGCATGCGGTTGCCCAGCGCGGGCAGGTCCCAGCGGCGCTTGCGGGCAGACTTCCACACCTCGAAGCAGAACAGCGCGTCGGGGCCGTTGGCGCCGACGGCAAAGGCTTCGGGGCAATGCACAGGATACCGCGCCGCCTTGGCCGCGCGGCGCGCTGTGCGCACATGGGTATATCCTTCGGGCATTTTGGTATCCATCCTTTGGGCGGCGCAGACTGTGCCGCCGCCTGACCTTTATTGTACACGAAACCGCGCCGGGATGCAATGTGCAAAGCATGCCGGCGCGGCCGTATGGAGTTTTGCGCTGTTTGCGGGGGTCAGATCTTTTTGCCGCTGGCTTTCAGGTGCTTGGGCAGCACAAAGAAGTAGAGCGCGCCGCCCAGCCCGACGATGAGCAGGATGGACAAAATGCCGTAGGGGCTGGACGCCGCGTTGATGGCATCGATCTGCTCCGCCGTGGCGGTGGCTGCGGTCAGGCCCTGTTCGGCCATCATGCCGTTGGCCACCGCCGAGCTGACCACGCCCACCAGCGTGGGACCGATGATGGAGCTGAACTTGCCAAAGATGTCAAAGAAGCCGAAGAACTCGCCGCTGCGCTGCTTGTCGGGGATCAGCTTGCCGTACATGCTGCGGGAAAGCGCCTGGATGCCGCCCTGGCTGGTGGCGCACAGCACCGCCAGCAGCCAGAACTGCCACAGGCTGCGCATGAAGAAGCCGAACACGCAGATGAACATGTACACGCAGATGCCCACGCCCACCATGGTGCGGGCGCCGAACTTTGCGCTGAGTTTCATATACAGCAGGCAGAAGGGCAGGCCCAGCACCTGCACCAGCAAAAGCGCCAGCAGCATGCCGGTGGAGTCCAGCCCCAGGTTGGTGCCGTAGGTGGTGGCCATGCTGATCACGGTGTGCACGCCGTCGATGTAGAAGAAATAGGCGATAATGTAAACCAGCAGCGCTTTGTTGCGGCCGATCTCTTTTATCGTGGCGCCCACCCCGCGGATGTTGCGCCCGATGTCGCCCTTCTCATACGGTTTGCCGCCCTTCTGCTGGCAGTTTTTCAAAAGCGGCAGGCTGAACACCAGCCACCACACGGCGGTAAAGGCAAAGATGAAGGCCAGGCAGACCAGCATGTCCACGCCCACCAGGTTCATCACCAGAAAAACCACCAGCGGGATGGTGGAACCGCCGATGTACCCCAGGCCGTAGCCCAGCGTCGAGACCCGGTCCATCCGGTCCTCGGTGGTGACGTCGGTCAAAAAGGCGTCGTAATAAATGCAGGAGGCGTCAAATCCAATGGTGCTGAGGATGTACAGCACCAGCACGAACATGGCCACCCGCCCCGCCGCGTCGGTGGAGGAGGTAAAGTCCATCATGGGCGCAAAGGAAAGTCCTGCCACCGCCAGCACGCCCAGCCCCAGAAAGAAGGCGAACAGCTTTTTGCGCATGCCGCGGATGTCGCCGAACACGCCCAGAAACGGCGCGGCCAGCGCCACGATCGCCATGGCGATGCTGGTGGCGTAGCCCCAGGTGCTCATGCTGGAGACGCTGTCGGCGGTACATTCGGCCACCGAGTCGAAGAAGATGGGCAGGATGGTCACAATGATGACCGAGTGGGCGCTGTTGGCCCAGTCGTACATCATCCAGCTGATCTCCTGTTTGGTATACCCCTTTAATATGGACATGGAAATTCCCCCTGGACGAATTTGCCGCCCCGGAAGGTCCCGGCGCAGGCATTTGAACAGATACAGTATTATTGTACCATGCGCCGGGGGCAAAAACAATGCGGCGCGCTGCCAAAACGGCATGCGCACCGCAAAATCGGTGTAAAATCGGGGTGAAGCCGGCCGCTGCACCGCCCGGTCAAGCCGCCGCGCTGTCGGCGCTCTCGGCGGTGGAAGGCTGCAGCTGGTGCAGGCTGGTATCAAACTGGGCCAGGTATTCGTCCAGCTCCTGCTCGTTGTCAAACCGGGTGTCGTCGTACCAGAGGTCCACATCCACGTCCCGGGCCAGCTGTTCGGCGGTGCGGTGGATGCTCCATGCGCCGTCCACGTCCAGATAGAAGCTGCGGGACAGATCGGGGTGCGCCCCCGCGCCGCTTCCCATCGTATCCCACACCGTGTCAAAGGTATAACTGCTGAACGGCAGGCCCGCCCGCTCGGCCTCGTCGATGACGGCCCGGCAGCCCGCGGCAAAGCTCTGCGCGTCGGCGTAGTTGTTTTCCAGCGTCACATAGGCCCAGACCTCGTCGGTGTCGGTGATGGACGCGGTGTCCCGCTCGCCGCTGCCCACCGCCCGCTGCAGGGTCACTTCCACGGTAACGTCCCGGATGTCCGCGTTGCCCTTCAGCGCGTCGTAGGCCTGCTGTTCCAGCTGGGCGGCCAGCCGCTCCTCGGCGTACTCATGGCTGGGCCCCCAGCCTTCGGCCAGCTGGCCCAGGATGGACGCGCCGCCCGCCGCCACCAGCAGCAGAAAACAGACGAACATGCTCAAAAAATCGTATTTCAGCGTCACGTCGGGGCGCACCGAGTAGATCAGCACCTCCACGCCCAGCACCACCAGGATCAGCGGCGACAGCCGCAGCACCGAAAGCACGTCGATGCCCGGCACCAAAATGGCCGCCACCATCAAAACGCCCACAAAGATCAGCGTGACGCCAAAGGCCACCGTGCCCACCCGGCGCACTTTGCGCGGCTGCGGTGCGGCTGCCCAGGGCCCGCCGGCGGGCGGATTGGGCGCAGACTGCCTGTTCTGGTATTCCATTGTATTCCTCCCTGCCCGGTTCAGCGGGCGTCGCTGGCAATATCGTCGGCATCCAGAGATTCATCGGAAGCCGGAGCTCCGGCTTCCGGGCGAGGGTGCTCCTCGCCCGCCCGGTCACGCACGCCCGCCTTGGGCCACTGGGGCGCCGGGCCGGCGCCGAAAGTATCGTCCGGCATGCCGGAAAAATCGGGGATGTCGTCCGTCGCGCCGTAGTCGTAGCCGGAGCCGCCGGTGTAGGGCGGGATGTCCTCCGGGCCGCCGCCGCGTCCGCCGCGGGGGCCTTTCAGCAGCCAGAAGCCGCCGGCGATCAGCAGGGCGGCCACCACCAGGGTGGGGACCATATTGGCCGCGTACCAGCCGATAAAGTTGATGACCAGCGGCTCGATGATGCTGCTGTACAGCGCCCACACGCCCAGGCCGATAAAGACCCAGCCGATGACCCGGTTGCCGGACGGGAAGATCCGCCGCAGCGAGTCCAGGTTTTCAAAAATCAGCAGCGAGTCCGGTTTGGGATCGCCGTTGGTCATGTGGCGGATCAGGTCGTAGGTGTCAAAAAAGCTGTACATCCACACAATGGGGCAGATGACGACCAGCGGCGCAATGATGGCCCCCAGCCCGACGCCGATGCAAAAAATCGTGATCATGGTCAGGCCGCGTTTCATATAGCCATAGTACATCTGGCCTGCGCCGGGGATACAGGCGAAAATAAAGGTCAAAAGTCCGTTTTTCTTCATGGTGGTTTACTCCCCCCTGGCGGGCTGCACGCCGCCGTCTTGCCGGTGGTTGCCGGGATCGTTGCTGTTGGTGCTGCTGGCGGTATCGGTTTCGGCGCCGCTGCCGGCGCGCGGCTCGGCCAGCTGGGCAAAGCCGCTTTGCACGTAGGCCTGCAGCTCGTTCAGCACATCGTCGATGCCCTTGCCGATGCCGCCGATAAACTGTTGGATGCTCTGGCTGATGGAAAACCGCGGCCCTTCCGAAAGGCGGTCCACGCCGCGCTGTGCGGTGCCGTCCGAGATATTGAACACCCCGAAATTCCACAGCGCAAAGGCCAGGATGACCGCCGCCGCGATGGAGACGTATTTGTTGGTGAACACCCGGATGGAACGCATGCGCAGCAGGTTCTGCACCTGGGGCGCAATGTCCCGCGCGGGGCTGAGCAGCGCCTGGGGCATGGCCTCCAGCCAGTTGGTGTAGCGGTTCAGGCAGGCGTTGCAGAAGCTCAGGTGCTCGGCCGCTTCCAGGCTGCCCAGCTCGTCCAGGCTGCCGTTTTCCATGGCGTTCATGCCGGCGCCAGTCAGATGACCGCCGTCGTCGAACAGATTTTGGTTGTCAAAGGGTACCAGTGCGTTTTGCATTTATGCCTGCCTCCTTTCCAGAATTTGCTGCCGAAGGATGACCTTGGCGCGGAAGATCTGATTCTGCACCGTCTTTTCCGGCCTGCCCAGCGCCTGGGCGATGACCGGCACGGTCTTGTGCTCCAGCAGATACATGGTGGCCACGCTGCCGTAGGGTTCCCGCAGGGTGCGCACCATGTTTTGCAGGGCGGCGGCCTCGTCCCGGGCGATCATGGTCTCCTCGGGGTTGCGGGCGTCGCCGGGCGGCGCGCCGCGGGGTTCGGGCAGCTGGTCGTCCTGCTGGGCCTGCACCCGGCGGACCCAGGCGCTTTTCAGGTGGTCCTTGCATTTGTTGGTGGCCACCCGCACCAGCCACTGCTTGTGATAGGCCGGGTCGCACCGGTCGATGTTGGACCAGGCCGAAAGGAAGGTGTCCTGGGTCAGATCCTCGGCAATGTGGGGATCGTGCACGAACTGGTAGCACACGGTATACACCAGCCGCTGATACTGCCGCATCAGGCTGGCGAACTGCTCGTTGTTCAGCCGGCACACCCCCTTTGTATGTTTTGGAACCGTCCTGTGCGGGGTATGCCGGGCAAAAGCCAACCGAAAGCGCCGAATCCCCCGCGGAAGGGCCTTTTGGACGCGCAGGGTTCCGCCGGACTGCCGTCCGCCCCTGCCACGCCCTCCGCATCGGCGCCTTCTGTCTATACTACGAACGGCCCGGCCGTGATTTTGCAGTCCGCTCCGATTTTTTTGAGAATTTTTTGGAGGAAAGGCGGCCGCTTGTGTATCGCCGCCTGTTCCCGGCCGCAATGTAGGGCGGGCGTTTTCGCCCGCCGCCGGCCCTATTGACGGGTGTTGTTTGCGGGGTGTGGGTTTGTTATAAAGCGGCTGGGCTAGGTTGCCTTGTTGCTGTTATAACGGCATCCGCCGGAAGCTGCCGCTTTTTGACCGACCAAAAAGCGGCGGAAAAAGTCGCCGCTAGTTCCGAGGCGCGGGGCACGGCTCAAGGGGACCTCGGTCCCCTTGAGAATCCCCTGGGATTAAATGGGGTCGACCGAGAATTGCGTCGCCTGTGGTATCGCAAGCCCCGTGCCGGATCGTTCCCCGTTTCTCGCATCGCAAAAGCTCACCCGGTCTCCCGATCAGACTCCGACCCGCTACCGCAGGTCGGAATCGACTTGCCGGGAGGCTGGTGGCTATCACGCAGATTGTCCTTGTCGAAAAGCCTCTGCGCAGGGGCCGATGATTTCATCGGCCCGCCGGCTGACCCGGCTGGGGGCTGACGCTTGTGTATCGCCGCCTGTTCCCGGCCGCAATGTAGGGCGGGCGATTTCGCCCGCCGCGGAGCCTGGCGGCGTCGCAGGGTTTTCCGGGACGATGCGAGCACTGCCGCCCGCAGGCGGCGTTTCGGAGCGCAAAGTACGAAGTGCCGGCTCTTAGCGCGGAGATCGTCCCCTACGGAACACAGGGCAAGGCTCTGCCGGGCTTGGGAGGATACTTCCGCCGCAAGACGCAGACGGAGGGGCGAGGCTTACCGGCGGTTCTTCTCGCCCCAGTCGCACATGGCGTCCAGGATGGGGATCAGCGAGCGGCCGCGGTCGGTCAGGCTGTACTCCACCTTGGGCGGGATCTGGGGGTATTCCTCCCGATGGACCAGGCCGTCGGCTTCCAGCTCCTTGAGGGTCGAACTCAGCGTCTTGTACGAGATGCCCCCGATATACTTTTTCATCTCGTTGAACCGCACCACGCCGAAGCACATCAGCGTGTACAAAATCGTCATCTTGTATTTGCCGTTGATCAAAGACAGGGTGTAACTGAACCCGGTGCTGCCCAGGCTGGCCTGGGCGATGCAGCTTGCATCCATGGTACTCTCCTTTGGGTAAGTATCGCACTTTGATGTGCGTACTTGTTTTGCGTCGCGTTCCTGTTATGATTATAGTATCAGCTGCGGGGCAAGTCAACGCGGAACAGGCAGCCGGCCCCGTCTCCGCCCGTTTTTGCCCGCCCCGCGGCAGTATGCTTTTCCCCCCAGGCGCTCCCCGGCAGATGCGCCCCTAAAATCAGGAGGTTTGTGCCATGAGCAAGAACATTGTAGTGATCACCGGCAGCCCGCGCAAAAACGGCAACAGCTTTGCCATGACCGACGCCTTTGTCCGCGAGGCCGAAGCCAAGGGCGCGTCCGTCGCCCGCTTTGACGCCGCCATGATGCAGGTGGGCGGCTGCCATGCCTGCGAGACCTGCTTCAGGACCGGCAGGGCCTGCAGCTTTGACGACGACTTCAACACCATGGCGCCCGCCATCCTGGCGGCCGACGCGGTGGTGTTCAGCACGCCGGTGTACTGGTACTCGATCCCCGCCCAGCTCAAGGCCGTGATCGACAAGCTGTACTCCTTCTGCGTGGCGGGCAAGGACATTGCCGGCAAGCAGTGCGCCGTCATTGCCTGCTGCGAAGAGGAGGACATGACCGTGCTGGACGGCGTGCGGGCGCCCATTGAGCGTTCCGCCGCGCTGATGAAGTGGCAGATGGCCGGCGAGGTGCTGATCCCCGGCGTGCTGGAAGCCGGTGCCATCCAAAAGACCGATGGCTGCGCGCAGGCCGCCGCCCTGGCAGACAAGCTCTGCGCGCTTTGAGCAAGAGGTGTCAGCCATGGGAAAGAAAATCGTGATCCTGAACGGCAGCCCCCGCAAAAACGGCAATACCTCGGCGCTGGCGCAGGCGTTTGCCAAGGGCGCCGGGGAGGCGGGCCACACCGTGACCGCCTTCTGGCTGGACGGCATGGACATCCGCGGCTGCCGTGGCTGCTTTGGCGGCGACAGCAGCCGCCCCTGCCCCTGCGTGCAGAAGGACGGCATGACCGAGATCTACCCCGCCGTGCGGGACAGCGACGTGGTGGTGCTGGCCTCGCCGCTGTACTACTGGAACCTGAGCGGCCAGCTGCGCACCTGCTTTGACCGGCTGTTTGCGCTGGAGGAGGGCGGCGAAAACCTGCTGCGCGGCCATGGCCGCGCCGGCGCATTGCTGATGGCCGCCGAGGGGCACGGCTTTGACGACGTGCTGACCTATTACCGCCACCTGATAGAACACCTGCGCTGGCAGGATCTGGGCCAGGTGCTGGCCGGGGGCAACAGGAACGCCGGCGACATTGCCGGCAAGCCGGAGCTGGAACAGGCGTACCGGCTGGGGCTGTCCATCCGCTGACGCCCCGCAGACACTGCATCCGCATACAGGCGGCCCGCCGGGGAGTTTTTCCCGGCGGGCCGCCTGCTGTTCTGTTTTCCCTTTTGCCGGGCCGGGCGGCTTCAGCCGCACAGCAGCGTCTGCACCGCCAGCGCGGCGGCCAAGGACAGCGCACCGATCCAATAAGGCACGCCCAACACCTCCCGCCTCTCTTTTGACATTTTGTAAATGTCAATTCTGTTCTGAGTTTAGCATATACTGGTTAAAATGACAAGCAGTAAATGTCAATCCAGTCAACAGGGAGGCCGTCGGCCGTGTACAAGAACAAAGCGCCCGGCGGGCGCAACAACCTGGCCGGCGTGCAGATCGCCCGGCTGCGGCAGGCGGCCGTGCCGCGCATGTCCCAGCGGGCGTTGGCCGACGAGATGCAGCTGCGCGGGCTGGATCTGGACAAAAACGCCATCCAGCGCATCGAGTCCGGCCAGCGGTTTGTCACCGACATCGAGCTTTTGGCCTTTGCCGAGTTCTTTCAGGTGCCGGCGCAGGACCTGTTGAAACCATGACCGCCCCGCGGGCAAAGCAAACACTTTGCCGCGCAGGGCGGTCTTTTTTGTATGGGGCGCAGCCGGCCGGGCCAGTCACAGATCGATGTCCAACAGCACCGGGCAGTGGTCGGAGCCGTAGATATCCGGCAGGATGGAGGCTTCCCGGATGCGGCCTGCCACCCGATTGGAGACGATGAAATAGTCGATGCGCCATCCCGCGTTGCGCTCCCTGGCCTTGAAGCGCATGCTCCACCAGCTGTAAGCGCCGGTGGCGTCGGGGTGCAGGTAACGGAAGGTATCGGTAAAGCCGGCGGCCAGCAGCTCGGTCATTTTGCCCCGCTCCTGGTCGGAGAAGCCCGCCGCGCCCCGGTTGGGGCCGGGATTTTTCAGGTCGATCTCGTTGTGGGCCACGTTCATGTCGCCGCACAGCACCACCGGCTTTTTGGCGTCCAGCTCCAGCAGGTAGCGGCGCAGGTCGTCCTCCCAGCGCATGCGGTAGTCGATGCGGGCCAGGCCCTCCTGGGCGTTGGGCACATAGACGTTGACCAGGTAAAAACCGGGGTACTCCAGCGTGATGGCCCGCCCCTCGTGGCTGTGCTCCTCCACGCCGATGCCGTAACTGACCGAAAGCGGCTGCTGCTTTGTCCAGACCGCAGTGCCGGAGTAGCCTTTTTTCTCAGCCGAGTAGATGTATTCGGTGTAGCCTTCGGGGGCGAACTCCGCCTGGCCGGGCTGCATTTTGGTCTCCTGGACGCAGAAGGCGTCGGCATCCAGCGTTGCAAAGGCCTCGGCAAAGCCCTTTTTCAGGCAGGCCCGCAGGCCGTTGACGTTCCAGCTGATCAGTTTCATGGCGACCTCCTTGTGAGAGCGGGATGTTTGGAATGCGAAATCTTAATTTTATGGAATAAGGAATTTTGGTGCGGCCGTTCCGGCCGCGGAGCAAAAGCGGCTTTTGGGGTCAGGGCCGGCGGCCGCAGGAAGATGGCCCGGTCTGTTCTGCGCTTTGACGCCATGTTCTTGCCTCCGCCAGCAGCCGGGCGATCGTCTGCTGCTTGCCCGCTGTGTACTGCGGGCGATTTTGGGGGAACTGCCGCGCCAGACTCTGCTTGCAGGCGTCGTACTGCGCGGCTTTTTCGGGATACGCGTTGAGGTAATCCCGAAAATCAAGGTAATCGCTCCATTTCCGGTCGTTTTGCACGACCACGTGGATGTGGTGCGTCCGCAGCCCCTGCCGCTCCATGACAAACAGCAGCTCCCCCGCCACCGCTTCGCCGCGGAACAGGATGCCGTACCGCTTCAGGTCCTCCGCGTGGGGCTGGATCTCCTCCAGGCTGCGCACCGCAACCGCAATATCAAGGATCGGTTTGGCGTGGATCCCGCGGATCGCGGTGCTCCCCGCGTGCTGGATGTCCACGGCAGTCCCGTCCAGAAGCCGCCGGAGCAGGCCGATCGCCTGTTCCGCCTCCTCCCGCCATGTCTCCTGGTGGGGTTCCAATCGGACTGTCCCGTGTTTTACTCCTGTCATAGCGCCTGCCCTCCTTCGGCGGGCGGGGCGCTGCCCGCCGCATCGTTCCGCGCCGAGGTCAGACTTCCGCCTTGGCCGGCACCGCCTTTGCTTTCCAGCGGCCGCGGGCAAAGCGGACGACAAAGCAGAGCGCACGGCAGACCCAGTCGATGACCATGGCCACCCAGACGCCCACCGCGCCCATCTGCATGTTGACGCAAAGGATGTACGAAAAGCCCAGCCGCCAGACCGCCATCGAGAAGATGGACACCGCCATGGTGAAGCGCACGTCGTTGGCGGCGCGCAGGGCGTTGGGCAGCACAAAGGCCGCCGGCCACAACAGGATGCCCGCGCCGCAGTGGATCAGGATCAGGATGCGGGACAGCCCGGCCGTTTCCGGCGACAGGGTGTACAGCTGCATCAGCAGCGGCAGGCCCAGCATCACCAGCGCGTTGACCGTCCCCTGGGCGATATAATCCCACAGCATCAGCTTTTTGGTATAGTGTACGGCCTGGCCGGGGTCGCCCGCGCCCACACAGCGGCCCACCACCGTGATCATGGCAAGGCCCATGGCCTGGCCCACGATGCAGCCCACATTGTCCAGGTTGTTGGCCACCGCGTTGGCCGAGATGTGCACCGTGCCGAACAGCGAGATCATGCTGACCACCAGCACCCGGCCCAGCTGGAACAGGCTGTTTTCCAGCGCCGAGGGGATGCCGATGTACAGGATGCTACGGATCATGGCCGGGCGGGGGCGGCGCACCGCCTCCCAGGTGACGCGGGCCGGGTTGTCGTGCCGGTTGGTCATGGCCAGGATGACCGCCGCGCCCACCATGCGGGAAACCAGCGTGGGGACTGCCACGCCGGCCACGCCCATTTTGAGCACAAAGACGCAGAAGGCGTTGCCGCAGACGTTGATGAGGTTCATCAGCACGCTGACCCGCATGGACACCGCGCTGTTGCCCACCGACCGGAAAATGGCCGCGCCCGCATTGTACAGCGCCAGGAACGGGTAGGACAGGCCGGTGATAAAGAAATAGGTCATGGCGGCGGCCATGACGTCGTCCTCGATCCGGCCGAAAAACAGCCGCAGCAGGGTCTGCCGCCCCGCCAGGCAGAAAGCCATGACCGCCAGCCCCAGCAGGGCGCTGAGGGCCACCAGCTGCCCGGCGCTGCGGCGCGCCTCGTCCCCCTGCTTTGCCCCCAAAAACTGGCTGGTGACCACCGCGCCGCCGGTGGCCAGCGCCGCAAACACGTTGAAGATCAGGTTGTTGATCATGTCCACCAGCGACACGCCGGAGATGGCCGCCTCGCCCACGCTGGAGACCATGACGGTGTCCGCCATGCCCACCAGCGCCGCCAGCGCCTGCTCGATGACCAGCGGCCACAGCAGGCGCAGCAGCTGGGCGTTAGTGAACTGTTTTTGAACTGTCGTTTCCATTGTTTTCCAGATTCCTCTTTCCCACCCTGCCGCGGCCTTTCCCTGGATCCGTGGCGGCTAAAGCCAGTATAGCACCGGGCTGGCGGCGGCGCAAGGCGGGCAGAAAAAATCCCCCGGCAGGCAAAAATTTCCTGCCGGGGGGGCTTGCAGAAACAACGGTTTTATTCGTACCGCAGGGCCTCGATGGGGTCCAGTTTGGCGGCCTTGTTGGCGGGGTAATAGCCAAAGAACACGCCGATGGCCATGCTGAAGCCCACCGCAATGACGATAGCCTGCACGCTGGGCCGGGCCGAGAAGCCCACCACGCCGGCCAGCGCCGCGCCCAGGGCGATGCCCAGTATCACACCGATGACGCCGCCGATCAGGCAAAGCACCATCGACTCGGTGATAAACTGCATGCGGATGGCCGAGTTGCGGGCGCCCAGCGCCTTGCGGGTGCCGATCTCGCGGGTGCGCTCGGTGACCGACACCGTCATGATGTTCATAACGCCGATGCCGCCCACCAGCAGGCTGATGGCCGCAATGGCCAAGATGCCCAGGCTGATGGTGCCCAGCATGCTGGTCAGCTGCTCCACCAGGGTGGAAAGGCTGCTGGCCTCCACTGTCCAGGTGTCGTTGCGGGTGTAGTAGCTGGCAAAAAAGGAGCCGGTGGTGGTCACAAAGCTGTTGATGTCCACCCCGTCGGCCACCTGCACCGTAAAGGTCTGGTAGCCGTCGGCGTCGCCGGTGATAGCGCGGGCGGTGTCCAGCGGGATGTAGAGGCTGGTCTGGATGGCGTCGTCGTCCATGGTGCCGAACATCGAGCTGCTGGTGTCGTCATAGGTGTAAACGCCGGCCACATAGAAGGTGTAGGGCATATTGTTGATGGTCAGCGTCACCGGGCGGCCCACCGCCTCGGCGTTTGTGCAGCCCATAGTCTGCTGGACGAACTTTTCCGATACAACGCAGATGCGGCGGTCGCCGTCGTCATCGCGCAGCCAGCGGCCGGCCAGCAGCGGGGTGTCGCTTTCCAGGTCGTCCAGCACGGCGCGGTTGACGCCGCTGACGCTGGCGGTGATGGTGGTGGTTGGGTCGCCGTACTTGTCCAGCGTGGCGCTGCCCACCGTGACGGTCTTTTGCACGTCCGCCACCTGGGTGGGGAAGGCGGCCGTGTATTCGTCGATCATCTCGTCGGTCAGCAGGTCGTCGGCCGACGGGGCCGAGTCCATGAACAGCCGCAGCGAAACGCCAAAGGAGGTGCCGGAGGTGTCGGCGTCGGTTTTCTGGGTCAGGCTGACGGTGATGTTGGAAACGCCCAGCCCGCTCATCGAGTCGGTGACGGCGCCGGTCATGCTGTTGCCGATGGTCTCGATGGCAATGACCGCCGCAATGCCGATGATGATGCCCAGCATGGTCAGCAGGCTGCGCATCTTGTTGGAGCGCAGGTTGCCCAGCGCCAGGGAGATGTTCTCAAAGAACGCCACGGCGGCCACTCCCCTTTCGCTCGGCGACGATGCGCCCGTCCAGCAGCGTCAGCACCCGCTGGCACTCCTCGGCCAGGTTTTGGTTGTGGGTGATCAGCACGACGGTTTTGTGATAGGTTTCGTTCATTTCGTGGAACAGGTCCATCACCACCCGGCTGGTCTGGCTGTCCAGCGCGCCGGTGGGCTCGTCAGCCAGGATGATGGCCGGGTCGTTGACCATGGCGCGGGCGATGGCCACACGCTGTTTCTGTCCGCCGGAAAGCTCGTTGGGCTGGTGCTTCATCCGGTCGCCCATGCCCACCCGGCGCAGCCACTCGGCGGCGCGGCGGGACCGCTCGCCGCCGGGCACCCCGGCGTAGAGCATGGGCAGCTCGACGTTTTTCAGCGCGCTTTGCCGGCCGATCAGGTTGTAGGTCTGGAACACAAAGCCGATCTTGCGGTTGCGGATGGCCGCCAGCTCGTTGTCGTCGGCATTGTGGATGTCGATGCCGTCCAGCGTGTAGGCGCCGGCGGTGGGCTTGTCCAGCACGCCGATGATGTTCATCAGCGTGGACTTGCCGCTGCCGGACTCGCCCACGATGGCGACAAACTCACCCTCCCACACTTTCAGGTCGATGCCGTGCAGGATCTCCAGCTCGTTGGGCCTGCCCACGTAGTAGCTTTTGCGGATGCCCTTCATGTCGATCAGCAGCCGGCGTTTGGGGGCGGCCGTCGGCGCGGCGCCGATGGTTTTTGCCACCTGGGCGGCAAACTGTTTTGCGTCGGTCATAGTCACTGCCCTCCGGCCGGCGCGGCGGGAGCCATGCCGCCGTCGCCGCCGCGGCCGCCCATGTCACCGCCGCCACCGGGGCCGCCGCCCTCGGACGGCATGACCTCCATGGTCATCTGGCCGCCCATCATGTCGGCGGCATCCTCGTCCACGGTGGCGGTCTCGACGCCCTCGGTCAGGTCGGCGGTGGCGCGGATGACGTCGCCCTCGGCCAGGTCGTCGCCGGAGATCTCAATGTAGTAGTCGTTGGAAGCGCCGGTGGTGACGGTCACTTCCTCAAAGGTCATGTCCACGCCCTCGCCGCCGGTCTGGCGGTAGACAAAGCTGCTGCCGTCCTCGGCGGTGCCCACCGCGTCGATGGGCACCACAAACACGTCCTCGGTCACATCCTGCACGATCTCCACCTGGGCCTGGATGCCGATCAGCAGGCCGCTGTCCTCCTCGTCCACCCGTACGGTGGCCCCAAAGGTGCCCTGCTCGTTGGCCACCGGGTCGATCTGGGTCAGCGTGCCGCTGATCTCGTCGTCGCCGGTGGAATCGCTGGTGATGATGCAGCTCATGCCGGTGGAGATGTTGCTGACGTCGTTGGCCGAAACGGTGATCTCCACCGTCAGGCCATCGGTGTCCTGGATGGTGGCCACCGTGTCGGCGCAGGTGGAGCCGACGGTGGCGTTCAGCGCGGTGATGGTGCCGCTCATGGTGGCGGTCAGGGTGCAGTCCTCCAGGGTGTTCTGCAGGGTGGTCAGCGTATCCGGGGTGCGCTTTGCCTGCTCCAGCCGCGTCTTGGCGTCCTCCACCTGCTGCCAGGAGCTGGTCAGCGTGGTGGAGTTTTTCTCGGTGTCGTAGCTGTCGTGGGCGCTCTCCACCTGGGCTTCGGCGGTCTCCACCTGGGTCTCAGCGGCGGTGACCTGGCTTTCGGCCTGGGTCAGCGCCGTGCGGGCGGTGGTCAGCTGGGTCTGGGCGGCGTTGTAGCTGTCCATCACCTGCTGATAGATCATGCCGGTGCCGCTGGCCGCGGCGCTTTCCTGAGAGACCAGGGCGTCGGCGGCGGACTTGAAGTTCTGCACCAGCGTGTCGGCCGTGGGGGCGGACAGCGTGATGCCGGTACCTGCTAGCTGGGCGTTGACGCTGTCGATGCCGGCCGCCGTGGTGGCCGCCACCGCCCGCTGGTTGCTGGCGCTGACGCTGGCGTTCGCGCTCAGCGCGTCGGCCATGCCCGCGCCGGTGCCGTAGGCGGCCCAGGCGCTTTCCAGATTTCTGGCCACCGCTTCCAGCGTGGGCAGCAGCGCCGTTTTGCCGGCTTCATCCGCCGAGCTGTAACTCATATAAACGGTGGTATAGTTGGCGTAGGCGTTGTCCAGCGCGGTGGCGGCGCTGGTCAGCGCGTCCGCCGCCGCGTCGTAGCTGATCACATAGGACGCCACCCCCTGCGCCGCATTGTAGGCCGACTGCAGCGAATCGACGGTGCTTTGGGCGCTGTTGACGGTGCTCTGGGCGCTGTCGCGGGCGGCTTTGGCGTCCTCCAGCGCCTGCTGGGCGTCGGACAGGGCCTTGTCCGCGTCGTCGATGTTCTCCTGCAGGTCGATCAGACGGTTGTCATGCTGGACCACCGCCACCTCGTAGCTTTCCACCGCCCGGTCATAGGTGGTCTGGGCGGACTGCAGGTCGTCGTTGTAGCTCTGCTGGGCGTTCTCGATCTGTTTCAGCAGGTCGGTGGTGTCCAGCGTGGCGATCACGTCGCCCTCCTGGACCACGTCGCCCACCGCGACCTCCACCGTGGCCACCGTGTAGGTGCGGGCGTTCTCCGCCACCGTCACGCTGGCCTCGCTGCCCGCCGTCACCGTACCGGTGGCGGTGACCGAGTTTTCCAGGCTGGTGCGCTGCAGCGTGGTGGTGCGGACGTACTGGTAGGTGGTCCCGGAGGCAGGCACCGCCGCAGTCAGCAGCCGGATCAGGATGGCGGCGGCCATCACCACCGCCACAAGGGCGACGGTCAGCTTTTTGTGCCGGGCAAACCAGTTTTTGCGGCGGGGCCTGGCGGCTGCCGCATCGCCGCCGTCCGGGGCGTCCGGTTCGGGGGCGCCGGCGTCCTCCGGCAGCTCGGCGGCGGGCTCCTCCTCGGTCTGCTCCGCCACCGGGTAGGTGCTGAAATCGTCCTGTGTCATATCGGTTCCTGCCTCTCTGTGCCCGGCAGCGCCGCCGCGCGGGCCGTTATGCTTTGTATTATGCAGGTTTAGCTTACTGCATAAAGATGAAAGATATATGGACAAAGCGTGAAGATTTCCGCACCGGAAACAAAAAAGAGCCGCCTTGTATGCGGATCGCACACAGGCGGCTGAAAATTATATGTATAAAATTGCAGTATCGTCTCTGCCGGTCAGGCCCTGGAGCCGATGCCCAGCTCGGCGGCAAAGGGCTTCATCCCCTCGATGCACAGGGCGATCACGTCGGAAAGCTCCATCCCCAGCCGGTCGCAGCCGTCCTGGATGACGGCGCGGTCGATCTTGGCGGCAAAGCGCTTGTCCTTGAACTTTTTGCGCACGCTGGAGGGCTTGAGTTCGGCGATGCCCGCCGGGTGCACCCTGGCCGCCGCGGCGATCAGGCCGGAAAGCTCGTCCACGGTGTAGATGCTCTTTTCCATGTCGGTCGCCGGCTCCACGTCGGTGCACAGGCCGTAGCCGTGGGCCAGGATGGCGCGGATGCTCTCTTCGTCCACGCCGGCGTCCCGCAGGGGCTGTTCGGTGTGGCGCAGGTGCTCGTCGGGGTACTGCTCAAAGTCGTAGTCGTGCAGGTAGCCCACCGCCTGCCAGTAGGCCTCGTCGGCGCCGAAATGCCTTGCCATGGCGCCCATGCAGGCCGATACCGCCAGCGCGTGCTCAAACAGGTGGCCCTCGGTGGTGGTGGCGGCCAGCAGCTCTTTGGCGCGGGCCAGGATCAGTTTTTCGCTTATGGGTTCTTTCCCCTTTCCGGATGATCCAAGATACGGTCCTGCACGGTTTTTCAGGGCATGGCCCGGCGGCGTTTCTGGTACTGCTCGCAGGCTTTCAGCACCAGCATCAGCAGCACCACGTCCACCGGGAACTTGACGGCGTTTTTGACGATGCGCACACTGCTCAGCACCACAAACGCCTGCCCGTACATGATGTGCAGCCACAGCGGCGTGAGGAAAAAGTTGAAGATCAGCGTCACCGTCAGCTTGCAGCCGATGATGCGGCCCAGCCGCACCGGCTTGCGGTAGTACCACAGCCCGTACACGATGCCCAGCAGCAGCGCGCTGAGGGTGAAGCCGGGAAAATAGGGGCCGTTGGGCCGCAGCACGTAGCCCAGGATGTCGGTGGCCACGCCGGACAGCGCCGCCACCCAGGGGCCGCACAGGTAGCCGGCGGCCGCCGACGCCAGAAAATCAAAGCTGATCTCCAGGTAGGCGGACACCGGGATGGTAAACTGGTTCAGCGCCAGGTTCAGCGCCGCCAGCATGGCGGCCAGCGCCAGCGTGCGGGGCCGGTGCAGCTCGGCGGCCGCCCGGGACAGGCGGTCGGACTCGGTTTGCAGCATTTTTTTCATGTTGCCATTCCTCCTTGTTTGTGCGTCGCCGCACAAAGGAGGATGCCGGGCCCTGCGCCCGCGGCGGAAAAAAGATGCAGCCGGCGCGCGGCAGGCCGTCCCTGGCCCCGCCGCGCCGCGCAAAACCGCGCGCTGCAACTTTTCCGCCGTCTGCACTCCATTATGCAGCAGTGGGATGCGGGAGCCGCACCGCGGGCCTTTCGGCCACTTCGTCCTGCCACAACTCCCCGTTGGTCAGGCACTGCGGCTGCACGGTGCGTGCAGCCTTACGCGCGGGTCCCTACTCTGCGTCAAATCCTGTATTTTTACGGCCGGCGCAGATGCCGGCCGTATGGGTCTATTATACCGCGCCGCGCCGTTTTTGCAAGAGCCGCGGCCGCGCCGGGCCAAAACCCGCTTTCCGGCGCGCAAAAAACGCCCCGGACCAACAAAGTCCGGGGCGTTTTGACGTTACATCAGATGCTGATCGGCCACCAGCGGGGTATCCTCGTTTTCGGATTCGCTGTCGTCCAGGCCCACCTGAACCATCAGCGTGCCGCGGCAGGAGTTGCCGTCGCGGTCCATGGCCGTGATGTTGACCATAAAGCTGTCGATGCCCAGCACCTGCGATTCGGCGTCCACGTGCACCGTGTAGGTGTCGCCCGCGCCCTTCTCGCCCAGCATGCTCTGGGCAAACTGCTCGCCGTCCGCCCAGGCCGAATAGGTCACCATGGCGATCTCGTCGTCGGGGTCGGTGGCCGTGGACTCCACGTCGAAGCCGGTCTCGGTCAGGTTGATGGCGTTGGAGTTGGCCAGCGACGGCGCCGTGCCGGAATAGCTGGCCAGGACCGTCTGCCCGTTGGAGACCATCATCGTCTCGCGGATGTTCAGGCGGCTGTAATAGCCTGCAAAGGAATCGTCGGCCGTCAGCAGGAAGGTGTACTGCCCGGCGCTCAGCGTCTCAAAGTGCAGCTGGTCCGCCAGCGACGACACATCAAAGGTGGGGGTGTTCGGCTCGGCCGACACCGACTGGACGACCTCGCCGCTCTCGGTCAGGACCATCAGGTTGACGCGGGTGATGTTGCCCGGCGAGGTGATGGTGCCGGAGGGCACAAAGCCCTCGCCCGCATGCAGGTAGCTGGGGTAGGCGACCGCCGTGGCGGTCAGCGCGGCGCCCAGGCCGCTGGTGCGGTTGATGTCGCTGGCCACAAACCAGTACGAGACCGCGTCGCCGATGGTGATGGTGGCCTGCGAAAGCGGGATGCGCCCGGACGGCGCGCCCGAGGACGGGTCGGCGCAGTAGAAGGTGCCGCCGGTATAATCGGTGACCAGGATGGCATGGGGATAATGGCGGTTATAAACCACAATGCCTTCCGGGTGGTCGTTCAGCATGTCGATCAGCTGGTCTTTCACGCTGCGGCCGCTGTCAAAATAGGCGTGCTGCACCTCGATGCCCAGCATGGAAAAGTCATGCGAAAGGCCGATGTAGCTCCAGGCCACGCGGCGCAGGCTGCTCTCGGTGATGGTGTCCCAGTTTTCCAGGCCGTCTATGTAAGCGCGGCGGCGCATCATCATGGCCGCCGAAGCCAGCGTGCAGGTATTGCCCGACAGCTGTTTGGCATAAAAAATATCCAGCGATCGCAGATCCTCGGCAAAGGCGGCCGGAACAGCGGCCACCATCATGCAGAGCGCAAGCAACAACGCCAGCAGCCGTTTGTGCAGTGCAAGCGGTTTTTTGTGCATAAGCAGTGGTACTTCCTTTCGTGAAAGATCGTCTGCGGCGTCGGCCGCCGGTCCGGCAGGCCGCAGCCCGCTCCCAGGGAAGATAACGATATATAGTTTACAACTTATTTACAGCGCTGTCAATTCGACAATCTGCCGGTTTGCGGGGCCAATTTTTTACAGCCCCCTCTGTTTTGTACAGTTTCCCGCGTAGCGCCGCGTTTTTCCGGCGGCGGCGCCATGCCCGTGTTTCACGTTTGCACCGCGCCCCGCAAAGCAAAAAATCCGGGGACGAAAAGCGGAGCAAGCGCAAGGAGGCTTTGGTTTTGCCGCGCAGGCGGCAAAACTGAGAAGCGCCGAAAAATCGTAAAAAAACAGGCCGCCGGCAGCACAGCCAACGGCCTGTTCTGGTTGGATTTTGCGGCAAAGATTCCCTTGTGCGCGCTCCGCTAAACGTCCCCGGCCCGGGCCGCCGCGCCGCGCGCGGCAAAGCCTGCCGTCACAGCCCCTGGCACATATTGATCAGGATACCGGCTGCGACCGCCGAGCCGATCACGCCGGCCACGTTGGGACCCATGGCGTGCATCAGCAGATAGTTGGAGGGATTGTATTCCTGGCCGACCTTCTGGCTGACGCGGGCGGCCATGGGCACGGCCGACACGCCGGCCGAGCCGATCAGCGGGTTGATCTTGCCATGGGTGATAAAGCACATCAGCTTGCCCAGCAGCACGCCGCCGGCGGTGCCGCAGGCAAAGGCGACGACGCCCAGCACAATGACCAGCACGGTGCGCATGTTCAGGAAGGTCTCGGCGTTGGTGGTGCAGCCCACGCTGAAGCCCAGGAAGATGGTGATGATGTTCATCAGCTCGTTGCCTGCGGTCTTGGTAATGCGCTCGACCACGCCGGTCTCCTTCATCAGGTTGCCCATCATCAGGCAGCCCACCAGGATGGCCGCATCCGGCAGCAGCAGGCTGACCAAAATGGTAACGATGATGGGGAACAGGATCTTTTCCGTGCGGCTGACCTTGCGGGGCGCTTCCATAACGATCTTGCGCTCCTTGTCGGTGGTCAGCAGTTTCATGATGGGCGGCTGGATGACCGGCACCAGCGCCATGTAACAGTAGGCCGCCACCGCGACGGAACCCAGCAGCGCCGGGGCCAGGCGGGTGGTGGTGTAGATGGCGGTGGGGCCGTCCGCGCCGCCGATGATGCCGATGGACGCGGCCTCGGCGGGGGTGAAGCCCAGCAGGCGCGCGCCGATGTAGGCCACAAAGATGCCCAGCTGCGCCGCGGCGCCCAGAAGCAGGCTGGACGGCCGGGCGATCAGCGGCTCAAAGTCGGTCATGGTGCCGATGCCCAGGAAGATCAGCGGCGGATAGATGCCCAGCTTGACGCCCAGGTACAGGTAGTCGGCCAGGCCGCCGGAATTTCCCAGCAGCTCCCAGTTGATGTGCTGGGTATCATTGATAAAGATCTCCATGTGGATGATGTTGTCCAGCGGCAGGTTGGCCATCAGCATGCCGAAGCCGATGGGCAGAAGCAGCAAAGGCTCAAACTGGCGGACGATCGCCAGGTACAAAAGCACGCACGCCACCGCGATCATAATGGCGTAGCGGTACCCACCCTCCACAAAAAAGATTTGTGCAAAGCCGGAATTGGCAAAAATCTGCTGCAGGTTGGAAACGATAGCCCCCATGCAGGCACCCCCTTTTTTCTTTATCCTCCGTGGCCAGCGGCCCGGTCAGATCTTAAAAAACAAACGGCTGCGTGTTCTGCACAACGCCGGCCTGGCCCCAGGCGCCGCGGCGGGACGCGCCGGGCTGCGGCAGACGGCGGACGCTGCGCACGGTGACGGAGCCGCCCTCCAGGCAGCAGACCGCCGCGGCGATGGCCGCGACCACCTCGCCGGGG
>DWVD01000102.1 GCA_019120395.1 Candidatus Gemmiger faecigallinarum
TGGAGGTGGAGGAAGATCACTCTGCCGAGGTCCAGGCAGCGAAGGACCGGCATACTGAGGAAGTCCAGGCGGAGAGCATCTCCTATGCGGTTTGCCAGTATTACGGTATCCAGACTGGCGAGAACAGCTTCTACCTCGTGTGCCGGGGAACGGTCGACCGCAAGGTTTTATACGCTCTCCGTCAGAAAATGAACCTCGCAAAAATGCTCGTGGACGATTACCGCAAGGGCAGGAATCCCTTTAAGAACTGACCTTTCACGGAGGGGGTTGAATTCCTCGGTAGTAAGTGAAAGGAGGTAGTCACCGATGGAGAACACACAAATCTTTGAAATGGATGACAGGCTCAAGACTCTGCAGGAACAGAAGAAGGACCTCGAAGCACAGACCAAGGCTCTGGCTGCGGAGATCGCCGAATTGGACGAGCAACTCTCCGATGCCATGACAGAAGCCGAACTTGACCGCTTCTCCCGTAACGGCAGCACATTCTACTTGAAGAGCAGGCTGTTCGCGTCCCCGGCGTCCGGCCGCAAGGACGAGATGATGCAGGCTCTGAAGGACAACGGATACGGCAGCCTGGTCGTGGAGACGGTCAACGCAAACACGCTCGCATCCTTCATCAAGGAGCAGCGGGAAGCCACGGGCGAAGACGTCCCGGCGTGGCTCGGCGATACCGTAAGCACTTACGAAAAAGTGTCGGTCGGCATCCGCAAGTCGTAGTAGCACCGATTCACTGCACCAATGCAAAAACCACAACTAATTTCATTTCATAGGAGGACATTGATCATGTCAGATAAGAAGAATACTGAGATCGCAGTGAACGAGGGTTTTATCTGGGCGATCTGGCCAACGGCGAGACGCTGGAGCTCAACGTTGAGCTGGACGTCCCCGCCGAGCTGGGCAACGAGTACGCCAACCGCGTGGGCGAGGTGGACTGGGTCTTTCTGGCCGAGGGCATTTCGTACCAGGAGCTGACGGTCAGCAAAGTCTGGGAGGACAACGGCTATCCCGGCCGCCCGGGCAGCGTCACCGTGGACCTGCTGCGCGACGGCCAGGTCTTTGACACTGTCACCCTGGACGCGGGCAGCCAGTGGACCCACACCTGGACGCAGCTGGACGACCGGTTCCAGTGGTCGGTGCAGGAGCGGGCCGTCGACGGCTACGAGGCGCGGTATGCCACCCAGGGCGACACGGTGGTCATTACCAACCACATGGATTATACGCCCGCCACCGCCCGGCCGGATGAGCACCCGGACATTGCCGAGGGCATTGCCAATGGCACCTGGGGCGGCGCGCCCACGGCGACGCCTGCCGCTGCGGGCACAGTTCCGCAGACCAGCGACGCCCTGCCGCTGACCGCCCTGGTCGTGATCCTGGTGGCGGCCGCCGCAGCCATCGTGCTGCTGGTGGTGCTCCGCCGCCGCAAGGACGGGCAGGACAGCCGGCGCTGACGATCCCCGCGCAGGAGCGCGGCGGTAAAATCCCCTGACACAGGGCCAAGCAACGGCCGGCAGCCTGGATACCAGGCTGCCGGCCGTTTTGCGCGCTTGCGCGGCCCGGACGGGGCAAGGGCGCGGCCGGGCTGCGGCAGAGGGCGGCGCGCCCTTGAATTCCCAAAACAGAACTGGTATACTGGATGCAATCGAAGTGCGCAACAGCGCAACAATGCGCAACTTATTGGGACGGGGGACTGGTTATGCAGATCGGCAGGCTTCTTCACGGTGGAGATTATAATCCCGAACAATGGCTGGACCGGCCGGACATCCTGGAGCAGGATGTGGCCCTGATGAAACAGGCCCATGTGAACGTGGTGACGCTGGGGGTGTTTTCCTGGTCGGTGCTGGAACCGCAGGAGGGGGACTACCATCTGGACTGGCTGGCGGACATTGTCCACCGGCTGTATGCCAACGGCATTTATACCATCCTGGCCACCCCCAGCGCCGCCCGGCCCGCCTGGCTGGCGCAGAAATACCCCGAGGTGCGCCGCGTCCGCGCCGACCGCACCCGGGAGCTGTACCGCCGCCGGCAGAATTACTGCTATTCCTCGCCCATTTACCGGGAAAAGGTACGCGCCGTGGACGAGCGGCTGGCCCGCCGCTTTGGCGGCGACCCGGCGGTGATCTTGTGGCATATCTCCAACGAGATGGGCGGCGACTGCCACTGCCCGCTCTGCCAGGCGGAGTTCCGCCGCTGGCTGCAGGCCCGCTACGGCAGCCTGGAAGCGCTGAACAAAGCCTGGAACGCCCGGTTCTGGAGCCACGACTATACCGATTGGGAGCAGATCGAAAGCCCCGCCCCCCAGGGCGAGGACGCGGTGCAGGGGCTGGCGCTGGACTGGAAGCGGTTTGTCAGCGACCGGCACATCGACTTTTTCAAGTTTGAGCGGGACGTGGTGCGCGGCATCGTGCCGGAGGCGAAATTTACCGCCAACCTGATGTACCGTTTCCACGATATCGACTACCACGACCTGGCCAGGGAGCTGGACGTGGTCAGCTGGGACAATTACCCCACCTGGCACAAACCCGCCGAGACGGTGGAGCAGACCGCGCTGGACACTGCCATGATGCACGATCTGTTCTACTCGCTGAAAGGGCGGCCTTTCCTGCTGATGGAATCCAGCCCCAGCTTTACCAACTGGCAGCCGGTCAGCAAGCAGAAAAAGCCCGGCGTGGCCATGCTGTCGGCGCTGCAGGCGGTGGCGCACGGGTCAGACAGCGTCTGCTATTTCCAGTGGCGGGCCAGCCGCGGCGCGGAGGAGAAGTTCCACGGCGCAGTGGTGGGGCACGACGGCCGCGCCGACGCCCGGCCTTTCCGCGAGACTGCCCAGGTGGGCGCGGCGCTGGAGCGGCTGGCCCCCGCCGCCGGCACAGGCCGGCCCCGGCAGGCGGCCATCGTCCATGACTGGCCCAACATGTGGGCACTGGAAGGCTCCAGCGGCCCCCGGAACGCCGGTCTGGGCTACTGGCACGAGCTGGCCTGCCACTACAACGCCCTGGCCCGCGCCGGCGTCACGGTGGATTTTGTGGGCCAGGACAGCAGCCTGGACGGCTACGGCCTGGTGGTGGCGCCCATGCTTTATCTGCTGCGGGAGGATTTTGCCGCCCGGCTGTGCGGGTTTGTCCGCGCCGGCGGCACCGCCGTGGTGACTTGCTGGACCGGCGTGGTGGACGAAAGCGACCTGTGCCGCCTGGGCGACACGCCCTACGGCCTGACCGGGCTGCTGGGCCTGCGCCGGGCCGAAATCGACGGGCTGTACGACGAGGAGCGTCGCCGCTGCACGCCGGCGGCAGGCGCGCCGCTGGCGCTGCCCGCCACCCAGGCCAGCGTGCTGTGCGAGGTGGCCGCCCTGGCGGAGGAGGACCCGGCCCTGCCGCTGCTGACCTATGCCGAGGATTATTTTGCCGGCTGCCCCGCCGCGGCGGTGCACCCCTATGGCGCCGGCCGGGCGTACTACCTGGCCAGCCGGTTCACGCCGGACCTTTACGACGCGCTGTATGCGGCGGCGGCCGGGCAGGCCGGCCTGACGCCCGCCTGCCCGCAGCCGCTGCCCCGCGGCGTGCTGGCGGCCCGGCGGGACGGGCTGCTGTTTGTGCAGAACTGCACCGCCGCCCCCGCCGAGGCCCTGGGCGAAACGCTGCCCGCCTACGGCACCGCCGTCTGGCGGGAGGGCGCGGAGGGCAGGGAACGCCTGCTGTGACCTGCCGCCGCTTTTTACGGAGGTTTCCTGCCGGCGCAGGCCCGGTTTTGCCGGGCCTGCGCCGGCTTTTTGTCAAAATGACGGTTTTTGCCCCGAAAAAAAGGGATTGTGCCATATTTTGCCCCGCGCCTTGACAAAGCCCGGGAAAGGCTGTTATGCTGAAAGCGCGCAATTTGTTGCGCATGAGAGAGGGGGGCGTCGCCGTGGCAGGGACAGAACAGAACAAGGTCTCCATCGAGGAGATCGCAAAGGCGCTGGGGGTATCCAAAACAACGGTATCCCGCGCATTATCCGGCAAGGGGCGGATCAGCGAATCCACCCGCAGCCGGGTGCGGGGGTACTTGGCCAGCACCGGCGCGGTGCCCGCCGTGCGCACCCAGTGGGCGGCGGACAGCGCAACCCACAACCTGACCATGGTCATTCCCGACCATTTTGTGCGGCTGGACCTGCCGTTTTTGCGGAAATGCATGGGCGGTATCAGCACCATGGCGGCGCAGCGGGGGTACGACCTGCTGCTGTGCTACGCCAGCGCGTCCAACACGGTCCAGCTGGAACGCCAGCTGGCCAGCCGCAAGATGGACGGCGTCATCCTTTCCCGCGCCATGGCCGACGACCCCTGCCTGGACCTGCTGCGGCAGTACCGGCTGCCCTTTGTGGTGATCGGCCGGTGCGAGGACGATACCATCCCCCAGGCCGACAACGACCAGGTGGGCGCTTCCTGCGAGATGACCCGGCTGCTTTTGCGGCTGGGGGCGCGCCGCATTGCGCTGATCACCGGCTCCACCACCTACACCGTCAACAGCGACCGGATGCGCGGCTATCTGCGGGCGCTGCCGGAGTTTGGCATCGCGCTGGACCAGCAGCTGGTCCAGACCGGCGTGGAGAGCGACACCCAGCGGGCGGACGCGCTGGAAGCGGTGCTGGAACAGCGCCCCGACTGTCTGCTGTGCGGCGACGACCGCCTGGCCTTTGACATCATGCAGGAGCTGCACGCCCGGCATATCCGGGTGCCCCAGGACCTGCGGGTGGCCAGCCTGTACGACAGCGAACTGCTGAAAAGCATGGCGCCCAGCGTGTCGGCGGTGCAGTTTGACGCGGGGCGGCTGGGCGCCACTGCCTGCCGGATGCTGCTGGACATCCTGGCCGGCAAGCAGGTGGAACTGCGCCAGGTGGAAGGCTACCAGGTGATCCTGCGGGATTCCACAAAATGACGGAAAGCGGGCCGTCTGCCCCGCTGCAAGATCTGCGCCCGGCCGCGCCGGCTGCCCCAAACGGGCGGCCGGCGCGGCCGGGCGCTTTTTGCGGGAGCGGGCGGGACAAACAGGGCTGTTGCGCGAAACTTTTCTGTAATTATTGCGCGCTATTGCGCAAATCCTCCGAAATTTTTCACATCAATCAGCAAATGATACAAAAAAAGCAAATAAATGCTGGTGGTGTAGTGCATTGACTATAAATTGGAAATCCTGTAAGATAATACTTACAAAATGTTGCGCAACTTTGGCGCAACCGATACGCGGCGGGACCTGTCCGCCGCCCAGACAAAAAGGAGAAACACCATGAAAAAGCAATTGAGCCTGGCCATGGCAGCCGCCATGGCACTGTCGCTGGCTGCATGCGGTTCCGGTTCCGGCAGCTCCTCTTCTGCCGCTGCGGACGCTTCCAGCTCCACCAGCACCGCCGCGGAGGGATCCGGCGCCACGGAGGAAGCCGCCGGCGGCGACGCCGCCAACTGGGGCGACGTTACCCTGACCATGTGGGGCGCTGAGGAAGACCAGACCATGCTGCGCGAGATGGCCGACGCCTTTATCGCGGAGAACGCCGACAAGGGCAACATCACCATCAACATCGGCGCCGTTTCGGAGGCGGACGCAAAGGACAATGTCCTGACCGACCCCACCGCAGCCGCCGACGTCTATGCCTTTGCGGACGACCAGCTCAACGAGCTGGTGGCTGCCGGCGCTTTGCAGGAGGTCACCCTGAACGCCGACGACGTCAAGAGCCGCAACCTGGAAGGCTCGGTCGAGGCCGCCAGCATGGACGGCAAGCTGTACGCCTACCCCATGACCGCCGACAACGGCTACTTCCTGTATTATGACAGCAGCGTGATCAGCGCCGAGGACGCCCAGACGGTGGACGGCATTCTGGCTGCCGCAGCGGCGGCCGGCCGCACCTTTGACATGACGCTGAACGACGGCTGGTACATTTACAGCTTCTTTGCCGGCGCGGGCCTGGAAGCCACCCTGGCGGACGACGGCGTCAATACCGTCTGCAACTGGAACGAGGCGCCCGGCGCCGACGTGGCCCAGGCTGTGATGGACATTGCCTCCAACAGCGCCTTTGTCAGCGCGCCTGACGCCGACATCGTCTCCGGCATCAAGAACGGCACCGTCTGCGCCGCCGTCAGCGGCACCTGGAACGCGAAGGTCGCGCAGGAGACCTGGGGCGAAAACTACGCCGCCACCAAGCTGCCCACCTATACCCTGGGCGGCGAGCAGGTCCAGATGGGTTCCTTTGCCGGCTACAAGCTGGTGGGCGTCAACCCCCACAGCGCCAACGTGGGCGTCGCCATGATGCTGGCCGACTACATCACCAACGAAGCCAACCAGCAGAAGCGGTTTGAGGACCGCCAGCTGGGTCCCTCCAACATCAATGTGAACGCCTCTGACGCGGTGCAGTCCGCGCCCGCCATCGCCGCGCTGGCAGCCCAGAGCGATTTCGCCGACCTGCAGCGCGTGGGCGCCAACTACTGGGACCCCGCCGCCAGCCTGGGCCAGATCCTGCAGAGCGGCGACACCCAGGGCAAGACCACGCAGCAGCTGGTGGACGACGCGGTCGCCGGCATCACCGCCCCTGTGGCGCAGTGATTTGTAACCCAACAGCGTTCTGCGCTGGCCCGATGCATTGAATCGGAACCGTGCAGCCGGGAAAACTTGCATCCGGGCGCGGCAGGCTGTACCCGGCCTGCCGCGCCTCTTTTGGGCAGAAGTGTATTTTGGTATGAAAGGAGTGGTCACGGTGGCGGAAATGGCGCTTCGGCAGCCGCTGCGCGCGGACGGCAAAGAACCCAACTTCCTGCAGCGATTTGGTCACGGATTTGTTCACGGCGATATATTTACCAAGCTGTCGTTTTTTATCTGGGGCCTGGGCTATATCGGCCACGGCCAGCTGATCAAAGCGGTGCTGGTCACACTGGTGCAGGGGCTTGGCCTCTACTATCTGGGGGTGGCGGGCATCCCCAACCTGATGAAATTCGGCACCCTGGGCACCGTCCAGATGGAGATGGTGTTCAACCCCGAGACGTTCAAGAACGAGGTCAATGATTACGACAACTCGTTTGCCATCCTGCTGCTCAGCATCATTGCCATTGTGGTCATTGTGGCGATGGTCTCTGCGGCCATGGCGGTGGTGGCCTCCAACTACAACCTGCAGATGATCCGCAAGGCCGGCAAAAAGACCAACAGCTTTGCGCAGGATGTGCGGGTCTACCTGAACGAGAAATTCTACGTCACGCTGCTGACGCTGCCGGTGCTGGGCGTGGTGGTGTTTACCATCGTACCGCTGTTCATCCTGATCGCGGTGGCCTTTACCAACTACGACCAGCAGCACATGCCGCCCAACTCGCTGTTCACCTGGGTGGGGCTGGCAAACTTCTTTACCCTGTTCGGCGGGGGACAGAGCCTGTCGCTGACCTTTGGCTACGCCTTTGGCAAGATCCTGGTCTGGACGCTGGTGTGGGCGTTTTTTGCCACCTTCACCAACTTCTTTGGCGGCGTTTTCTTGGCCATGTTCATCAACGACAAAAAGACCAAGTTCCCCAAGCTGTGGCGCACCCTGTTCGTCATCACCATCGCGGTGCCCCAGTTCGTCACGCTGCTGCTGGTGCGCAACTTCTTTGGCGACAACGGCATCTTCAACACCATGATGTCCAACCTGGGCGTCACCGATTTCCTGCATAATGTCGGGCTGCTCAGCCCCAGCATGGATTACATCCCCTTCCTGACCAGCAACGGCTGGGCGCAGGTGATGATCATCCTGATCAATATCTGGGTCGGCGTGCCCTACCAGATGCTGATCGCCACCGGCGTTCTGATGAACATCCCCGGCGACATGCTGGAGGCCGCCCGCATCGACGGCGCCAACCCGGTGCAGATGTTCTTCCGCATCAAGCTGCCCTATCTGCTCAGCGTGCAGGGGCCGGCGCTGGTCACCGATTTTGTCAAAAACATTAACAACTTTAACGTCATCTATCTGCTGACCCAGGACGTCTACGTCACGGCGGACCAGGCGATGGCCGCGTCCAGCGCCAAGGAAGTGGACCTGCTGGTGACCTGGCTGTTCCGCCTGACGCAGGAACAGTACAACTACAAGATGGCCGCCGTCATCGGCATCATGGTGTTTATCATCTGCGCTGTGTTCACGGTGGTGTGCTTCCGGTTCATCAATAAGAGGGAGGCGACGTTCTCTTGACACAGGCTATGTCTATGGATACCCGAAAACAGCTGCGCAGGGGCAGGATCCAGCGGGGCGTCCGCGGGACCATCCGGCACCTGATCCTGATCGCGCTGTCGGTGGTGTGGCTGGTGCCTATCGTGTGGCTGGTGGTCACGTCCTTCTCCACCTACCGCGGCATCAACTTTACCACGTTTTTCCCGGAAGGGTACACGCTGGACAACTACATCAATGTGCTGTTCCACCCGGACAGCGTGGCGCAGTTCCCCCAGTGGTTCCTCAACACGCTGGTGGTGGCCATTTTCAACTGCATCATCTCCACCTGCTTTGTGCTGATGGTGGCCTACGCCTTCAGCTGCTGCCGGTTCAAGAGCCGGCGACTTTTGCAGAACCTGTCGGTCACAGTCAACCTGTTCCCCGGCGTGCTGGCCATGATCGCCGTCTACTTTGTGCTGCGGTATCTGGACCTGACCAACTCCTACGCCGGCCTGATCATGGTGTACGCCGGGTCGTCGGGCCTGGGCTACCTGATCTGCAAGGGCTTTTTTGACACGGTGCCCGTCTCGCTGCGGGAGGCCGCCAAGCTGGACGGCGCGTCCGAGGCGCGCATCTTCTTCCAGGTGGTCATCCCCATGTCCAAGCCGATCCTGGTCTATACCATCATCAACTCTTTCATGATGCCCTGGACCGACTTTGTCATGGCCAAGATGATCCTCAATTCCGGCATCAGCTCGGACTGGACGGTGGCCATCGGACTGTACAACATGCTGTCCCGCACGCTGGTCAACAACTACTTTGCGCTGTTCTGCGCCGGCGGCGTGCTGGTGTCCATCCCCATCTCCATCCTGTTTGTTATCATGCAGAAATTCTACGTCGAGGGCATCACCTCCGGCGCGGACAAGGGCTGAGCCCTGCGGCCGTCTGACCGGCGGCAAAAAGACCAGCCCCGCGGCAGTTTCTCCTTGCTGCCGCGGGGCTGGTCTTGCTTTTGGGGGAACGGGTCATGGCTCCGGCGGGGCGGAGGGGAAGAAATCCTCGTAGCCTGCCGCCGCAGCGCCGAAGCTGGCCAGCGCGTTGGCCGGCGGAAAGAACAGGATGTTCGGCTGAAACTGGGGGTCCCAGCGGGCCAGGTGGCTGCCGATCCGGTCCGACAGCTGCTGCTGGCAGTCGTTCAGATAGGTGGACAGCACGGTGACGTCCGGCCGGAAAAAGGAGAACAGCGTTTCCAGCATGGAGGCCATGTAGTCCGTGACCTCGGCAAAAATATCGCAGGCGGCCGGATTTTTGGCCTTGACCAGGCGCAGGAAGTCGTCGATGGTAAGGTTGGCCGGGTCCAGGCCCGCGCTGGGCAGAAGCCCGGCGTAACAGGCCTCCCGCAGTTTGCTGACCACTGCGGGAAGAGAAAGCTCGGCGTCGTAGCAGCCCTTTTTGCCGCAGGCGCAGCGCCGGGTGGAGCCGGCCGCCTGCATGTGCCCCACCTCGCAGACGACGCCGAAACGGGACAGGGGCACCCCGTGGGAAAACAGCCGCGCGCCGGCGCTGTTGCGGATGATGACAAACAAGATGGAGCGCTCGGGCGGGAGCTGGTACTGCAGCCGGTAGCCCGCCAGCATGGCGTCCACATTGTTTAAAAACAGCAGTTTTTTGCCCAGGTAGGCAAACCGGGCGCGCAGGTCCAGGCGGTCCCAGTCCGGGACGGTGCGGTACTGGATCGCCAGCCCGGCGGACTCGTCCAGCTTGCCGGGGATGGAAAAGACCAGCAGCGGGATCCTGGCCCAGATCTCGGGGCTTTCGGCCGCAAAGCCGTCCAGCATTTTCTGCATGGCGGCCAGGATGTCCTGCGCCTGCGGCTGGTCCAGCGGCTGGAACCGGTGGAGGACCTGTTCCTGCATGGCGTTGATGACCGTCAGGTTCACGCCGGAGGCGCTGCACTCGATGCCCAGAAAATAGATGCTGCCGCTGTTTATCTGCAGCAGGGACGGGCGGCGGCCGACGCGGTTCTCTTTGCAGGCGGATTCCACCACAAGGCCGTCCTGGATCAGGCTGTCCACGATGGAAATGACCGTGGTGGCGCTGTAACGGGTCAGCTTGCACAGCTCAAAGCGGGAGACCTGCTCGTTGTTTTCCCGTATCAGGTTGAAAATGTGGCTGCGCCGTCTGGCCTGGCGCTGCTGTATCAACGTTTGGTCCATGCTGCTTTCCTCCCGGGGATAAAAATTCGCCTGCGCGCAATTCCAGTATACCATAAGAAACCGATCGGGAAAAGCGTTCCCGTTACCATAAGATCAGCAGACCGGAAATCAGGAGCAGCAGGTAGGTCAGGCGCAGAAAAACGCTTTGCCGCACACGCTGGTGCAGCAGGGCGCCCAGCCGCACCGCGGCGAACAGGGGGACCAGGCAGACCAGAGTCAGAAGCACCAGCCCGGGGGTGAAATACCCGCTTTGGATGTGCTGCACCAGCATCACGCTGTTCAGGATGACCCATACGCCGGAAAGCGTGGCGCGGAAACGGCGTTTTTCGGGCAGAACGTTGACGGCGTAGACCACAAGCAGCGAACCGCCGGAGATAAACAGCCCGTGCACCACCCCGGCGGCCAGCAGCACCAGGGCGAGCAGCAGCCGGGAATGGATGTCCCGGCTTTTGCGCGACAGCAGCCGGACCAGGGCGAACGCCACCAGGAAAACGCCGTATACCGTCAAAAGCGCCTGGGGCTGGGCGACCTGCATCAGGCCCAGGCCCAGCAGGATGCCGACCCCCATAAAGCAGGAGATGCGCAGCAGCTCGCGCCGGTCGATGTCCCGGTGGGACGAAACGACGATGACGGCGCTGGCGGCCAGCCCCATGACGTTCAGCACGGCCCGGGCCTGGTCCATGCCGATGAGCAGGATGCCCAGGGGCATGGCCAGAAGGGTGCCGGCAAACCCGGTGATGGACTGGATGATGTTGGTGACGAACACCAGAAGAATGAAAAGCAGCTGCTCCACGTGTCAGTCCCCGTGCTCCAGCAGCTTGTAGGTGCAGCTGAAGTCCTCGCGGCCCCAGCCCCGGGCAAGGGCGTCGTCATACCGGCGGGCGGTAAGCTCGATCCCGGAAAAATGCAGCCCGGCTTCGCGGCAGAGGTCCATGGCAAGGCCGATGTCCTTGTGCATGTATTCGGCGCAGAAGGCGGGGGTGTAATCGCCCGCCTGGATGACGGCCGCCTTGGAATCCAGGTAGAAAGCCTGCGCGCCGCCCACGGCGGCGGCCCGGGCAAAGGTCACGGCGTCGATGCCGGCCACGGTCCGGGCCAGGTGCAGCGTCTCGTTGACGCCGTTCTGGATCTGGGCGACCAGCGCGTTGTGGCACAGCTTCATCACCAGGCCGGCGCCGTTGTCGCCCAGGTACAGCACGCTGCTGCCCATGCACTGCAGCAGCGGCAGGACGGCGCGGAAGGTCTCCTCCCGTCCGCCCACATAGATGCCCAGCGTGCCGTCCACGGCGGCCGGGCGGGACTTGACGACGGGGGCGTCGGCAAAATCCGCCCCGCGGCTGCGGACCGTCCCGGCCACGGCGCGGGAGACCGAAGGCGAGATGGTGCTCATGTCCACAAAGATCTGGCCGGGGCGGATGTGGGGCAGCAGTTCCGTGTAGACGCTTTGCACATGCTCGCTGCGGGGCAGCATGGTGAAGATGACGTCGCACTGGTCGGCCACGTCGCCGGCGCAGCCGGCGACGTGCAGCGCGCCGTCCGGCGCCTGGGCGATGGCCGCCGGGCTGCGGTCATAGACCGTGACGGCGCAGCCGCTTTTTTTGGAAAGATTGAGGCTCATGGGCAGCCCCATGGTACCGATACCGATAAATCCCAGCTTCATGGCGGGTCCTCCTTTGCTGTATGGCGCTGTATGGCGGATGGATGCGGCGGGGCGGCGCGGCGGCCGGCCCCTCTCAGGCAAATTGATAGACGGTCGCGGCGTGGTATGTTTCGCCGGGGCGGAGCACCACCGAGGGGAACTCCGGGCAGTTGGGGCTGTTGGGGTTGTACTGGGTCTCCAGGCAAAGCCCGCAGTAGGGGTGGTCGTACCGGACGCCGTCCTTGCCGGTAAGCACAAAATCGCCGCGGATATAGTTGGCCGTGTAAAGCTGCATGGCCGGCAGCGTGGTGAAAACCGACATGGCGCGGCCGTTTTCCGGTACGGAGACGGTGCAGACCTTCTCCAGCGCGCCAGGCGCGGCGCGGTCCAGCACATAGTTGACGTCGTACCCGTCGTTCAGCGCCAGCAGCCGGTGGGGGTCGCCCATGCGCTCGCCGATGGCGTGGGGCGTGCGGAAGTCGAAGGGCGTGCCCTGCACGGGAAGCAGCTTCCCGTACACGAGCTTTTCGCCGTCCAGGTCGGTGATTGCGCCGGCGCGGATGGTAAGGACGTGGTTGCGCACATCGCGGCCGCCATGCCCGTACAGGTTGAAATAGCAGTGGTTGGTCAGGTTGACGATGGTGTCGGCGTCGGTCCGGGCAAAATACTCCAGCGAGACCCGGTTTTCTTCGTCCAGGCCGTAGAATACGGTCACCTGCAGGTTGCCGGGGTAACCCTGGTCGCCGTCGGGACTGAACAGCTCCAGACACAGCTGCTCGGCGCCGCCGTGCAGGTGATGGGGGCCGGCGTTGGCGTCCAGCCGGCAGACCGAACCGTTCAGCGGGAAGCAGGCGTTCCGGATGCGGTTGGCGCACCGGCCCACCAGGGTCCCGAAATACGGGTTGCGGACAAGATAGGGCGCCAGCGAGTCGAACCCGAGGATGACGTCCTCCTGGCGGCCGTCCCGGTCAGGGACCAGCAGGCGGACCATCTTGCCGCCAAAATCCGTGACCGAAAGCAGCACGCCGTTTTGGTTTTCCAGGGTATACAGGCTGACCGGCTCGCCGGTGGGCAGCTGCCCGAAAGGCTCTGTGCGGATCGGCATGGCGCTCACCCCCGGTGGATCTGCAGGTAGGGGCGGTAGGGGACGGGCTCGACGGGCGTGACGCCCAGCCAGGCGGCGATCTCCCGCACTTCCGCCTCCACGTGGCCGGACACGATGGGGAAATGGTGCTGCAGGCCGCGGCTCAGGATGGTGTTGGCCAGGGTGAGGGACGAGAGCGGCTGGCCGTCCATCGTCATATCGCCGACCCAGCCGCGGCTGCCGTCGTAGCCGTGGTCCTGCTTGGCAAGGAAGCTGCCCGAGAAGGTGAGCAGCCCCCGGTAGTCGTCGGTAAAGCGGGCAATGGTGACGGGCTGGGCGGCGTAGTACATGTTGTTCACGCCGCTGACGCGGATGTTGTCCATGCAGGTGACGCGGCTGCCGGGCTTGTAGTGGCCGTCAAAGGTCACGCCGCTGCTGTCGGCGTAGCGGCGCGGCGCAGAGCCGCAATGCCACATCAGCACCGAGTCGTCCTGGAAATCCGGCTTGGAAAGGTCCATCAGCATGGGCTGCACGCCGGTCAGCCGGGTCAGCATCAGCATGCTGATGGCGCTGTCCACGTCGCCCTCGCAGGCGGCGACGATGCCGTTTTGCAGCAGGCGGCCGATCACGGAACAGACGACGATGCCCAGCTCCTTCCGGAAGCGGGGCCAGCAGCTGATGGCGATGGCGTCAAACTGCTGCTCGCGCACGATGTCCTCGAACGCCTTGTAGACGCGCGCGGTGTTCTCCAGGCCGAAATCGGTCATGTCGTCGGCGATGCGGGTGCTCTCGGCCCGGATCTCGGCGACGATGGGGGCGATCTGCTCCGGCGTGTAGGCCAGCGCCCGGTCCTTGACGTCGGAAAATTCCAGCGTGCGGTCCACGGTGACGTCCAGCGCCTTCCGGGTCTGGCGCTCGTCGTAGTACAGGTCGTTGAATCCGGGGGCGATGCCGCCGATCAGGCCGACGCGCGCCCCCTGAAGCGAGCGCAGCGCCGAGAGCGCCGACACCGTCACCCGCAGGCGGTCGATGAACAGCGGGTCGTCCACATCGCCGAAGAACCATTTGTAGGCAAGGCCGCGGTCGATGTACTGGTGCAGGATGCTGGCATACATGTTGATGCCGCAGAAGGAGTTGTTGGGGATGGCGCCGTCCCGGGTGATCTCGGGCACGGCCCAGAGGCCGATCCGGGGACCGGCCTGCGCCAGCGGAGTGATGATGTTGCCGTCGGCAAAGGTGGAGACCTGGATCAGCAGCAGGTCGTAGCTGCCCGCGCGGATGCGGTCGCGGGCGGCGCGGGCTTCGGCCTCGCTGGTGACGATCTCGTGCTGGCAGGTCAGTTCAAAGTGCAGCTCGGCGGCCAGCTGTTCCATGCGGGGGATAAAGCGCTTTTCGTACTGGCGCTCGCCGGAGCCCCAGAAGCTGGT
>DWVD01000011.1 GCA_019120395.1 Candidatus Gemmiger faecigallinarum
CCCGCATCGCACGGCGCGCGCTGAAGCACGCTTGTGCTCTGCGACCGCTGTACCTGCTCCGTCTCGCTGTATCCGCCGCAGGCGGCGCTCGACTTCGCAGCCCCTTGCAGGGGAGGCTTTCGGGAAGCAGCCCGTACAAAGCTTTCCCATGCAAGGGAGGCTTTGGCGGAACCGCCCCCTACGCAGAGGGGCACCGCAGGGCGGTTATCCCTGCTTCCCCAGGGTCAGGTTCAGCACCGCCAGCGCGGTGGCGGGGGGATTCAGGCTTTCGGGCTCGTCCCCCAGGGCGTAGTCGAGAAAATATTCCATTTCCCGCAGGTAGCGCCGGTTCACATCCTCCGGATACTGCTCCACCGTGCCGTCGGGCAGCGTCAGCGTGCCCGCGCCGAAGTCCGCAGCCAGGCTGCCGGACGGTGTGAACAGCTCGATGCTGCGGCGGTAGCCCCGGCCGAAGTAGTCCAGGTGTACCTCGCCCAGCATGCGGGGCCAGCGGGCGATGTACAGCGATACATCGTCGGAGTCCACCTCCAGCTCGGAGTACTGCCCCTTAAAGTTGTACAGCTCGCACGGCGGGCCGAACAGGTCCACCAGATAGTCCCACTCGTGGATCAGGTCGATGGTCACGCCGCCGCCCAGCGCCCTGCGGGCGCTGTACACCGTGCGGTAGTCCACCCCCGGCCGCCAGTCCGGCAGATAGGAGGAGCAGATCACCCGCACGCAGTAAGGCGCGCCGTCCGCGCCGGAGGCAAGCCGCCGTTTCAACGCCAGCATGGCGCCGCACCAGCGCATGGGCGCGGCCACGTAGGCTTTCTGCCCGGCGGGCACAAGCTCATCCAGCGCCATGTCCGCCTGCTCCGCCGAAACGATGGGCTTTTCGATAAACAGCGCCCCGGCCCGCCCGCGCAGCAGTTTCAGCGCGCCGGCGTGCAGGCTGGTGGGGTTGGTGATGAAAGCCAGGTCGTACCGGGGCAAGGCGGCAGGGTCGTCCAGCGCGGTGAACTGGGCGTGCAGCAGCTCCGCCGCGCCGGGTCGCAGCGGGCGGGCAGGGTCGCTGCGCAGCGCGTCGGCCCGCAGCGTCAGCCCCCGCTGGGCGCACAGCGCGGCCAGATTGTTCAAATGCCGGGTGCCGATGGACCCCAGCCCCACAAACAGCGCGGTCAGGCTTGGCATAAAACCACGTCCTTTCGTAAACTATCGCACAGGCAGGCGAGCGCCGCCGGTCACATCCGCTCAAAGCCCAGGAACCGGGTGCCCTGGAAGGTCAGCCGGCCCCGGTCGCCCTCGGCCAGCATGCCGTAGTCGGCGCCGCGCATCGGCAGCTCCATCCGGTCGCCGCTCTCCACCTGGAAGGTGGCATAGTAGGTGGTGCCGTGGTGGTTCTGATTGCGCCAGGTGCGTTCCCGCTTGGCCACCACGGTGGCCTCCACCGTCAGGCGGGGGCTGGCATTGTTGCGCCCCCACTGGGCAAGGCCGCGCACAAACTGCACCACGATCATGGCCAGGATGATGAAAAACGCCAGGAAAAACAGGCCGGTAAACAGGTCAAACGGCATACGATCACGTCCTTTCCGGTCAGGGTTGCGGAGAAAGCGGGAGGTCAGACCTCGGCGCCGCCCAGCGCGGCGATGCGGCGCTCCAGCGCCTGCACGAACTGCCCGATGTGCAGCCCGTCGATCAGCCGGTGGTTCACCTCCAGCGAAACACCCAGCCGCAGCCGGCCTTCCCGCTGCACGTAGCGCCCCCAGGCGATGCGGGGCACGCTGTCGTCAGGGTCATGGTCACGCTCGTTGGTCAGGGCGGTCAGCTCCACCCAGGGCAGGCAGGAGTAGTAGATCAGCGCGTCGGTCTCGGCCTGCTGGTTCAAGAAGGTCGTCTGGGCGGCGCTTTTTTCGGCGGCAGCCCGGCAGAACTGCGCCAGCGTGCCGGCGCAGGGCATCGTGACGATGTGGAACGCCTCGCTACCGGGGTGCAGGTCGGTAAAGCTGGGACTGCGGGCCTCCAGCTCCCACACCTGCCCGCCGCGGATGGCCAGACGGAAAGCCGCCGTCTGGTTGAACGCCTGGGTGCACAGATATACCATTGCGTAATAAAACGAAAGGCCATGCCGCTTTGTATAATCCCGCAATGGCGTCACGTCCAGCTGGAAGGTGACCATATAAAACGGGTCGTCGATGCGGGAGAAAAAGTCGTACACCTCCCGCCGGGGCCAGGCGGCCAGGTCGATGGGATGGTCGGGCATGGGGGTCACGTCCTTTCGGCGGTGGTGCGGGCGGGGGTCACTGCTCCCCGGCGGCCTGCACCCGGTCCATGATGGCGATGGCGGCGCGGTCCTGTTCAAAGCTCCAGCGGGGGGCTTCCGCGCCCTTCAGCACCGCAAAAAAGTTGGTCAGCTCGTCCACATAGGCGTTCTCCACGATGTTGTCGCTGTAGCGCGGATCGTGGGTGAAATCGCCGTAGGTGTCCACAAACTGCTTTTCGCCGCCGGCAAAGCGGTAAAGCGCCTTGGGGTTGCCCTCCCAGAACAGATGCAGGCCGTCGCCGAAGCACTCGAAATTGCGCACCGCCTTGGGGCTGACCACATCGGCGGCCAGGACGCCCTGCGCGCCGGAGGCGTGGCGCAGCAGCAGCGTGGCGCAGTCGGGGTAAGGCAGGCCCAGGCCGCTGATGCGGTCCACCTGGACGGTCAGGCCCTCCACCGGGCCAAAGGCGTCCAGCAGCCAGGGCAGGTCGATGCCCAGGATCTCCCGCACGCCGCCGGTGCGCGCCTCGCCCACGAAAAAGTTCTTGTAGTTTTCCCAGGGGTGCCAGTCGGGCAGGTACTGGCCGATGTGATAGATGTAGTGCACCGGCTTGCCGAACCCGGCCACCTGCTGCTTGATGTACTGCGTCTCCCGCCGGTAGAGCATGGTGGAGGAGAGGAACAACGGCAGGCCCTTGGCGGCGGCCTTGGCGATGTTCTCGTCATAGCCGTCGTCCACCAGATTCAGCTCGGTAAACACCGGCAGCCCGGCGTCCAGCAGCTGGCCGATGACCGCCGCGTGGGACAAAGGCGCGGTGCAGACCAGCGCAGCGTCGGGGGCGAACGCGGCCGCGGCGGCGGGGATGTCCGGGTAGGCGGCATCCGCCAGGCCAAGGCCGAGCGCCTCCTCCCTGCGGGCGGGGGCACTGTCCACGCCGGCGATGCGGATGGCGGCGTCGATGCCTTTGGCCAGACGGGCGCGGCGCTTGCCCATGCTGCCCAGACCAACGATCAGCAGTTTCATGACAGGGTCCTTTCTCCCCGGCGGGGCCGGGGTCAGAGTTGCGGCAAAAACCGTTCCAGCAGATTGTTGATGAGTTCCGGCCGGTCATCGTTGGCGTTGTGGGCCGCGCCGGGAATGATGTGCAGGGGATAGCCCGTCCGTTTGGACCAGGCTTCGTTGTATTGGCGGACCTTGCCGGTTTTGTCCTGCTCCCCCACCGTGAGCCAGACCGGGCAGGGAATGTCCACCGCCCGCATTTCCGGCACAAAGCCCGCAAAGCCCAGGACCATCAGGCGGCAAAGTTCCTTTTTGCCGTAGGGGGCCAGCATGTCCAGCATCCGCTGCCGGGCGGCTTCGGTGGCGCCGCAGGCGCGGGCCATGGCTCGGCGCAGGGTCTTGTCGGGGAAAGCCCGCAGCATCCATTCGGTCTGGTTCAGCCAGAACCGGTCGGACGCACTGTAATAGACCGGGTCGCAGGGGCAGGAGCCGATGGTGAACAACCCGGCGGCCAGGCCGGGGCGGCGGGCAATGAGCAGCTGGGCGGTAAAGCCCCCGGCGCTCTGCCCCACCAGCACCACGCGGGAAAGTCCCTCGGCGTCCAGAATGGACTCCAGTTCCCAGGCGTGGTTTTCGTAGGTAAAATCGGCGTAGGGGCGGGACTTGCTGTGGCCGGGTGCGTCCCAGACCAGCAGAGGATACCGCCCCGCAAAGTGGGTGACCTGCCCCTCGAACAGCCGGTGGTCGGCGGTCAGCCCCGGCAGAAACACCAGCGCCGGGGTGCCGGCCGCAGCAGGCTTGCTCACCCAGTAGTGGGTGGCGCCCCGCAGGGAGGTGACGGTTTTTTCTTCCAGTATGGAAACGGCCATAGAAAACCCTCACAAAAGGAAAATCAAAGGACCGGCTCGGCCAGCGGGTCAAACTCCGGCACCGGCCCGTCGTAGAAGGGCTTGGGGGCGGCAAGCAGCGCGCTGCCGGCCAGGCGTTCCAGAACCCGGACGATCTTACCGCTGGTGTCGCCGCCGAAGTAGGGGCTGTGGGCGGTTTTGGCTTTGGCGACAAAGGCCGGCGTCAGGGCGGTGCGGAGGGCGGCCTCGATGGCGGCGGCGTCGCCGGGGCAGGACAGGACGTTTGCGCACAAAATGCGCCCGGCCTGCCGGCTGCCGATGTTGACTGCCGGCACCCCGAAGGTGGGGGTCTCCACCACGCCGGAGCTGGAATTGCCCGCCACCAGCGCGGCGTACTGCATGGCCGAGAGATAGCGCCGCAGCCCCAAACTCTGCACAAAGCCGGCCCGGCCGGGGTGGGCGGCGGCAAACGCCTGCATGGCGGCGGTGCACACCTGCCCGCCCGCGTCGGCGTTGGAGCCGGTGATCAGCCAGAACACGTTTTCCACCGCGTCCATGGCCCGGCACAGCGCCGCCGACTGGACGACGGGGTCGGGCGCGCCCGCCCCTGTCTCCGGGTGGAAGGTCACCAGCGCAAAGGGCTGCATCAGGTCAAAGCCCGTCGATTCGCACAATTCCTGCCGGGTCATTTTGGGCAGGGTGCGGATATTCTCGTCCCCCAGGCCGCCCACACAGAACACGCGGGCCGGGTCCTCGCCCATGCGGACCAGCCGCCGGGCGCTGTCCGCGCAGGAGGGGAAGTGGAGCGCCGCCATCTTGGTGATGCAGTGGCGGTAGTATTCGTCGGCGGCGCCCAGCGTCACGTCCCCGCCCGAAATGTGGGCGATGGGGATATGCCGCGCCGCCGCGGCGGCCGCCACCGCAAAGATCTCGAACCGGTCGCCCAGCAAAAGCACCACGTCGGGGCGGCGGGCAGCGAAATGATCGTCGAACACCGTCAGCGTGCGGGCGATGGTGCGGGCCGCCGGCTCGCCGGCGTCGTCCGAAAAGATGGGAAGCCGCGCCGCGATGGGCAGGCCGTCCGCCTCGATCTCGGCCACGGTGGCACCCAGCCGCGGGCAGAGGTGCGCCCCGGTGATCACCAGCTGCAAGGTCAGCGTTTTGCTGGCCGCCAGCTTTTGGATCACCGGCCGCAGCAGGCCGTATTCCGCCCGCGTGGCGGTGACGACGGTAATGGTGGACATGAGGGGCTCCTTTGAAAAGTGAAAAAGTTACGGCTGGGCGGCGGGAACGGGGATCTCCTCCGGCGAATCGAACAGCCAGATCTGCATGGTGCCGTCCAACTCGCCCGCGGCCCTGGTGGAAAAGCCGATGATGGTCGCCCCTTCGTCCCGCACAGTGCTGCGGGCGCCGGCATCCGGGCGATAAGGCTCGGCGCTGTAGATCCAGACCTCGGTCTGAGCGGCGACTTTGAAAATCTCGCCGCCCACGTCCACGTTGAGATTGTCCGTGCCGTCATTTTTTACCTGCATGCCGAAGCAGAACTCCTCCGGGCAGACAACAGGAATGTTCATGTACGGGCCGGCCAATTCTGCATCGGCGTCAGATTCCTGTTCCGGCAGGAAGGTCTCCTCTGAAATGGCAGCCATTTCCAGCACACCGGAATTGCTCTCTGCGGCGGCGGTCACGGTACTGCCAAGCTCATCAACAGTTGCAAAAGCAGATGTGTTGCAGGCTCCCATCGAAAATGCCAGAGCCGCAGTCAAAAGCAGGGCAAAAGCTGTTTTTTTCACGGGCAAGACCTCCTTTTTGACGCGATACCTTGTTTGCGTAGGGGCCGATGCTTGTCATCGGCCCGGAGCGTGGCGGTTGGCGAAGGGATTACGGGTAAAGGGAAACATGGACCGGAAAAGCTGTATTTCACGGAAGGTTCTCGCCCGCCGGGCAGCATTGCAGCCGGCGGCAGGGTTTCGGGACGATGCAAGCATCGTCCCCTACGCAGGGGTTCTGCCTGACGGTTTGTGATGCGCAGGGGCCGACGCTCGTCATCGGCCCGGAGCGTGGCGGTTGGCGTTACGATTCGGGGCAAGGCGGGGATGGAACCGAGAAATTGCGGCAGTCATAAGATTCCGCGGCGGGCGAGAACGCCCGCCCTACGATCTGCCGCAAATGGGCGCCAAGATAAATAGATGTTGGCCGCAGGGGCAAAGTTCCCTGTTCCGCTTGCCGTATGCCCTGCAAAGCACCCGCAAACGTCAAAAAAAATCAAAATCGCTCCGCCCGCATCACAGCTCGATCTTCTCGTCCTCGGCAAAATCCCGCTTGGCGGTCTGGCCCAGCACCTCGTACCAGCGCATGGGGCTGACGCCGTCGCCGGGGCGCTTGGTGGTCAGGTTGTCGGCGGTGAACACCTCGCCGGCGCGGATGGGCTTTGCGGCCACGATGCTCTTGCGGGCGACGGGCTTGTTGGGGGCCTCGCTGGCGGTGACGTGCTTGCGGCCGTCGCCCAGGGCGGCCTCCACATGGCGCACCGCGTCCACCATGGCCTTGAACTCGGCGGGGTCCAGGCTGGCCTTCTGGTCGGGGCCGGGCAGGCTCTTGTCCAGCGTGAAATGCTTCTCGATGACCGTCGCGCCCAGCACGGCGGCGGCCACGTCGCACTCCCAGCCGGGGGTATGGTCGGAAAGCCCCACCGGCAGGCCAAACTGATCAAACAGCTCCAGCATGGCGCTCAGGTTGGCGTCGGCGTAGGGGGTGGGGTACTGGGTGTTGCAGTGCAGGACGGTGGCTTCGGGGCAGCCGTTGTCGTCCAGGATGCCCAGCGCGTCGGTGATCTCGTTCAGCGTGCTCATGCCGGTGGACAGCAGCACCGGGATCTTGGTCCTGCCCACCTCCTCCAGGTAGGGCAGGTTGGTGATCTCGCCGGAGGGGATCTTCAAAAGCGGCAGCTCCAGCGAGGCCAGAAACCGCACGCTGGGGATGTCAAACGGAGCCGACAGGTACTGGATGCCGATTTTGTCGCAGTATTCCTTCAGCTCCCGGTGGCCGTCAAAAGAAAAGTGCAGCTTGCGGATCATGTCCAGCTGGCTCTCGGCGGCGTCGGTGGTCTGTTTCTGGTAGGCGGCCTTCTCGGCAAAGCGGCTGACCACCAGCTCCGGCACGGCGGTCTGATATTTGATGATGTCGGCGCCGCACTCCTTGGCGACGCGGGCCATCTCCTTGGCCATTTCCAGGCTTCCGTTGTGGTTGACGCCGGCTTCGGCGATGATGGTGACAGGCATGGGGGCCCTCCTTTTGGGAAATGAGGAATTAACAATGAGGAATTTTTGTGGTCCGCACGCCGGGGGCGTGCTCAAAAAATCGGGCGGCGGGGGCGTTGCGCCCGTCGGGATGCCCCGGCCTTTGCGTAGGGGCCGATGATTTTCATCGGCCCGGAGGGGCTGGTGGCTGGCGGATGGTTTGCGGGTAAAAGTAAACATGAACCCGAAAAACTGCATTGAACGGAGGGGTTTGCGGCGGGCGTGAACGCCCGCCCTACAATTTACCGGAAACGAGTGCTGAGAAGGTGAACGCTACCGCAGAAAGGTGGTTTCTCTCTCGACTGCCCGTTTGCCTTGTATTGTAGGGCGGGCGATTTCGCCCGCCGGGCAACATGGCGGCGACCGCAAGGCTGGCGGGACAGCACGGGCATTCACTGGAGGGTTTGCACCAGCCGAAAGCTTTGCGGGACGACGCTGGCATCGCCCCTCGCGCAGGGGCGCGCTTGGCTTTGGGGTCAGACAACATACCAACGGGCAATGCGGCAAGGCCGCCCGGCGGCAAACGCCTTCCAAACCGCGAGGGTAAAGGCCCAGGAAAGTGCCGTACCCCTCCGTCTGCGCCTTACGGCGCATCCAACTCCCCTGCAAGGGGAGGCTTTCAGGAGGGGCGTTCGCAAAGCCTTCCCTGCAAGGGAAGGTGGATGCGCGTCAGTGATGACGGAAGGGTGCATTGCCGCCCGGCCCCGGAGGTATCCTGCCGGGCTGCCCCGGCACAGGGGGTGTGCATCCGGCAGGTCTTACGTCTGCTCCTCCAGCTTGCGGCGCATTTTTTCCAGCTCTTCCATCTGGCCCATGTCCATCCAGCAGCTCTCGTTGATGGGGTAGACGCCGACTTTTTCGCCGGCGGCGCGGTATCGCTCGATCACGTCGGGGAAGCCGATCTTCTCGCCGTCGCGCATCTCCTCCACCACGCGGGGCTCCACCACGTAGACGCCGGTGTTGGTCAAAAAATTCAGCTCCGGCTTTTCCCGCATGGCGGCGATGCCGCCGTCGTGGCCCAGCTCCACCACGCCGTAGGGCACGGTATAGTGCTTGAAGGCGCAGACCATCGTGATCAGGTTGCCCTGGCGCTTGTGGTAGGCGTACACGTCGCCGAAATCCACGTCCAGCAGCGTATCGCAGTTGGTAAAGAAGAAGGTGGAATCCATCTTGCCTTTGAGTAGGCACAGCCCGCCGCCGGTGCCCATGAACTGCTCCTCGTCGGCGAACTCCACCGTGTAGTCGGTCTCCAGATCGCCGAAATAGGACTTGATCATGTTCTTTTTGTAGTTGACGATCATGATGACCCGGCGGCAGCCGAAATCCCGGAACCGGTCGATGATCAGCTCGGCGATGGGGTGCTCGCCCACCGGGATCAGCGGCTTGGGCAGGATCTTGGTGTAGGGGTACAGCCGGGTGCCCAGACCGCCGGCCATCATCACCACCGGGATGGGCGCCTGCTTGCGGTTGTCGATATCCAGCCCGTGGGCGAACACGATGTCAGTGACGACGCCGCTGCGGTCCAAAATCGGCACCGCGTCGATGCCGTACTCCTTCATCAGGCTGCGGGCGCGGCCGCGCTCGGTCACCGGCAGGCTTTTGGGATGGTAGTTGGCGGCGTGGGAGATCGTGTCCTCCAGCGTGCCGCCGCGCAAAAGGAACTTGCGCAGGTCGCCGTCGGTCAGCACCGCCTGCAGTTTGCCCTCCGGGGCGATGAACAGGATGCGCTGGCCGGTCTCGTCCAGTTTTTTCATGCTGTCCAGAATCGTCGCGTCGGGCGCGATGAACAGCTCTTCCACTTTCAGCAAAGGGGGTTCCTCCCTTGGGGGTGTTCAAATTGGAAATGAGGAGATGGGAATGAAGAATCGCGGTGGTCCGTGCGCGTTTGCGCACTCGAAAAATCGGCCGGCAAGAGAGTTTGCTCTTGCCCGGGCGATAGGCGGCAGCAAAAAGTTTGCGGCGAGCGGGAAGGCCAAAAAACGGCGGGCCGGCGGCAGCTTTGCGGGACGATGCAGGCATCGCCCCCTACGCAGAGGTACTGCCTGCCGGTTTGTGATGCGTAGGGGCCGATGATTTTCATCGGCCCGGGACGCCTGGCGGCAGGTTGCCGGCAAAACGGTTGGCGGGCGCTTGCGGAGGATCTGCAGGGTGGGCGATTTCGCCCGCCGAGGAGGTTTGCGGCTGCGGCCAGGTTCGCGGCGGGCGTGAACGCCCGCCCTACCATGCGAGATTTACCGGCAGGCGTCCCAAAGGCTCCCCTTGCTGCAAAGGTCTGCGGGGCGGGCGCCGCTTACAGCGCCAGGACGGCGTCAATGACCCGCTGGCAGGCTTCCTCGGTCAAATCGGTGGAACAGGGCAGGTTGACGATGCGGCGGCGGTAGTCCAGCGCCTTGTCCAGCGCGTAGGCCTCGTTTTTGGGGTAGTCGGCCTGCTCGTGGATCAGCGCCCAGATAGGCCGGGTCTGGATGCCCTGCGCCTGCAGCCGGGCAATGACGTCGTCCCGGTCCAGGCCGCTCTCGCCCAGGTACAGGCTGTAAAACCAGCGGTTGGGCCGCACGCCCTGGCTTTCGTCCCGGAAAGGCAGGATGCGCAGCCCGCGCTTGCCGTCCAGGCCGGCCGCGTACTGGTCGTAGCGGATCTTCTTGTGGGCGATGAAGCCTTCCAGCCGGTCCAGCTGCACCAGGCCCAGCGTGGCCTGCACGTTGGTCATGCGGTAGTTGTAGCCCACCTCGTCGTGCAGAAACTGCAGCGTGTCGGTCTTGGCCTGGGTAGACAGGTGCTTGGCGCGGGCGGCCCAGTCGGCATGGTTGGACACCAGCATGCCGCCGGCGCCGGTGGTGATGATCTTGTTGCCGTTGAAGCTGTAACAGCCGACGTCGCCCATGGCGCCGGCAAATTTGCCCGCCAGCGGGCCGGCGGTGTAATGGGTGCCCAGCGCCTCGGTGGCGTCCTCGATCAGGGTCAGGCCGTAGCGGCGGGCAATGTCCAAAAGGCGGGGCATGTCCGCCATGTTGCCGAACACATGCACCACGCCCAGCGCTTTGACATGGGCGCCGGTTTTGTTGTTGTAGAGCTTGCCGTCGCGCATCGTGCAGCGGTTGGCGCAGAAATCCTCCACCGCGTCCGGGTCGATGCACAGCGAGTCGTCGCAGCCGATGAACACCGGCTCGGCGCCCACATAGCGGGTCAGCGGGTTGACGGCGGCGATAAAGGTCAGCGTGGGCACGATGACCTCGTCGCCGGGGCCGATGCCCGCGGCCATGGCGGCCAGGTGCAGCGCCGAGCTGCCGGCGTTGGCGGCCACCGCCTGGGGCATGCCCACATAACCGGCGACGGCCTGCTCAAACTCGGCGACGCGGGCGCCGCTGGTGGACACCCAGCCGGACAGCACCGCCGCGCGGGCGGCGTCGGCCTCCTTTTCACCAAAGTTGGGCACCGAAAGGGGGATAAATTCAGACATGGCGTTTTGCCCTCCCAAACAGCCGGCAAGGCGGCTGGTCTTGCATATAGGGTCCCGCCCCGCCTGCGCCGATACGGCGCGGGCGGGTGGATATACATAAATCATTATACCCTGCCCGCAGGCAAACGGCAAGTGCGGCCGGCCGGTGCGGCGCGGAAAATCTGCCCGCCGGCCGATGCGGGAAAAGGGCGGGGAATACAAAAACCGCATGCCGGGGTGTCCCGGCACGCGGTAAAAACGAAGTTTTGGCAGGCCGACGCCGGCCCGTCAGGATCTCAGGACCTTTTTCAGGGGGATGGTGACTGCCGCCGAGACGACGGTGCAGATCACGGCTTCCAGGGCGCCCTGCACGCCGACGGTCAGGATCACGAACATCAGCGGGTTGGCCGCGCCCAGCCTGGCCACCTGCTGCTGCACAAAATCCATATTATAAAAGAACGCCACCATGCTGCCCATGAACAGCACCGTGTTCAGCACCGGGGCGCACAGGCCGCCCAGCACACAGCAGAGCTTTTGGCGGGAGGGCAGCGCCCTGGCTAGGGCGCGGTAGAGCAGCCCCACCAGCAAACCGCACAGCACCCGCGCGCCCACGCACATGACAAAGCAGAGCAGTGGGTCGTACTGGAAGGCGTAGGCGGTCAGGCCGCCGGTGCCGTTGACGGCGTTGAAAAAGCTGGTCATGCCAAACACAAACCCCAGCCAGGCCCCCGCGCCGGGGCCGCACAGCATGGCGCCGATGGCAACCGGGACGGTCATCAGGCTCATGGTCAGCACTCCGACCCGGATATAGCCCAGAAAGGTGTTGGCCATCACCAGCATCAGCGCGGTCAACAGCGCCAGCTGGGTCAGATAGCGGACGTTCTTGCTCATTTTCATATTCAGTTTTCCTCCTGCTGCCGTCCCTTCTTCGGGGTACAGCGCATATTCTGCGGCGGCTGCCGCAGGTCCAGTATAGCGCTGGCGGGACGGTTTTTCAAGATTGGCGCGTCGAAAAAAATGTTCAAAAATTTTTCAAAAATCTACCCAAAAACCGGGCGCTGTGTTATAATATATCTGATTTCGGCCTTTGCCCGCCCGGGCGGCCAGTCCGGGCGGGCGGTACTATATCATCCGCCAAGATTTTCAATAGGAGGAACTTGTCTTATGAATCCTGCAATGCTGCTTGCAGCCGGCGGCCTGACCGGCTTTGACGGCTCGCTCGTCTCCACCAGCCTGGTGCTGGTGTTCGGTCTGTTGGTGGTGCTGTGCCTCATCATCATGCTGGAAGGCAAGCTGTTCGACAGCCTGAACAAGAAACGGCAGGACGCCGCCCGCGCCGAGCTGGACCGGTCGGTATCCGCCGCCGCTCCCGCCGCCCGCAAGGCTGCGCCCGCGCCTGCTCCTGCGGTGGAGGCCGGCATCCCCGGCGAGGTGGTCGCGGCCATCGCCGCGGCGGTCTGCTGCCTGGAGGGCGGCTCCGTCACCGTGCGCAG
>DWVD01000103.1 GCA_019120395.1 Candidatus Gemmiger faecigallinarum
GGGGACCCGCTGCCGTCGTCGCGCAGCTGCCAGCTTTCCCCGTCATATTCCAGCGTGAACTGGCGGTCGCCGACGTTATTGCGGCGCAGCACATAATCGCAGCGCGCCCCGCGCCCGAAGCTGCAGGGGGCCTTGGCGGCCGGCAGCAGGATGCGCTGGCGGTTGCGCTGTTCGGTCACGATCAAAACGATCTCACTGGCCAAAATGCTTCACTTCCTTTCCGGCGGGGCCTTACCAGCGGAATTCGCCGCAAAACGGCACGAACCGCAGCGACGCCTTGCCCAGCGCCAGCGTATCGCCCGCGGCCAGCGGCTGCGGGACCAGCAGGCGCTGGCCGTTTTGGTAGCACAGTTCGCTGGCCGAACCGGGCACCAGCGTAAAGCTGCCGTCCTTGGGGTCATAGGCTACGGCTGCGACGCGCGCGGACAGCGGCGCGTCGGCGCTGAGCAGGCAGGGCGCGCCGTCCGCGCCCGTGCCCAGAAAGCTGCGGCCTTCGCCCAGGCGCAGGTCCCGCCCGCGGCCGGGGCCTTCGGTCACGACCAGCCAGCCCGCCACCGGGCCGCTGGGCACGGCTTCGGGCGCGGCGGCGTCCTGCGTCTGCACAATGCCGCCGCCGCTTTTCAGCGCCGGGTTGCAGTAGGGGCATTCGGGATATTTGTCGCTGTCAAAAAAATGTCCGTTTTCACATTTGGATAGTTTCATGCGGGCGGCTCCTTTCCGGCAGGCCAAAAGCAAATTGGTTTTACAGCACCACCCGCAGCGTGGTGCGGGCGAGCTTGATCACATCGTTGTTGTGCAGCACATGGGCGTCGCCGATGCGCTGGCCCTGTACCTGTACGACCGCGCTGCCCAGCGCCTGCACCAGCACGCGGTCGTCCTCGACCCACAGGATGCAGTGCTGCGGCGCGGCGCGGTGGTCCTCGATGCACAGATCGCACTGTTCCGGGTCTGTGCCGACCACAAGGCTGCCCTGCACCTGGCCGGTCCAGCGTGTGTCGGCCACGGTGCGGCGGGTGCGCACATACAGCGTCAGCCAGCGCGTGGGCAGCGTGTTGGCGGCCTCGGCGGCCGATTCCAGCAGATGCTCGGCTTCGGCGGTCTTTTCGGCCTCGCGGTCGCGCAGGCGCTGCCACAGCCCGTGCACGGCCAACAGCAGCAGCGCCGCGCCCAGCACCGCCGCCGGGCCCCGGAAGCGCCGCAGGTAGAACATGCTGTCGGGCGGCCAGTCTTCGACCGTAAAGCTCGTCACGGCGTCGGCGTCGCTGACATTGGCGGGCGTCAGGCGGCTGGCCACCTTGCGCAGGCGCAGGTCGTACCGGCCCCTGTACAGCGGCTCCAGCGTCAGCGTGGCGGTCATGCCGTCCTCGCTGAGCTCCACGGCGCGGATGGACGGCCGCCAGCCCCAGATATCGTCGCTGCTGATGGCAAAGCGGCGGGCGTTGTCGGCGTTGGAGACCGCCTGGTTGAAGGTGACGGTCAGCGTATCGCGCCCGGTCAGCGTCACGCCGGTCACGGCGGGGCTGGCCAGGCGGTGGCCCATGTAGACCGAAGTCTCGTCCCGCACGGCGGAGCCAAGGCTGGGCACCGTCACGGTCAGCGTGTCCAGCCGCTCGCCGTACAGCGAAAGGTCGACTTCGGTCTTGAATTCCAGCACGTTGGCCAGCGCCTGCTGGCGGCCGGTCACGGCGCGGGAAAGTTCCGCGCGCGTGGCGGTGACCAGGCGGCCGCCGGTCAGCGCGGCGAGGGGTTCAACCGCCTCCTTTTCCTCCGGCTGGCCGACGGCAAAGGCGGTCATGGCCATGTTGAGTTGTTCGGACGCATCGCCCGCCAGACCGGCCAGCAGCGCCGGGTTGGCGGCCGTCTGCATGATGTCGGTAAACAGCAACAGGCATTTGCGCGGCGCAAGGCTCTGGTACGCCGCGTTCACATCGCTGTAAACGGACGTGACCAGGCTGGTCACGTCCAGCTCCCCGGCCGCCTGCCTGATGCCGCTCAGCGCGCGCATGGCGGCCGCGCCGTCGTCGGTGGCGGGCAGCACGCAGGCCGGGCCGCCCGCCGTGGTGTACAGCGCGATCTGGTCGCGCTCGCCCTTGTTTTTGATCAGGGTGCGCACCGCGCCGCGCACGGCGGCGAGGTCGTCCTTCAAAATCGCCGTGCTGTTGTCAATGACGACGAGATAACAGATGGGTTCGCTGGCCATGCCGATGTTGCCGGTGGGGATCTTTTCCTCGCCGATGTACAGCTCGACCCCGGCCGCCTGGACCAGCATCGGGTCGATGGGGCTGCCGGTATCATCCTGGGCTGTGACAAACACATCCAGCTCCGGCACATTGACATAGACCTGCTCGATTGAAAAACCGGTGAAACCGCCGACCGCCTGCGCATCCAGCGCGCGCACGGGCAGGCCCCCTGCCGCCAGGCAGAGGGCCGCAAAAGCGGCGGCAAACGCCGCCCAAAAACGGTGGAAACCAAAAACGGAACGCAGCAAATTCTTCACGGCAGGCACCTCAGCGGGCAGCCGCGCCGGTCCGCGCCAGGCGGCGGTGCAGCCCGCGCAGCGCGCGCAGCACGCGGTCGCGCCCGGGGCGCGGTTCGGCCGCGGCGGGTTCTTCGTCGTCGGCCAGCTGCGGCATCACCGGGCGGCGCGGAACCGCGGCGGGCGGTTCTTCATCCGGCAGGTTTTCCTCCTGCCGCACAATGGGCGAGGAGAAAATCGCCCCCGGCACTTCGGTCAGCGCCGGGCCGGTCTGGCGGGTCGGGTCATGGTCGGCCGGGGCCGGCTTGGGCTGCGGGGCCGGTTGCTGCGGCGGCGCGGCGGACGCGGCGGGGCTCTGCGCCTGCGCTTCCGCCGCCTCCTGCTCTTCGGCAGCCGCCTGGGCGCGCAGCTCGTCCACCGCGCGGGCGATGGCCTCCGGCCCCAGGTCCAGCTCCACCGGCGGGGTGGGCACTTCCTGCAGGTGGGGCACCTCAAAGGGGTCGCCGTGCTCGATCGGCTCGGGGATCAGCTCCGGCGCTTCCTCGTCTTTGGCGGTGCCCTCGACCTGCATCAGCTCGCGCGCCATGCGGTTGAGGAAGTCGATCAGCTTTTCGCGGCGCTGCTCCAGCGTGCGGACCTCCTCGCGGATGCTGTTGAGCCGCAGCTGGTTGGCGTTCTGCACCTCGTTGGCTTCGGTCGCCGCGCTCTCAACCAGGCGGCGGGCCTGGGCGTGGGCCTGTTCCTTGGCGGTGGTAAGGACGGCGCGGGCCTTTTCGTCCGCCTCGGCCGTGATGCGGTCCGCCTTGCGGCGGGCGTGCTCCACGATCTGGCGGGCCTGCTCGTCCGCTTCGTCCAGGCGCTGCTGGCGTTCGGCGCGCAGCGCGGCGCGGTCGTTGTCCAGGTCGCGCCCCTTGATGCGCAGCTCTGCCTGCGCCTGGGCGGCCTGTTCCTTCAGCGCATCGTTCTCTTTTTTTAGGTCGGAGTTTTTCAGCTGCAGCACGGCGCACTGGTCGCCCAGGGAATGGTTTTTCTCCTTCAGGCTGGCGACGCGGTCCTCCAGCTCGCTGCGGCGGCGGGAGGATGCCTCGCTGTTCCCGGCCAGGGCGGCGCTCTGCTCCGACAGGCGGCGGTTCTGCGCCGTCAGGGTCTGGCAGTGCTGCTCCAGGGCGCTGTACTGCTGGCCCAGAGCCTTGGCGTGGTTTTCGGCCCGCTTGAGCCGCTGCTCATATTCTATACAAAGCGCCTGCATCGCCTGGCGCACATCCTGCGTTTCATAGCCGCCGAAGCGCGTCTTGCGGATACCGCTCTGCTCTATGAATTTGGTCACGTCGATTTTTGGCACAACGATTTCCCCCGCTTTTTTACACGTTTCCTTTTTATAGATGTATTATAACAAGAGACGGCCGCAAACGCAACGGGGCGACGATGAAAAAAACGTTCCCGCGCCGGCAGGCGGCGGGAACGCGGCGGCGCGGGGTCATTTTTCGGCGGTGACGCAGGCCTCGCTCTGCAGGACCAGGCGGGCGGCGCTGCCCTGGGGCGGCGGGTCTGCGGCGGGCATGCGCGCCGAACACAGCGTGACCGTCACCGTATACCGCAGCGCCTGCCCGGCGGCGAGCACCGGGGCCGGGTCCGGCGTGCGCGTCCAGTGCCCGGCGCCCACCGGCAGCCCGGCCGGGACTTCGTACTCGGCCACCGGGCCGTTGGCGTCGCTGACGGTATAGCACAGCGAACAGGCGGCGTTGTTGCGCCCGTCCGGCATCATTCCGGCGCGGCCGTCCGGCGGGTTGATCATGTAGCCGAAGTTGACCGCCTCCCCCGGCTGCAGGCGCTGGTCGGCCGGGGCGTAAGCGCAGCGCAGCGGCACATCCACGGCCGCGGGCGGCAGCGGCGCGCACAGCGCCCCGCCGCCGTCCGGGTCGGCCGTGTAAACGCCCCCGCCGCCCACCGGCAGCCCCTGGCCGCCGAACGTGGCGGCATAGTCGGCGCGCAGGCCGCTCAGCCGCACAACGAGCTTGGCGCCGTAGGTCGTGTGGCCGTTGCCGTCCAGCGCCGGTTTTTCGGTCACGGCCCGCGCCGTGTAGTCAAACCCGCTCACGCACAGCGTGCCGGCCTGCGCGTCGGCGGCGATGCGCAGGTCCGGGCATTCCTGCTTAACGGCCGCCCAGCCGCTGCGGGTCTTGTCGATCGCATAGGCGTGGACGGCGGTATCGGGGCCAAAGGCAAGCCCGCCGGTCAGCGTGTAGGCGAGCACCGCCTCCCCGCCGGGCCAGTCGCCTTCCGGCAGCGGCCCGGCGGCCCAGGCTTCCAGCGTGACGGTGTACAGCCCGTCCGCACCGCAAACCGCCTGCTGGCGCAGCTGCAGCACGCCCTCCGGCCAGGGGGCGGCCGCTTCGCCGCCGCCAAGAGCGCGGGCGCTCTCCTGTGTGGCAGGCGCGGCCCGCTGCACGGCTGCGCGCTGTGCCGCCGGGGCGGCGCGCCCGGCCGGGCGCAGCATGGCGGGCCCCAGCAGCAGCGGCGCCGTGCACAGCGACGCCAGGCACAGGAATATCTTCATAAACCGCTTTTCGGTCATGGCGGGGCCCTCACACCGCCGGGAGCACGGCGGCCAGCACCGCGCCGCTGACCGCGCCCGCCGCCGCCCGCAGCCCGGTCAGCGCCGCCCAGCCCAGGCAGACCGCCGCCAGCAGCAGCGCCGCCAGCGCCAGCGCGGTTTGTACTTTTTGCTTCATGGGTCGTTTCATGGGGTATCTCCTTCCCCGGGCCGCCATACCGGCCCGGCACCCCCAGCATAACAGCCGCCGCACAAAAAGTTTGGCGGAGCCTGTCGCCCCGCCGCCGCTTTCGCCCTTTTGCGCCCGCGCCGCCCCCGGCCCGCCTGCGTCCCGCATGGCACCCGCCCACCGCCGCAGGCCGCCGCGCACGTTCCGCACTGCCTGTAGCCCCCGCCGCCCGTAGCCCCCGCTGCAAAAGTTTTTTCAAAAAATGCTTGACAATCCCTGCCCGCCGCGCTATACTGGTAAAGCTGATTCAAACAGGCGATGCCCCTTAGCTCAGTCGGTTAGTGCTAACGATGCGTGGTTAATGTTTTGCATTTCTTCCTTAGCATCATTCGCCTACCGCTTGTAAGTTAATCAGGGCACCGAAAATCAGCGTACCTACAATATATTGCCCCTTAGCTCAGTCGGTTAGAGCACCTGACTGTTAATCAGGGTGTCCTCGGTTCAAGTCCGAGAGGGGCAGCCACCGCGCGATGGAACATATCGTTCCATCGCGTTTTTTGTTGCCCCGAAAATCATCTGTTTTAAGATTGTATCCTGCCATAGCTCAATCGGCCGGAAAAGTGACAGGCGTATGCGTGTTAATCAGATCACAATCACATGGTTTCTATCCCCTATCTTGAATCTATTCCAAAAGCGCGACGGAGGAATGATTGCACTCATCCCTCCGTCGCTTCAGTATTCGGGTCGGGAGAAACTAACCTTCAAGTGTCGGGCGTTCGAGACCAAATTTGGTCGGAAAAGATAAAGCCACTACCGATGCTCTTTTAAATCCTGTACACTGGAAAGAGCCAACAACCCAGTGGAAAGGAATAGCGATGAAAGAGCAAAATGGTAATGGCTTTGCACCAAGTATAGCACAAGCCATAGAAGAAATGAAGGCGTTCCAGGGAGACTCCTTTTCCCTGGAACGTATCAACTTGGCCGAATTAGAACGACGAACCGGCGTATCTCGTAGCAGACTGCGCAGACTCAAGAAAAACAGCTTCCAAGATTTGCCTCGGAGCACCAAAGGCAGTAAACATACGGTCACAAAACTCAGCGGTTATACCGGCCTGTTGGACAGTTTGTTGCGCCAAGGAGTCAAGAACTCCTCTGTAGTGTTGGAGCGTTTGCGACAGGCCGGTTTTGAAGGCGGGGCAACCATTGTAAAAGAGTATATCGCCGCCCACAAACACCTTATTCCAGCCAAGCGCCAGTTGGTTGCGGCGCAGGGAAACCGTGGCCGCCGGTACGTCACAAAGCCCGGTGAAGCTTACCAGATGGATTGGGGATTCACTGATGTTCTGGATTACAATGGGCAGACCTACCGAGTTGCCTGCTTTGCTATGATTTGCCACCATTGCGGACAGCGGTATATTGAGTTCTTCCCCAATGCCCGGCAGGAAAACCTGTTTATTGGGATGATCCACGCTTTCCAGTACATGGGGGTTCCGCGTTTTGTGTTAACCGACAACATGAAGAGCGTTGTACTGCACCGAGATCTGGATGGCCATCCAGTCTGGCAGAAAGACTACGAAGCCTTTATGCAGACCCTTACCTTCGAGACAAAACTTTGCAAGCCACGGCATCCCTTCACCAAGGGAAAAGTGGAGCGATTGGTGCGTTTTGTGAAGGACAATTTCCTGGCTGACCGGGTGTTCTGTGATCTTACAGACCTCAACTGGCAGGCGCTGGAATGGTGCAACAAACAGAACGGAACCTACCGCCGCACTGTGGATGGTGCGCCTCAAAAGATTCACGAAACCATATGTGGAGAACAATTGCGCATGGTTCCGGAGGATGCCGTCCGTTTCTATCTCTGCCCGGAAAGAAAAATATCCTTTGACGGTTTTGTAAATTACGAGGGTCGGCGTTTTGGAGTGCCTTACAGCTATCCTGGCGCAACAGCCAGAGTGGAGCGCAGCGGTGATTTGTTGCGCATCTATTCTGCCGATCTGAAAGTGTTGCTGGTTACACATACCGTTACCTGGAGCCGCACTGACAGTTTCTGTGAGGGGCAATACGAATCCTTGGTACAGCCTGAAGAGTTCCCTACAGCACCCGTGCAAACACAGATTTTACAGCTTCCAAAATCCTCGCAGGATCTTTCCTTTGCCAAATTTGATTTTGACAAGGAGGACCAGGTATGAAGGAAACAATCTTTGAGCAGGTGGCAACCGCTGCCTCTGTTTTAAAGCTGGATCTTTCCGCAGAGGAATTTGCGCTGTTCGCGGAAGACCAGGAATTCTCAGAGACTGGATTAGAAGCCGTGCAAATGCTCTTTTCCTATCTCAGCGAAAAGAAGCAGCAGACCACTATCCAGACTTTGTTGAAACTGAGCCGCCTTCCTACAAAGGTGCCTAAAACCTTTGAGAACTTTGATTTCTCACTGCTCAAGGGGAAAGATGTGGAGCGTCTGAAGGTTCTGGCGTCCTTGAATGCCATCTACTCTCACCGAAACCTAGCCTTTATTGGTCCGGCAGGTACAGGTAAAACACATCTGGCACAAGCTTTCGGATACGCCTGCTGCCAGCATGGGTTGAAAACCTATTTCATTAAGGCATCCGAACTCCGGGACAGATTCACGGCAGCCAGACGTTCCGGAAAGACCGATTCCTGTCTCAATGGCCTTGTGCGCCCCTCTTGCCTGATTATTGACGAGATTGGCCACTGTGCCTTTGACAA
>DWVD01000104.1 GCA_019120395.1 Candidatus Gemmiger faecigallinarum
TGTCGTCCACCAGGTGGTGCAGCTTGAGGTAGTACATATAGCCGACCGTGACCTTGGAGGGGAACTTTTCGCCGGTGCGGCCGTCATAGACGGTGGTCTTGCCGTCGTCGGTCAGGTCGATCTTGCTGAAGTCGATGATGTGGCCCTTTTCGCCCATCAGGCGGTTGAGCTTGGTGGGATATTCGGGCGCGTTCTCGCTGTGCCACTTTTCGCGCGCATCGGCGAAGCAGTCGCGTAAATCGCTTTCATGCGCGCCGTCAAAGACCGGGGTCTGGACTTTCCAGCCCAGCGCCTTGGCGACGTAGCCGAGGTTGACTTCCAGCACCTGACCGATGTTCATACGGGACGGAACGCCCAGGGGGTTCAGCACGATGTCCAGCGGGGTGCCGTCGGGCAGGAAGGGCATATCCTCCTGCGGCAGGATGCGGGAGACAACGCCCTTGTTGCCGTGACGGCCGGCCATCTTGTCGCCCACGCTGATCTTGCGCTTCTGGGCGATGTAGACGCGGACCTGCTCGCGCACGCCGGGCTGCAGCTCGTCGCTGTTGTCGGGGGTGAACACCTTGACGTCCACCACGATGCCGTAGGCGCCGTGGGGCACGCGCAGCGAGGTGTCGCGCACTTCGCGGGCCTTCTCGCCAAAGATGGCGCGCAGCAGGCGCTCCTCGGCGGTCAGCTCGGTCTCGCCCTTGGGGGTGACCTTGCCCACCAGGATGTCGCCGGAAGTGACCTCGGCGCCCACGCGGATGATGCCGCGGTCGTCCAGATCCTTCAGCGCGTCGTCGCCCACGTTGGGGATGTCGCGGGTGATCTCCTCGGGTCCCAGCTTGGTCTCGCGGGCCTCGGTCTCGTACTCCTCGATGTGGATGGAGGTATAAACGTCCTCGCGCACCAGCTTCTCGTTGAGCAGAACGGCATCCTCGTAGTTGTAGCCCTCCCAGGTCATGAAGCCCACCAGGGCGTTCTTGCCCAGGCTGATCTCGCCGTTCTTGGTGGCGGGACCGTCGGCAATGACCTCGCCGGCCTTGACGGTGTCGCCCACGGCGACGATGGGCCGCTGGTTGTTGCAGGTGCCCTGGTTGGAGCGCATGAACTTGATCAGCTCATAGGTATCGGCGGAGCCGTCCTCGCAGCGGACCACGATCTTCTCGGCGTCCACATACTCGACGGTGCCCGGCCGGGCGGCCAGGATGCAGACGCCGGAGTCGGTGGCGGCCTTGTACTCCATGCCGGTGGCAACGATGGGCTGCTGGGTGACCATCAGGGGCACCGCCTGGCGCTGCATGTTGGAACCCATCAGCGCACGGTTGCAGTCGTCGTTCTCCAGGAAGGGGATGGACGCGGTGGCCACCGAGACCATCATTCGCGGCGAAACGTCCATGAAGTCCACCTGCTCGCGGGCAAACTCCTGGATGTCGTCGCGGTGGCGGCCGGAGACGCGGGGACGGGCAAAGCAGTTGTTCTCGTCCAGCGGTTCGTTGGCCTGGGCGACGATGTACTCGTCCTCCACGTCGGCGGTCATATAGACCACCTCGTCGGTGACATGGCCGGTGCCCTTGTCCACCTTGCGGTAGGGGGCCTCGATAAAGCCGTACTTGTTGATCTTGGCAAAGGTCGCCAGGTAGGAGATCAGTCCGATGTTGGGGCCTTCCGGCGTCTCGATGGGGCACAGGCGGCCGTAGTGGGTGTAATGCACGTCGCGGACCTCGAAACCGGCGCGGTCACGGGACAGGCCGCCGGGGCCCAGGGCGGACAGACGGCGCTTGTGGGTCAGCTCGGCCAGGGGGTTGTTCTGGTCCATGAACTGGGACAGCGGGCTGGAGCCGATGAACTCCTTGATGGCCGCCACGACGGGGCGGATGTTGACCAGGCTCTGGGGGGTGATCTCGCCGGTCTCCTGATTCTGCAGGGTCATGCGCTCGCGGATGACGCGCTCCATGCGGGAGAAGCCGATGCGGAACTGGTTCTGCAGCAGCTCGCCCACGCTGCGCACGCGGCGGTTGCCCAGGTGGTCGATCTAGTCGGTGGTGCCCACGCCGTGGTCCAGGCCCAGCATGTAGTTGACCGAGGCGAAGATGTCGTCCACCGTCACGGTGCGGCTGATCAGCTTGTCGCGGTTTTTGCGCAGCAGCTCTTTCTGCTCCTCCGGATCGGAGGTGGCGTCCAGGATCTCGCGGATGCCGGCCAGGCTGGCGCGCTCGTTGATGCCGGCCTCCTTCTCCACGTCAAAGCTGAAGAAAGGCTGGGCGTTCACGCAGCCGTTGGAGATGACGATGAAGGGCACCGGATCGCCCACCTTCTGGTCGATCAGCACCTTGATGCGGGTGACGCCGGCGGCGTCGATCTCGTCGGCCTTCTCGCGGTCGATCTTCTCGCCGTTTGCGATCAGCAGCTCGCCGGTCAGCGGGGCGATCACGTCCTCGCCGGCGCGCAGGCCTGCGATGCGGCGGGCCAGCGACAGCTTGTTGTTCATCTTGTAGCGGCCGAACCGCGCCAGATCGTAGCGGCGGGCGTCAAAGAACAGCGCGTCCAGATGGCTGCGGCTGCTCTCCACCGTCGGGGGCTCGCCGGGGCGCAGCTTGCGGTAAACTTCCAGCAGGCCTTCCTCGGTGGAGTGGGTGGTGTCCTTCTCCAGCGTGGCGTTGATCTTGGGCTCCGAATCGCCGAAGAACTGGCGGATCTGCTCGTCGGTGCCCAGGCCCAGCGCGCGCAGCAGCACCGTGACGGGCAGCTTGCGGTTTTTGTCGATGCGGACATAGTACACATCGGAAGAGTCGGTCTCGTACTCCAGCCATGCGCCGCGGTTGGGGTTCATGGTGGCGGTGAACAGATCCTTGCCGGTGCGGTCCTTGGTGGAGGCATAGTAAACGCCGGGGGAGCGGACCAGCTGGCTGACGATAACGCGCTCGGCGCCGTTGGAGATAAAGGTACCGGAGTCGGTCATCAGCGGGAAATCGCCCATGAAGATCTCCTGCTCCTTCACCTCGCCGGTCTGCTTGTTGAACAGACGCGCGGTGACATACAGCGGGGCCGCATAGGTCGCGTCGCGCTCCTTGCACTCTTTAATGGTATATTTGGGATGCTTGTCCAGACGATAGTCGACAAATTCCAGAACCAGGTTGCCGGTGTAGTCCTCAATGGCGGCAATGTCATGAAAGACCTCGCGCAGGCCTTCTTCCAGGAACCAGTTGTATGAGTTCTTCTGGATCTCGATCAGGTTGGGCATATCAATGACTTCGCTGATCCGGGAGAAGCTCATTCGGGTCGTTCTGCCGTTTTGTACGGGCCTGACCTTTACCATAAAACGCAACCACTCCTATTCTCAAGATTGACAAAGTGGGCAAGGCGGCTTTGCGGCAGGCGGATGTGGGGGCAAATCTTCGGCGTTTTGCACAAACTTTTCGATTTGGCTTGCACAGCCAACTGCCTTTAGGGCGCTCTATTCCATTTTTGTGATACTAAGTCAGTATACTCTATCAAAGGCGCATTGTCAAGCGCTTTTTCGGCATTTGGTCGGATTTTTTCTCGCAGCGTGAAACGCCCGGGCTGGTGTAATGTATTTGGTCAATCTGCCGGGTTTTGCCCCAAAAACAGGGCTTGACAAATCCGTCCGCTCCCGGCGGTATGGGCATTTTGGCAACGGCGCGCCGTGCCGGCGGGCTTGACAAATCCGGTCGGATGTGATATTACCGGCAGGTCGTCCGCGTGCACCAGGTCCTCGCAGGCCGGTCCGGATGATCGTAACCATTCACTGCCTGCTCCTTCCCCCGGAACCGCTTCGCTTCCTGCTTGCAGAAATCCGAGCGCAAAATTTCGCATGGTGTAAGTTTCAGAAAGAAAAACCAGGTTGCCCGGGCCGGCCTGGCTGCGCCGGCGCGGCTTTGCCGGGTGTTGGATGTAAGCGTCGGCGAACTGCTGGAATACATCCCGCCGCAAAGCGACCTGGGCGATAAACAACGCTCTGCAAAAAACAAAAGCCGCCGCCATCCGTTCGAACTTCGAACACGGATGGCGGCGGCTTTCAGCGTTTTCTGCAAAGGCAGAAACGCCTCACATCAATCCAAAAAGTCCCGCAGTTTCTTGCTGCGGCTGGGATGGCGCAGCTTGCGCAGCGCCTTGGCTTCGATCTGGCGGATGCGCTCGCGGGTGACGTTGAACTCCTTGCCCACTTCCTCCAGCGTGCGGGGACGGCCGTCCTCCAGGCCAAAGCGCAGGCGCAGCACCTTCTCCTCGCGGGGGGTCAGCGTCTTGAGCACGTCGGCCAGCTGCTCTTTCAGCAGGGTCTGGCTGGCGGCCTCGGCGGGGACGGGCGCTTCGTCGTCGGGGATGAAATCGCCCAGATGGCTGTCCTCCTCCTCGCCGATGGGGGTCTCCAGGCTGACCGGTTCCTGGGCCACCCGCATGATCTCTCGCACCTTGTCCACCGGCATATCCAGCCGCTCGGCGATCTCATCGGCGGAAGGCTCGTGGCCGTTCTCGTGAAGCAGCTGGCTGGAGACCTTTTTGACCTTGTTGATGGTCTCGACCATGTGCACCGGGATGCGGATGGTGCGGGCCTGGTCGGCGATGGCGCGGGTGATGGCCTGGCGGATCCACCAGGTCGCATAGGTGGAGAACTTGAATCCCTTGGTGTGGTCAAACTTTTCCACCGCCTTGATCAGGCCCAGGTTGCCCTCCTGGATCAGGTCAAGGAACTGCATGCCGCGGCCCACATACCGCTTGGCGATGGAGACGACCAGGCGCAGGTTGGCCTCGGACAGGCGCTGTTTGGCGCGCTCGCCCTTGGGGCCGCCCTCCTTGATGTCCAACGCCAGCTGGATCTCCTCGTCGGGGGTCAGCAGCGGCACGCGGCCGATCTCCTTCAGATAGACCTTGACCGGGTCGTCGATGGACACGCCCTCCGCCGAAAGTGAATCCTCGAACTCGTCTACGGTGCTCTCCGTCAGGGCTGCGGCGTCCACCGCGGCGTCGGCAGGCTCGTCGTCGATGACCTCGATGCCGTGGCTCTCCAGCGACTCGTACAGCTTTTCCATCTGGTCAACGTCGAAGGAGCTGTCCTCCATCGCGTCGTTGATCTCGCTGGCGGTCACCTTGCCGTTGCGGCGGCCGTTTTCAATCAGTTCGCGGACGGCGTTTTTCTTTTCTGCCATAAGTACGTTCTCCTTTGGATCATTTTTGCCCGGCTGGCGGGCGGTCTTGTGCGGGCTGAGCCGCGTATATGTGTACGCTGCAAACAGGCAGCCTGCGGATAGCGTAAACCGCGGGGACGCCGCAGCCCGATCTTTGGATGGGGCCGCGTCAATGGTATTCCCCGTTTTGCCGTGTTATTCCGGCGCTTCGCCGTTTTTCCCTGCGGAAGTTTTTTCCTTCCGGATGGAATCGAACAGCCTGCGGTACTCGTCGTCGCTGGTCTTGCCGGCCCGGGTGCTTTTGGGCCTGGCCTGGCGGATGCGCTCCAGGTACATGTCGATGTCCCGCCGGGCGGGGGTCAGGTCGATGTTCTGGGCCAGCACCATCGAAAGCTGGGGCACCACGCCCTCGTCCACCAGCGGGCCGATGCTGGTCAGGTTGACCGGCTGCCCGGCGTCGGCCAGCTGCCAGATCGCCCTGGCGGCCTGCTGCATCTCGGGCAGGACCAGGTCGTCCAGCGTCAGGTGCTGTCGGATATAGGGGATGGTGTCGGGGTTTTTGAGCATGGCGGCCACCAGCTGCCGGCCCGCGCTGGCGGCTCCCAGCGCCGCGTCGCCGCCCTTGTCATAGGGCACCCGGATGGACGCCGCGATCCCCTGCCCCGCCATCTCCCGCTGCTGCTTCCGGTAAGCCTTGCGGGCCGCGCCGCGCTGCGCTGTCTGCAGCTGGTTGAGGACCGCCGTCTTGGAAACGCCCGTCTCCTCGGCGATACGGCCCGCATAGACGTCCCGGGCGGTGGGGCTGGCATTCTCGGCCAAAATGTCGATGGCGCGGCGGATATATTCCAACCGGCCGTCGTCGGACTTTAAATCGAACTGCCGGCGCAGCTTGGCCAGCGCGAACTCGGTGGGGTTGGCGGTGCCGTTCAAGATGGCCTCAAACCGTTCCCTGCCGTATTTTTTGATAAACTCGTCCGGGTCCTTGGCGCCGGGGATGGAAAGCACCGTCACCCGCACCGGACTGTTGGCAAACAGCCCCAGACTGCGCTCGGTGGCTTTCTGGCCGGCCTCGTCCGAGTCGTAGCTCAACACCACCTCGTCGGCGTACTCGCTGAGCAGTTTGACCTGTTCGGCGGTCAGGGCGGTGCCGCAGGCGCAGACGGCGGTGTCAAAGCCGGCCTCGTGCATGCTGATAACGTCCATGTACCCCTCGCACAGGATATACCGCTTGGAGGGGGACTTTTTTGCCACGTTCAGCGCAAACAGCGTGCGGGACTTTTTGTAGACCATCGTCTCGGGGCTGTTGATGTACTTGGGTTTGGAGTCGTCCAGTACGCGGCCGCCAAAGGCGATGATGTTGCCCCGCACGTCAATGATGGGCACCATGACCCGGTGGCGGAAGATGTCGTACAGGTTCCCCTTTGCGCTGCGCTTGACCAGACCGGAGGACTCCAGCTCCGGCTCCGAGAAACCGCGGCGCTTGAAATAGTGCAGAAGCCCGGTAAAGCTGTCCGGCGCGTAGCCCAGCCCAAACCGGCGGATGGCCGCGTCGGACAGGCCGCGTTTCTGCCGCCAGTAGCCGCGGGCGGCGTTGGCCTCCGGCGTCTGGGCGTTGAGCTGCTCAAAAAAGTAGCGCGCTGCGCAGCGGTTGATCTCCAGCAGCCGGCTGCGCTGGCGGCTCTCCTGGTCCTCCTCCTCGGGCAGTGGCATGCCGGCGCGGGACGCCAGCTGCTTGACCGCCTCCACATAGCCCAGGTTGGAGATCTTGCGCACAAAGGTGATAACGTCCCCGCCGGCGCCGCAGCCAAAACAGTAAAAGCTCTGCGTTTCGGGGTAAACCACAAAAGAGGGCGTCTTTTCGTTGTGGAAGGGGCACAGCCCCGTGCAGGTGCGCCCGCGCCGCCGCAGCTGCACATACTGGCTTACCACGTCGGTGATGTCGTTGCGGCGGACGACCTCCTGCACATATTCATGGGGGATCAACGCGGGCACCTCCTTCCCGTCGTGCCGTCAGGGCAGCAGCAGGGCTTGCAGCTGCTGCCGGCTGCCGGAGAACACATTCCGGTCGATGTTTGGTTCTTCGCCGTCGTAACCGTCCAGGCGGGCGGTGTCGGTGTATTGCCAGAACAGCCATTTCTGCCCGGGCAGCGGCGGCGTGTACACATTGCGCAGCCAGAGCGGCACATCGTCGAACTCGCCGCGGAGATAGCGGATGTAAAAAGGATAGGTCGTATACAAGATAGGCGTTGCGCCGTACTCGGCTTCCAGCAGCTCCAAAAGCCTGCGCAGGCTCCGGCGCACCGTTTCCTTTGGGGGCGGGTCGGCAAAGTAGCCGCCGTAATACTCGGCGTCCACCACCGGCGGCAGCCGCCCGGACAGCGCCCCGACCGTCCCGATAAAATGTTCCGCCTGGGCTTCCGGCGCGCTGTCAAAGCTGAAAAAATGGTACGCCCCGGACGGGATGCCCGCCTCGGCCGCGCCGCGGAAATTGGCCTCGAACTGCCCGTCCACCGTCCCGCTGCCCTCGGTCGCCTTGATAAAAGCGAACCCGACGCCCTGCTCCGCCATCTTCTGCCAGTCCACCGTCCCCTGATAGTGGGAGACGTCCACGCCCCACACCGGGTAGCGCCGCGCCAGCAGCAGATTGGGCTGCAGGACTTTGCCAAGCACCAGCCCCGCCAGCAGCGCCAGCAATGCCGCCAGCGCCGCCGCGGCCAGCAGCAGCCGGCAGCGCCTTACAGGACCGCCCATTTTTTGGGGACGAACAGCTCCTCGAACAGGCGAGTGGCAAACTCGTCGCTCATGCCGCTGATGTAGTCGGCCACCGCCCGGTCGACGCCCTCGTTGAAGCTGATCTGCAAATAAAAGTTGGGCATCAGGTCCGGTTCGGCGCACAAACGCTCGTACAGCGCCCCCACCAGCTTGTCCACCTTTTTCTCCTCCCGCTTGGCCTCCTTGTCCACATAGACGGTGGCATACATAAAGTCCTTGAGGGTGTTGTAGGCGCCCTCCACTTCGGGAGAGAACTGCATGCTGTCCCGCGGGCTGTGGGCCACCAGATCGGCGATCATGGTGGTGATGCGCTGGGACTTGGTCCCGCCCAGGACCCGGGTGGCCTCGGTGGGCAGCGCGGCGGCGTCCAGCACCCCCGCCGAGATCGCGTCCTCAATGTCGTGGTTGAGGAACGCGATGTGGTCGGCGATGCGCACCGTCCGCCCCTCCATCGTGCGGGCCCAGGTCCCCTTTGTGTGGGTGACGATGCCGTTGCGCACTTCCCACGAAAGGTTCAGCCCCCTGCCGTCCTTTTCCAGGAAATCCACCACCCGCAGGCTCTGCCGGTAATGGGCAAAGCCGCCGGGGCACAGCTGGTCCAGCGCCCGCTCGCCCGCATGGCCGAACGGCGTATGCCCCAAGTCATGCCCCAGCGCGATGGCCTCGGTCAGGTCCTCGTTCAGGCGCAGGGCGCGGGCGATGGTCCGGGCGATCTGGGCCACCTCCAGCGTATGGGTCAGGCGGGTGCGGTAATGGTCGCCCTCCGGCGAAAGAAAGACCTGGGTCTTCTGCTTCAGCCGCCGGAACGCCTTGCAGTGGATGATCCGATCCCGGTCCCGCTGGTAGCAGGGGCGCATGGGGTCTTCTTGCTCCGGCCTGCGCCGGCCGCGGCTTTCCTGGCTGAGCGCGGCATAGCGGCTCAGGGTCAGGCGCTCGATCGTCTCGGTCTGTTCGCGGATGGTCATGGGCTCTCCTTCCCCGGCGATGCGGCGGTTGTTTTGCGTCCCAAAACCGCTTTTCAGCGGTTCTATTCTATAAATACGATAAAAACGGAAAAAACACTTCCTCAAACAGGAAAAAATGCCCGGGATGGGGATTTTTCCCCACAGGCTGTCAGCAAGCCGGCCGGCAGCCGCCGTTTTTTCTCAAAACGCGGCGTATTCCGGCGCGGACACCTGCACGTCGGCCGCCCCGCGGGAAAGCTCGCCCAAAGCCGCGCAAAGCGCCTGCTGGGTGCCGGCCGGCATCTTCCAGCGCAGCGTCACCGCGTCGTCGTAAATCGGTTCCTCCAGCTTGCCGCCCGCCCCGGCCACCAGGCGCTGGGCCTGCTCGAACAGCGGGTACGGCAGGCGCACCTGGCAGCGGACGATCTCGCGCATAGCGACGACTTCTGCCGCGGCCAGCGCCCCGGAAGCCGCCGCCGTGTAGGCCCGCACCAGCCCGCCGGTGCCCAGCAGGATCCCGCCGAAATACCGCGTGACCACCACGATCACGTCCGAAAGCCCCGCATGGCCGATGGCCTCCAGCACAGGGGTCCCGGCCGTCCTGGCCGGCTCGCCGTCGTCCGAATAGCGGGTGCGGCCGCCCTGGCGCAGGACGTAGGCATACACGTTGTGCCGGGCGGTGCGGTTGGCCGCGCGGACCCTTTCCAGCACGGCAAGGGCGGCCTCCTCGGTATCCGCAAAGGAAGCGATGGCGATAAACCGGCTGCGCTTTTCCTCATAAGTAAAGGTGGATGTCCCGGAAATGGTGCGGTAATCTGGCATGGTGCGCTCCTTTCCCCTTTTGGGCGGCGGACAGCAAACGGCGGCGCAGCAGATATTGCGATCTGCGGCACCGCCGTTGAATATTCTGGATTACTTGCCCATGTTGTAACGGCGCTTGAAGCGCTCGACGCGGCCGCCGGTGTCCACCAGCTTCTGCTTGCCGGTGTAGAACGGGTGGCACTTGCTGCAAACTTCGACGCGGATCTCCGGCTTGGTGGAACGGGTCTGGATGACGTTGCCGCAAGCGCAGGTGATGGTGCAGTCGACGTACTTGGGATGGATGCCCTGCTTCATGGTTTTCACCTCTTTCTCGATCATGACTTGGGGAGCCATACTCAGGGGAGCCTTCCGGCCGCATAACGGTTGGGCTGTCCGGCGCTTCCCCCATATATGTGCTCATCACAATCTTCGAATTTTGGCTACCAGCATACGCCATCCTGTGCGAATGGAGCAGCCTTCGTGAACGATTGCCATAGTATTTTAGCAGACTGCCGCCCTTCTGTCAAGTATTTCCGCCGCTGTCCGCCAAAAAATCAGCGGTTTTCCAGCGGGATATACTCCCGCGGCTCCATGATGCTCTCGTAGGCGGGGCGGATGATCTTATCCACATTGACCAGCTCCTCAATGCGGTGGGCGCTCCAGCCGACGATGCGGGCGATGGCAAAGATGGGGGTGTACAGCTCCAGCGGGATATCCAGCATGTTGTAGACAAAGCCGGAATAAAAGTCCACGTTGGTGGAAACGCCCTTGTAAATGTGGCGTTTTTCGGCAATGACCTGGGGCGCCAGGCGCTCGATCATGTTGTAGAAGTCAAAGTCCTTTTTGCGGCCCTTGGCCTCGGCCAGCTGCTGCACAAAACTCTTGAACACAACGGCACGGGGGTCGGACAGCGAGTAAACCGCGTGGCCCATGCCGTAGATCAGGCCCTTGTGGTCAAACGCCTGCTTGTCCAGGATCTTGCTGAGATAGTCCTTGACCTCGTCCTCGTCGGTCTCGTCGTGGATGGTCTCGCGGATGTGGTTGACCATCTCCACCACCTTGATGTTGGCGCCGCCGTGCTTGGGGCCTTTCAGCGAGCAGAGCGCCGCCGCCATGACCGAGTAGGTGTCCGACCCGGAGGAGGTGACCACGCGGGTGGTAAAGGTGGAGTTGTTGCCGCCGCCGTGCTCCATGTGCAAAAGCAGGGCGGTATCCAGCACATGCGCTTCCAGCGGGGTGTAGCTGCGGTCGGGGCGCAGCATCTGCAGCAGATTCTCGGCGGTGGAAAGCTCCGGCTGG
>DWVD01000105.1 GCA_019120395.1 Candidatus Gemmiger faecigallinarum
CGATGAAGCTCATCAAGGTGCAGTACCAGGTGCTGGACGCGGTGCTGGATTTCCGCACCGCCAAGGACAACCCCACCCTGGTCCACCCGGAAGAGGACTGGTACCCGCCCTGCCAGGTGGGCGGCGACAACCGCCGCAACCTGGTGGCCAGCGAGGTGAACGGCGACGGCGACGTGGAGGCCGTGCTGGCCGACTGCGACATCGTGCTGGACCGCACCTACCACACCCGCGCCTTCAGCCAGGCGATGATGGAGACCTTCCGCACCTACACCGAGATGGACCGCTACGGCCGGCTGCATGTGATCTCCTCCACCCAGATCGTTTTCCACTGCCGGCGCATTTTGTCCCACGCGCTGGGCATCCCCAAAAGCCGCATCCGGGTGGAAAAGCCCCGCATCGGCGGCGGGTTCGGCGCCAAGCAGACCGCCGTCTGCGAGGTCTACCCCGCCTTTGTCACGCTGCAGACCGGGCGGCCGGCCAAGTTGATCTACACCCGCGAGGAAGCGCAGATCGCCGGGTCCCCCCGGCACGAGATGGAGGTGCGCATCCGGCTGGGCGCCGACAAAGACGGGCACATCCGCTGCATCGACCTGTACACCCTTTCCAACACCGGCGCATACGGCGAGCACGGCCCCACCACGGTGGGGCTTTCGGGCCACAAGTCCATCCCGATGTACACCGGCGGGCTGGAGGCCTATCGCTTTGGCTACGACGTGGTCTACACCAACCTGCAGGCGGCGGGCGCCTACCGCGGCTACGGCGCCACCCAGGGCATTTTTGCGCTGGAAAGCATCGTGAACGAGCTGGCCGAGCGGCTGGGCATGGACCCCACCCGGCTGCGGGACAAAAACATGGTGCGCGAGGGCATGGTCATGCCCAGCTACTACGGCGAGACCGCCAACGCCTGCGCGCTGGACCGCTGCATGGAGCACTGCCGCCAGATGTTCCACTGGGACGAGAAATACCCGGTGCGGGACATGGGCAACGGCAAGGTGCGCGCCGCCGGCGTGGCCATGGCGATGCAGGGGTCCTGCATTTCCCGCGTGGACGTGGGCTCCGCCACCATGAAGCTGAACGACGACGGCAGCTATACCCTGATCATCGGCGCGGCGGACATGGGCACCGGCTGCGACACCATCCTGGCCCAGATGGCCGCCGAATGCATGGACTGCGATGTGGACGATGTCGCGGTCTTTGGCGCGGACACCGACGCCTCGCCCTACGATTCCGGCTCCTACGCCTCCAGCACCACCTACATCACCGGCAAGGCGGTGGAAAAGGCCTGCGCCGAGCTGAAAGAGAAGATCTGCGCCATCGCCGCCGAGATGATGGACTGCGACCCTGCGGACGTGGTCTTTGCCGGCAGGCAGGTGCGGCGCGCCGGCACCGGCCAGGCCGTCAGCCTGGAGGAGATCGGCTGCAAGACGCAGGTGTTCAGCAACCGGGCCGCCGTGGCGACGGCCAGCCACTCTTCCCCGGTCTCGCCGCCGCCCTACATGGTGGGCATGGTGGAGATTGAGCTGGACAAAGAGACCGGCCATGTGACGGTGCTGGACTACATGGCCGTGGTGGACTGCGGCATCCCCATCAACCCGGCGCTGGCGCGCATCCAGACCGAGGGCGGCATCGTGCAGGGCATCGGCCACACGCTGATGGAGGACGTGCAGTACGACCGCAGCGGCCGGCCGGTGGGCAGTTCCTTTTTGCAGTACAAGCTGCCCACCCGGCTGGACATGGGCCGGCTGCATGTGGAGTTTGAGCACAGCTACGAGCCCACCGGCCCCTTCGGCGCAAAGTCCATCGGCGAGATCGTCATCAACACGCCGGCCCCGGCCCTGGCCCACGCCATCTACCGCGCCACCGGCGTCTGGCACCGGGACCTGCCCATCACGCCGGAAAAGATCGCCATGGCGGAGCCGGGCTCGTCCTGATCCCCGTCCGCCCTTTGGCAGAATCCGCAAACCCGCTGTCCCCGCCCCGCCTGTGCGCCCGCACTTGCCGGGGCGTTTTTTTGCCGCATCCCGCCCCGTCGGCCAACCTGCACAAAAAAGCGCGTTGATATTTTGCCATTCTGCGAATGGACATTTCCCCGCCGGATATGGTTTAATCCATAACAGAACAAGGTGTTACTCCTCGGAGGCTCTACTTGTGGGACCCGCAAGGGTTTTCTCGTTGTAGAACTTCGGGGGTTTTCTTTTTTGCAGGAAAGGAGGCGGCCGGCATTGAAAGTGATCCGCCGTATCAACCATAACGCGGCGCTTGCCCTGGACGGGCAGGGCCGCGAGGTGGTGGTGCTGGGCAAGGGCATCGGGTTCCCCCAGGTGCCGTACCAGCTGGACGACCTTTCCAAGATCTCCCGCACCTTTTACGATCTGGACCCGCGCTATGTGGACATGATCGCCAGCCTGCCCCAAAGCATGCTGCTTGCCAGCGCCGACATTGTGGAACAGGCCGAGATCAACCTGGACGGCGAGCTGAACCCCAACGTGACGCTGACCCTTGCCGACCACCTGAACTTTGCGGTGCAGCGGCTGAAAAAAGGGCTGGTCTTTCAAGCCCCGCTGGCCTGTGACGTGGCGCAGCTTTACCCGCGCGAGTACGAGCTGGGGCAGCTGGCGCTGGACATCGTGCAGGATTACGCCGGGGTGCGCCTGCCGGACGAGGAGATCGTCAACATCGCCATGCACCTGATCAACGCCGAGGTGGAAAACAGCGACCTGCACGCCGTGATGCAGATGATCCAGATCCAATCCGATGTGGACCGCATCATCGAGCAGGAGCTGGGCGTCCGGCTGGACCGGAAAAACTTTCAGTATTCCCGCTTTTCGATGCATCTGCGTTATCTGGTGCAGCGCTTCACTTCCGGCGAGCAGCTGCCGGCCTCTCTGGGCGACTTCCTTGCCGACCTGGCCGCCCAGTACCCGCAGGTATACCGCTGCGCTCTGCGCATCGCCGGCTATTTCGAGGAAGCCTGGCAATGGAAATGCAGCCAGGACGAACTTTTGTACCTGATGCTGCACATCAACCGCCTTTGCGAAAAGCAGGGCTGACGCAAACCTGTTTCCCTATTTCTATTTAAAATATCCCCTTTGCTTTGCAAGGAGAGCGACCCCGCTTTTTGGGCGGGGGCTTGACCCGGAGAAGCCCTCGGCGCAGCCGCGCCCGCAGGGATGCTCCGGGCTTTTTTGGGCAGCTGCCCTTTTCATTCTTTTGGATGCCGCGGCCAAGTGCGCGCCTTTGCCGCAGCAGCATACATCACCGGACAGGAGGACGACAATGGAACAGGAACAATGGCTTGAGCAGGCCGCCGTTTTGGCCGGCGGCCGCGAGAATCTGCAGCGGACCGCTTTTGACGCGGGGGTGCTGACCATGATCGTCAAGGACCGCAGCCTGGTCCAGACCGATGCGCTGCGCGCCCTGCCCGGCGTCACCCGCGTGGAGATGGGCCGGACCCGCCTGCGGGTGGAAACGGATCTGTTTGGCAATAAGGAGGACGCCAGAATGGCAAAGTATACCGATATGGCCGGCCGGCTGATCGAGCTGGTGGGCGGCAAAGACAATGTAAACGACGTGCTGCACTGCATGACGCGGCTGCGCTTCCGCCTGAAAGACGAGTCCAAATTTCAGGAGGACGCCATCCGCAAAGTTCCCGGCGTTTTGGGGGTGCAGAAAAACATCGGCGAGTTCCAAATCGTCATCGGGCCCAAGGTGGACGACGTGTATCAGGAGGTCGTCCGGGTGGGCGGTTTCGCCGCGCGGGACGCCGTGCCGGAAAATCCGGACGAGCCCGCCGCGCCCCGCAAACTGACGCTGAAAGCGTTGGGCGGCAAACTGTTTGAGCTGATCTCCGGCTGCATCACGCCGGTCATCCCCACCTTTGTGGTCATGGGTATGCTCAACACCATCGCCGCGCTGCTGGGGCCCAGCGTCCTGGGCCTGCTGGCGGCGGATTCGGACGCTTATGTGCTGCTGACCGGCATGGCCAGCGCCGTCACCTATTTTCTCCCCTTTCTGCTGGCTTTTTCCGCATCCCGCAAGCTGGGCGCAAATACCATCGTCTCGCTGGTGATGGCGGCCATCCTGCTTTCCCCCACCATCTCGAACGCCGTGGCGGCGGGCGAGCCTTTCACCGTGTTCGGCATCCCCATGACGCTGGTGGACTACTCCACCACCTTCCTGCCCATTCTGCTCATCGTTGCGGTGCAGGTCTATGTGGAAAAGTTCCTGAACCGCATCACGCCGGACGTGCTCAAAGCCATCCTGGTCCCCACCCTGACCGTGCTGGTCATGGCGGTGCTGGGGCTGTGCCTGCTGGGGCCCATCGGCCAGTGGCTGGGCAACGGCCTGGCCGCGCTGCTGATCGCCCTGAGCGAGCACGCCGGCTTCCTGGAAGGCGCGCTGGTGGCGGCGCTGTATCCGTTCCTGGTGGCCTTTGGCATGGGCGGTCCGGTGTTCCTTGCCACCTTTGCCATCTACACCCAGACCGGGCTTGATTATCTCTACTTCCCGTTCATGGCTGTGTACGGCATGTGCATCGAGGGCGTGGCCACCGCCTACATCATCAAATCCCGCAAAGCCGCCGACCGGGAGATCGGCCTGGTGGCGCTGGTCAGCCAGGCGCTGGGCGGCGTGTCGGAGCCTACCATTTACGGCATCCTGTTCAAAAACCGCACCTGCCTGCTGGTGGAAGTGATCGCCAGCGCCATCGGCGGGTTCTATATCGGGCTGACCCACACCGCCATGATCAATCTGACCGTCTCGGTCCCCATCGTCGGCCCCTTCCTGATGTTTGCCGGGCAGGAGACCGCCAACCTGGTCAATGGCTGCATCGGCGTGGCGCTGGCCTTTGTGCTGGGCCTGGTCGGGACGCTGGTCTTTTACCGGCCGGACTCTGACAGCGAGCCCGCCGAGGCATGAGAAAGGAGGTGCCGGTATTATATGAAAGGATTTCCCAGCAATTTCCTGTGGGGCGGGGCGACGTCCTCCTCCCAGCTGGAGGGCGGCTGGCAGGAGGGCGGCCGCGGTCCCACCATCCAGGACGTGGCGACGGCCGGCAGCAACGACAGCCCGCGCTATTTCACCTACCGGGACGCGCAGGGGCGGCCGGGGCGGTATCCCCAGTTCGGCGGCACGCTGCCCGACGGCGCGCAGTACGCCGTACTTCCGGGAGAATATTATCCCAACCATGACGCCGTGGACTTTTATCACCATTACCGCGAGGACATCGCCCTGCTGGCCGGCATGGGGTTCAAGGTGTTCCGCATGTCCATCTGCTGGTCCCGCATCTTCCCCCGCGGGGACGAAACAGAGCCCAACCCGGAAGGGTTGGACTTTTACCGCCGGGTGTTCGAGGAGCTGCGCAGCCACGGCATCGAACCGCTTGTCACCCTCTGGCACGGCGAGGACCCCTTGTATCTGGTCAACACCATCGGCGGCTGGCGGAGCCGGGAAATGATCGACCATTTTACCCGCTACGCCCGCACCGTCCTGACGGCCTACCGCGGGTTGGTGAAATACTGGCTGACCTTTAACGAGCTGAACAACACCGTGATGTTCCTGGACCTGATGCCGCCGGAGCTGGCAGCCGCCCAGGCGCAGGACACCTACCAGCAGCTCCACCACAAACTGGTTGCCAGCGCGCGCACGGTGCAGCTTGCCCACCAGATCGACCCGTCCTTCCAGGTGGGCTGCATGATCGCCTATGCCGTCAACTATCCGCGCACCTGCGCTCCGCAGGACGTACTGGCCGCCATGGAAAAGGACCAGCGAATCACCCACTACTGCGGCGACGTGCAGGTGCGGGGCCGCTACCCCGCCTACGCCGGGCGCATCTGGCGGCAGGCCGGCGTCCGCCTGGAGGCGACCGACCAGGACCGGGAGGACCTGCGCCGCGGGACCGTGGATTTTTACAGCTTTTCATACTATTCCAGCGCCTGCATTTCGGCCGGCGGCGTCCGGGAAGCGTCCAAAGGCAATTTTACCATCGGGGAGAAAAATCCCTGCCTGTCATACAGCGAATGGGGCTGGGCCATGGACCCGGACGGCCTGCGCTTTGCCCTCAATGCGGTCTGCAGCCGCTACGGGCTGCCGGTTATGGTGGTGGAAAACGGGCTGGGCGCGCAGGATACCGTCGAACCGGACGGCAGCATCCACGACCCTTATCGGATCGCCTACCTGCGCAGCCATATCCAGGCCATGCGCCAGGCGCTGGACGACGGCGTGGACCTGTTCGGCTACACCGCCTGGGGCTGCATCGACGAGATTTCGGCCAGCACCGGCGAGATGAAAAAGCGGTACGGTTTCCTGTACGTGGACCGGGACGACGCCGGCCGCGGCACGATGGCCCGCCGCAAAAAAGACAGCTATGACTGGTACCGCCGGGTGATCGCCTCCAACGGGGCGGATCTTTCTTAACCGCCCTTCCCTTCTCTGCACAAAGCGATCCCCGGGCTGCCGGCGCAAAGCCGGGGCCCGGGGATCGCTTTTCCCGCGTTTTGCGGCCGCAGAGACCGTGCGCGGGGCTTTCCCGCCGGGGCGTCCCCCGTTCCGGGCAGTCAGGCGACAAAACGTCCCGAAGGGGGACCGGCCCGGCCGGTCCCCCTTCGGGACGACGTATGGAAATGCGAAATCAATTCAGCAGGAGATGGCGGATCTTATTTGGCGGCCTTGCGGCGCTTGGCGCGTACCAGCATCACGGCGCACAGCGCCGCTGCCACGCCCAGCACCACGTCCACGACGATCAGCGCGATCTGCCACCAGGTCAGGATGGAAACGATGCGGTCGGTGGAGGCCAGGCCGTTGATGGCCGAGCTGTTGGCCTGCACATACATCAGGTCGTGCATGGCGGTGCGCATCAGTTGGGCGACGTAGGCGTTGTCGCGGTACGCCTCCAGGTCGGTGGCGCCAAAGCCGTCCCAGATGGTGGTGCCGGCCTGCAGGCCGTTGGTCTGCAGCGTGAAGTTGGAGTTTGAGGAATAGTCGGTGATGACGATGCCCTGCATACCCCACTCGTTGCGCAGCACCTCGGTCAGCAGGCTGCGGCAGGCGCCGCCCCACTCGGTGCCGATGCGGTTCATGATGGTCATGACGCCGCTGGCGCCGCCCTCGGTGACGGCAGGCTCGTAGGCGTCCAGATACGCCTCGCGGATGGTCTGCTCATTGGCCCAGACCATAACGCCGGCGCGGTTGGTCTCCTGGTCATTGAGGGCAAAGTGCTTCATCATCACATAGACGCCCTGGGACTGGATGGCCGCGACCTCCGGGGCCATCATCCGGCCGGAGAGGAAGGCGTCCTCCGAGAAATACTCGTAGTTGCGGCCGCAGTAGGCGTTGCGGTGGATGTTGGCGGCGGGGCCGTAGACGCCGTTGGTGCGGGATTTCAGGCCCTGGATGCCAATGCAGGTGCCGATCTCCTCCATGATGTCGGTGTTCCAGGTGGCGGCCATGACCACCTCGGCCGGGTAAGCCATGCCGGCCTCCTTGCCGCCGAAGAAAGAGTTGGTGATGCCCTGCGGGCCGTTGGTCTCGATGGTGGCCGGCTTGGAGATGCTGTTGGCCGCGCGGGTGTTGTGGAAAGCGTTGATGATGATGTCCTGCTGTTCCTCCCAGGTCATCTGGTCCAGCAGCGACTCCCAGGCCGGGTCGTCGTAGGCGACGCCCTTCATCATGGCAAGGGTCATGCCGTTGTTGGCGCCGTAGGTGGGCATCTCGTAGGCGTTGCCCTCCGCATCCGTCTCCAGCGGCTGGAACACGTCGGCCACGTCGGCGGCCATCTGCTCGGTGGCTTCCACCACGGTGGCGCTCTCGGGATAGGTTCCGGTCCAGTCGCTGCGGGACAGGTAGGTCACCTGCGTGGCGGAACCCTCGTACAGGTTCAGGTCGGCGTTGTCAAACTGGTTGGTGATGGGATAGCCGGTGGCGCTGGAAACGGAATAGGTCTCGGCGTCGAACTCAGCCTGCTCGTAGGTCCAGGTCATGGCGGCGTCGCCCTCGGCGTCCATGCCGTCGGCGGTGGTGTAGCCCTTGGCGGCCAGGATGTTGTTGACCGCATTGTGGGAGTCGGTGCCCACGGTCAGGTAGTAGGTGCCGTCGTCCACGATATAGGTGCGGGCGTTGTAGGAGTCGTAGGACTTCATCAGTTCTTTGGGCACCGAAATCTGCACCGTCTCGGAAGCGCCGGGGGCCAGCTCGGCGGTCTTGTCAAAGCCGACCAGCTGGACGGACGCCTTCTCGACGCCGTACTGACGGTCGTAGTCGGTGTAGGGTTTCTGCATATAGACCTGCACCGTGTGCTTGCCGGCCACGCTGCCGGTGTTGGTAACAGTGACCGAAACCTGGAAAGCGTCCTCCTGCTCCTCCACCTGGAAATCGCTGTACGCGTAGTCGGAGTAGGACAGGCCGAAGCCGAAGGGCCGGTAGACCTGGCTGCCGTACTGGAACGCGCTGGCGTCGCCTGCGTTGCCGGTACCCATGACCTGGTCCTCGTAGCGGGTCTCGAAATATTTGTAGCCGACGTAGATGCCTTCCTGGTAGACCACATAGTTGACGTTGGTATGCATGTCCTCGTTGGTCTCGGTCAGGCCCATCTCGGCGGCGTTGGGGTATTCGATGTCGCCAAAGTTGACCACCGAAGGATTGTACAGGTTGCTGTACAGGTAGGTGTCCACCAGGCGGCCGGAGGGGTTGGTGACGCCCATCAGGATGTTGGCCACCGCATTGTTGCCGTAGGCGCCCACGCCGCCGATCCACAGGCAGGCGTCAATGCCGTAGGCCGGGTCGTCGATGAAGTCGCAGTTGACCGCGTTGGAAGAGTCCAGCAGCACGACGATCTTCTGGAACACGCCCTGATCCTTCAGCGCCTTCAGGTTGGTCAGGACTTCCTTCTCGGCGTCGCTCAGGGCCAGGTAGTCGCCGCCGGTGCCCTCGTCCACGCAGGTGTCCACCGCCAGATCCAGGCCCTCGCCGCCGGAGCGGGCCAGCACAAAGATGGCCGCGTCTCCGTACTGGGCGTAGGTGTCGGAAAGGCCGGGCTCCGCAGCCAGGACCGACCAGGGGGTCTCGTTGATGATGTAGTCGCCGCGGGCGGCGCAGGAACTCAGCGCCGGCACGGTGCGCTTGTAGCCGGAACCGTTGCCGGTGTTGTAGAAGGACCACAGCGTGCCGTTGACCTCGGCGCCGGCCGCCTCCAGCGAGGCGCGCAGGTTGGGCGCGGTGCTGGTGTTGACCGAGCCGGAACCGGTGCCGCCGTAGACCATGTCCACCGAAGAATGGCTGAACAGACTGACCTTTGCGCCGCCGGCAAGCGGCAGGGCGTTGTTGTCGTTTTTCAGCAGCACGGCGCCCTCCGCCTCGGTGCGGGTGCACAGATCCTGCTCATAGGCTTCGAACCAGTCGTCGTAGCCTTCCCACTCGTCGGGATAGTAGTTGGTGTCGCCCGCGTCGCCGGTGCTGACCACCCGGAAGGTGTCGCACTGGAAATAGGCGTTGATGGAGGTGTAAAAGTGGTTTGCCACCGCGGTGGCCACCAGCATGACGGCCAGCAGCACGGCAAACACGCTGGTCAGCACCGTCCAGAGTTTTGTTTTGGGCTGTTTCATTGCGTCGGTTCCTCCTTACCCTGCCAAGGTGTCATAGTCGGCGGACGGGATGGCGTAGGTGTTGCCGTCGGTGGCAAAGGTCCAGCCGTCCGCCGCCTGGGTCAACTCCAGTTGCGCGCCGTTCAGCGCCAGCTGCACCGCGCCGGCGTCGTCAGGCCCCCACTGGCCCTGCGCCACGGTGGAGAACTGCCCGGCCGCACCGTAGGCGGTCATGTCAAACAGGATGGCAAAGCCGCCGTCGGCGTAGAACTCGGCCTTCATGGTGTCGCTGTTGGTGCTCTCGGCGGTGAACAGCAGCTCCCGCTGGGGGATGGCCGCCGCCAGGTCGGACACCGCAAAGCTGTAAGTGTTGCCAAAATTGTCGGCCAGCGCGGCGGTATCGCCGTCCAGCGTGACCGCATTCTCCTCGCCGCCGTGGTAGTGGACGGTCAGGCCGTTTTCCTCGTCGTAGCTCCACAGATAGCCGGCGTCCACGTCGGTTTCGTAGGTGGACATATAGATGGCGGCAACGCCGTTGGCGCAGAACCGCAGCGACATGGTATCGCTGTTTTCCGCCGGGACTTCAAAGATCGTTTCGCCGGGGATGGTGACGAACTCGGCCTGCTCCGCCTCGCCGCCGTCGCTCTCGGCGGTCTCGGCGGTGGAGGCTTCGGCCCCCAGCAGGCTCTCGTCCCAGCCGGTGTGGCGGCTGGAACCGTCCTCCGGCACGGCGTCGGGCGTGATGGGGGCGGTGTAGCCCTCCAGCGTCCAGCTGCCGGTCTCCATGCAGTACTTGGTGCGCTCGCCGCCGTTGGTGTAATCGTAGTACAAATCGTAGGTGCCGTCGTTGTACAGCTCGGCGTACAGCGTGCCGGTGGCGTCCACATAGTTGGATGCTGCCCGCACCAGCACCCGGCCGGTGCTGCCGTCGTCCGCGTCGATGGCGGCCTGCAGCTCGTCGCCGTACAGCGTGTAAGTGCCGCTGCGCTGGGCGTAGCCGCCGTAGATGGTGCTGACGACGGTGAACTGATAGACGTTATTGTCGCACTGCATCGGCACCGCGTCGCCCACCGCGTTGGTCAGTACCAGCGGGTAGACCACCTCTTCCACCGTGGCGGTCCATTTTGCCACCAGGTCCAGGTCGCCGGTCACCTTGCGCGCGCCGGGCCAGGGGGCGCCGTCGGGCAGATACCAGCCAATGTGGGTGTCGCCCTCCCGGGTCAGCGGATAGTCGCGGAACGCCACCGCCGTACCCTCCGCCACCTGGATGGTGCGCGGCTCGGTGGAGCCGTCGGCAAAGGCGCCGCCGTTGGGGTCCAGCGTCACGCTGAACATCTGGCCGGTGGTCTCGGCCGCGGCAGTCTCGGCGGTGGATTCCGCCGGGGCGGTCTGGCCGCACCCGGCCAGCGCTATACTGCCTGCCAGGGCCAACGCCAGCAGCGCACAGGGGATCGCTTGCTTTTTCATCGTTTGTGTGTCCTCCTTTTTCCGTATTGCCGGCAGGGCGCGCCCCACCGGAGATTCCGGCATCAGGATACCACAGGCAGCAAAAAACCGACGCAGCCGCTGCGCAGCTGGTCGGTTTGGGTTCGTAACTGGTATTTTTTCGGGAAACGCCGGTCATTCTGCCGCCGGCAGCGGCAGCAGGATACGGGTCAGGCAGATGCCGTCCTGTGCTTCGGTCTGCAGTTCGCCGCCGTATTTTTTGACGATGGGCTCCAGCTCCGGCGGCAGCGGCTGGGGCTGCCGGCCGGCAAAATAATTTTCAAACTGCAAAAAGGCCGCCCCGCCGCGGACGCTGGCCGTGACCCCGATGACCCGCCGGGCAGGCTCCGGCAGCTGCTCCACCTGGGCGATAGCCCGGTCCAGCGTCATGCCAAACAGGGTGTACAGGTCCACCGAGTCCAGAAATTTCAGCCGCGCCCCGTCCGCCATGCAGGTCCACTGGATACCCTTCTGCTCGCATTGCAGGCTTTTTTCGGTCAGCACCGTGTCCAGCACCGGGTTACCGGTGTGCATGGCGGCGTCGTAGATCATCACCGTGTCCTCCAGCGCCTTGATGTTCCGGCGGCTTTCCGGGTCGGAGCTTGCGCGGGAAAGCTCGGCCAGGCGGATCTTGAGGGTATGGCACTTTTTGTTGATAAGCTCGATGTTTTTGCGGGACTGCTCGTACTGCTGGCGCTGGCGGTCCCGCAGCCGGCGCTCCACCTCGATGCGGGTGCCCAGCTGAATCTCGTGCTGGGTGTTGCTCTGCATCACCAGGTACAGCGCGCTGCACAAAAGCCCATACAGCAGGCAGGTGCGGTAAGCGCCGGAAGCGGCGTCCCCATAATACAGCCCGTAGGTCTGGCCATTGAGCAGCGAGCCGAACAAAAGCAGCACCAAAGCCGAGAACACCGGCCGGAAGGACTGCACCCCGTACTTCCCGCCGCTGACCATCCGCCGCGCCAGCAGAAAATAGGCCGCCAGATACACCGCCCCGTGCACGCCGATGGTCACCGGCGTGGCCTGGGGGAAGCTGGCCATACCGCCGGCCGCCCCGTAGTCGGGCATCATCTGCCCGGGCACCAACAGGCTGGCCAGCGAGGTGGCAAAAAACTGGGTGGCAAACCCGCAGGTGGCGGCAAACAAAGCGTCCTGCCAGCTGACCCGGCAGCACAGCCAGATCAGCAGCATGCACAGCGCGATCTGCAGCAGATACGCCGCCAGCTGGTGCTGCAGCGTCATATACAGCCGGATCACCAGCCCGCCGGCCAAAAACGCAGCGCTGCCCGCCAGCAGACGCAGCCAGAACCGGGGCCGCCGTGCCAGAGGCAGCAGATAAACGACGGAGGCCAGCCAGATGGTGGTGGCAAAGTTGGGGGTGGTCAGATAGGCAAACAGCAGTTTGGGCGTCATATCACACCCCCGCCTGCTGGAGCATCGCCTGCAAAAACGCCTTGCGGCGCGCCCGGCTGATTTTCAGCCTGTCGCCATGCACCACCACAAATTCCGGCTGGATGCTTTCCACAAAGCGCAGGTTGACCAGGTAACAGTTGTGGCAGCGGGCAAAGCCCTGCCCTGCCAGCTGGCTTTCCAGCTCCTTCAGCGAGCCTGTGGCCGTCAGGGTACGGTCTGTCAGGTGATAGCACAGCTCGTGGTTTTGCACTTCCACATAGCAAAGCTCCCGGGTCGAGACCATATGCTGGCCGTCGGCCCGGTTCACAGCCACCGCGCTGCCCTGGCGGCCGGCGCTGATCCGCAGCACCCGGTCCATCTTCAGCGCCAGGGCGTAGTAGTTCACCGGCTTGAGCAGATAATCCACCGCGCCCACCTCGTACCCCTGCACCGCGTACTGGGCAGTGTTGGTCACAAACATCAAAAGCACCTGCTCGTCGGTGCGCCGGATGCGCCGGGCGGTTTCCATCCCGTTAAAATGGGGCATTTCAATGTCCAGCAGGATCAGGTCGTACACCGGGCGGTAGTTTTCCATCAGGTCCATGCCGGCGGCAAAGCAGTCCAGGCGGAATTCCTCGCCTTTTTCTTTGGCATAGGCCGTCAGATTCTGCCGCAGCTGTTCCATGCAGGCCGCGTCGTCCTCCACAATGGCAATGCGCAGCATCCGCTCTCCCCTCCCCCGCTTGCGCCCGGCCGCCGCGCCGGTCATTTTTTTTTATGATACCATAAACACCGCGTCGGCGCAAAGTGTTTTTGCGCCCTCCCGCGTCCGTTTTGCCCCCGGCCCGCTTTTTCCGGGCAGCCGCCCTCAATCGGGCCGCGCGGGCGTTTTCTTCACAAAAAATTCGCAGTTCTCCCATTGACCGGTTGCAGCTACCGGAACGTATACTGAACTCAGCAAACAGGCGGGACGCCGCGCATCGGCTGCGCCGCTCTTCCCGCCGCAGGAGGTGATCCAATGCTCCGGCACAGCCTGGCCGTCGCGCTGGGATGCGCGCTGTCCGCAGCCCTGGTATTCGGCGGTTGCGCACAGGCCGTCCCTTCCGCAGCCCCGCCGGCGGCGGCCGGCACGCCCGCTCCCCCGCGGCAGCCGGCATCCGGCGCGGCCAGCAGCCAGCCGGTCTACGAGTACGAGACCCAGGAGCTGTACGCCCGCCGCGGCGAAAATCAGATCTACGGCATCCTGTACGTCCCGCAGGGCGCGGGCGAGCAGATGCCGGCGGTGATCTACTCTCACGGTTACGGCGGCGACCACAGCTACGGCGAACAGTACGCCCAGGCGCTGGCGATGCGGGGGTATGTGGTCTACTGCTTCGACTTCTGCGGCGGCAGCCCCGGCAGCCTCAGCGACGGCTCCACGCTGGAGATGTCCCTCTTTACCGAGCAGGCCGACCTGGAAGCGGTGATGGCGATGGTAACAGACCTGCCCTTTGTGGATGCCGGCAACCTGTTTTTGCTGGGCACCAGCCAGGGCGGCGCGGTGTCGGCCATCACGGCGGCCGCCCACCCGGACCAGGTGCGGGGGATGGCGCTGCTGTACCCGGCTTTCTCGCTTGTGGAGGACGCCAACCGCCGCTACCAAAGCGCAGGCGAGATCCCCGACAGCCAGTATTTCCTGTGGATGACGGTGGGCCGCGCCTACTTTGAGCCGCTGCTGGGCTACGACATCTACCACGCCATTGCCGCCTATGACCGGGACGTGCTGATCCTGCACGGCGACGCCGACGGCATCGTGCCGCTGTCCTCCTCCGAGCGCGCGGTCCAAGCCTACCCCAGCGCCGAGCTGGTGACGCTGCCCGGCGCCGGGCACGGGTTTTCCGGCGGCGATGCGTCGGCCGCCATCGACGCAATCACCGAATACTGCAACGCCCACATCCAATAGCAGCCATCCAAGGAGGTCTTTTGTATGAAACGCGCTTCCCTCTTCTTTTCCGTCTGTCTGGCCCTGGCGGCGTCCCTGGCGCTGGCCGGCTGTGCGCCGGGCGGCGCAGCGTCCGCAACGGCTTCGCCCTCCCCCGCCCCGCAGACAGCCGCCCCGGCGGCGGACGAAACCGCGCCATCCCCGTCCCCAGCCGCAGACCCGGCCTCCTCGCCGGAGGATGCCGCCGGCGGCGGCATCCTGGTGGCCTACTTTTCCAACACCGGCAACACCGAGGAAGTGGCGCAGCAGATCGCCGGGCTGACCGGCGGCACCCTGGCCGAGATCCAGCGCGCCGAACCATACGGCGACCTGCGGCAGGAGGCCGAGGCCGAGATCCAGAACGGCGAACGCCCCGCCATCACCGTCAGCGTGGACGATGTGGAGGACTACGACACCATCTTTGTGGGCTACCCCATCTGGTGGGACGAAGCCCCGGCCATGATCGCCACCTTTTTGGAAAGTTACGACTTTTCCGGCAAGACGCTCGTCCCCTTCTGCACCAGCGCCAGCGACTCCATCGACAACAGCCTGCATATTTTCAGCGAGCTTTGCCCCGACGCCGCCATCGCCCAGGGGCTGACCGCCAACGACCCGGACGACGTCGAGCCATGGCTGCAGGGCCTGGGCCTGCCGGCCTGAAACCGGCCCGCTGACAGGAAAGGAGAGCCCCCATGCAAAAACGCTGCCTGCCGGCGGTATTGCTGGCCCTGCTGCTGGCCGGCTGCGCCGGAAGCGGGGCCGCCCCGGCGGCTTCCTCCCCGCCGCCCAGCGCCGAGGGGCGGCAGGTGCTGATGACCGCCGGCGACGTGGAGGTCGTCATCACGCTGAACGGCTCCCGCGCCGCGGCCGATTTTGCCCGGATGCTGCCGCTGGAACTGAACCTGATCGAGCGCAACGGGTTTGCCAAGGGCATGACGCTGCCCCGCGCGCTGGACACCAGCGAGGAGACCACCCGCAGCTATCAGGTCGGCGATTTCGGCTACTGGGCCGCCGGGCCGGACCTGGCCATCTTTTACGACGACACCTACGAACAGACCGTCGTGCCGGTGATCCCGATGGGACACGCCGAATCAGGCGCAGAACAGATGCGGGACGCCGCCGGCACCGTAACACTGGAACTGCTGCCCGAAACGCAGCAGACCCCCGAAGAAAGTGAGGAAACCCCATGAACAAAACCGTATTGATCCTGTCCGGCAGCCCCCGCAAGGGCGGCAACTCGGATACCCTGTGCGAGCAGTTCCGCCGCGGCTGCATCGACGCCGGCACCCCCGTGACCAAGATCGACCTGCGGGAAAAGGACATCCGCTTTTGCAAAGCCTGCTATGCCTGCCGCCAGCTGGGCCGCTGCGTCCAGCAGGACGACATGAACGAGATCGCCCGGCAGATGGTCGCTGCCGACGTGATCGTGCTGGCCACGCCGGTCTACTTTTACAGCATGGCCGGCCAGGTCAAGACGCTGATCGACCGCTGCCTTGCCTGCGGCGGCCAGCTGGCCAACAAGGAATTTTATTTCATCGCCACCGCCGCCGACGGCCAGCCCGCCATGGAGCGCACAATGGACGGCCTGCGCGGCTTTACCGACTGCCTGCCCGGCGCGGTGGTCAAGGGCTGCATCTACGGCGCCGGGGCCTGGCAGCTGGGCGATATCCAGGGCATGCCCGCCATGGAACAGGCTTACCGCATGGGCCTGGCCGCCGGCGGCAGCGCCGACGCCGTGCAGAGCTGAAAGGAGGTCCCCCATGAAACGTGCCGCAACGATCCTGCTGGCCGCGGCCCTGGCGCTTGGCCTGGCCGCCTGCTCCGCCGCGCCGGACAGCAGCGTCCCCGCCCCGGACAGCAGCGCCCCTGCCGCCGAGTCCGCCCCCGCCCCGGAGCCTGCCGCAGCGGACAGCGCCGAAACGGCGGACGGCGGGCGCATCCTGGTCGCCTACTTTACCGTGCCGGAGAGCGACGGCGTGGACGCGGTGGCCGGCGCCAGCCGCGTGGTGACCGACGGCGAGGTGCTGGGCAACACCCAGTACATCGCCCAGCTGATCGCCCGACAGACCGGCGGCGACCTGTTTGCCATCCAGACGGTGCAGGAATACCCCGGCAGCCACGACGCGCTGCTGGAATTTGCCTACAACGAGCGCGCCGAGGACGCCCGCCCGGAGCTGGCCGCCGCGCTGGAAAACCCCGGCGACTATGACGTGGTCTTTTTGGGCTACCCCAACTGGAACGCCGACCTGCCCATGCCGCTGTACACCTTCTTGGAGCAGACCGACCTGAGCGGTAAGACCATCATCCCCTTTGTCACCCACGGCGGCAGCGGGTTCTCCCGCACGGTGCAGACCATCCAGGAATTGCAACCGGACGCCACGGTGGTGGAGGACGGGCTTTCGCTTTCCCGCAACAGCGTGCCGGACGCCGCCGCCGAGGTGGAAGCCTGGGTCAGCGGGCTGGGACTTTCCACCGGAGCGTAAGAAAGAAGGTTGACCGTGAAACCAAAACAAATGGCGCGCATGGCGGTGGACCTTGCCATGACCGTTTTGCTGCTTTTGCTGATGGCCCGTCAGATCACCGGCGACGACGCCCACGAGTGGCTGGGCGCGGCCATGTTTGTGCTGTGGCTCCTCCACCACCTGCTGAACCGGCGCTGGTATGCAGGGCTTGCCAAGGGGGCCTGGACGCCGATGCGGGCGGTGCAGCTGGCCTGCAACCTGCTGTTGCTGGCGGCCATGCTGGGCGTTATGGTCAGCGGCGTCATCCTGTCCCGGCAGGTGTTCGGCTTTTTGGGCATTTCCGGCGGCCGGGCGATGGCCCAGCCGGTGCACATCTGCTGTTCTTTCTGGGCGTTCGTGCTGATGGCGCTGCACCTGGGGCTGCACTGGAACATGGTGCTGGGCATGGCGCGCAAGGCCGCCGGGCCGCTGCCCCGCCCTGCGGCCGCCGTGCTTCGGCTGGCCGGGGTTGCCGCGGCGCTGTACGGCGTTTACGCCTTCGTGCGCAACCAGATCCCCAGCTACCTGTTTTTGACCACCCACTTTGTCTTTTTTGATTACGAGCGCCCTGCCGCGCTGTTTTTTGCAGACTACCTGGCCATGCTGGCGCTGTTCGTCCTGCTGGCCCACAGGCTGACGCGGCTGCTGCAGGCGGCCGCCCACCGGCAGACCCGGCGGCGTTGAGCCCTGCCCCGCCGCGCCGGACCGCAGACACAGCCCGGCGCCAGGCACACAAATAAAAAGCTGCGGTTTCTACATAAGGATAGAAACCGCAGCTTTTTCATTTCCCCGCCCCAATGGCACGG
>DWVD01000002.1 GCA_019120395.1 Candidatus Gemmiger faecigallinarum
TGCATGGATAACGACGATATGCGCCGCGGCCGTCCCAGCTGCCACAGGCAGTATGACGAGGCCACCGCGCTGCTGGCCGCCGACGCGCTGGTGACGGCGGCCTTCGAGGCGGTGGCCAACGCGCCGCTTCCCGCCGAAAGCCGGGTGGAAGCTGCGGCCGTTCTTGCCAAGGCCGCCGGCGCGCGGGGGATGCTGTACGGCCAGGAGCTGGACAAGCGCTTTGAGCGGGAACCCGCCGGCGAAGCCCAGCTGCTGGAGCTGCACCGGCACAAGACCGGCGCGCTGATTTTGGCCGCCGTGCAGATGGGCTGCGCCGCGGCAGGAGCCGGCCCTGTGCGGCAGGCGCTGGAGCGGTATGCCGGCGAGATCGGGCTGGTGTTCCAGATCGTCGACGACGTGCTGGACGTTACGGCGGATGCTGAAATGCTGGGCAAGCCCATCGGCAGCGACGCCGAGAACGGCAAGACCACCTTTGTCAGCCTGTACGGCCTGGAAGGCGCCCGCGCATTGGCAGAAACGCACAACCGCGCCGCGCTGAGCGCGCTGGAGCCGCTGGGAAAGGACGCCGATTTTCTGCGGGAACTGGCCTGCGAGCTGCTTGCGCGCAACAAGTAAGCCGGGCCGGAACGGGGAGCGGCCTGCGCCCGCACGCGTGCGGTCACACGGCTATCATGTTTTGAATGGGGTATGAAGCGATGCAGTGGCTGATGATGCCATTACAATGGAACTTTGTTCTGGTCACTTCGCTGGTCGCCTCGCTGGCGGCCCAGCTGGTCAAGGTGATCTTGAATCTGATCATTATTGGAAAGTTTATCCCGGAGCGCATCTGGGGTGCGGGCGGCATGCCCAGCTCCCACTCGGCCACGGTCTGCGCCATGGTCGTGGCCACAGGGCGTTACTGCGGCGTGGATTCCACGCTGTTTGCCATCGCGGTGGTCCTTTCGGTCATTGTGATGTACGACGCCATGGGCGTGCGCCGCGAGACCGGCGAGCAGGCCAAGGTGTTGAACCAGATGCTGAACGAGTGGATGGACGAAAGCGCCCAGAGCCTGCCCTGGCTGGCCGACAAGCGCTTGAAAGAGATGGTCGGCCACACGCCGATCCAGGTGCTGGCGGGCGCTGTGCTGGGCGTCGCCATCGGTTTTTTGATGCCGATTCCGGGATAAAACGGAGGCCGAAACGGGCGCAAAGGCGCGCCGCAGGAGAAAATTAAGAGGTGTACCGCAATGAGGTATCCATTGCTGAGCCGCATCCAGCGGCCGGGTGATGTAAAAAAACTGCTTCCGGAAGAATTGCCGGTGCTGTGCGACGAGATCCGCAGCTTTTTGATCGAGAGCGTTTCCGCCACCGGCGGACATCTTTCCTCCAACCTGGGGGTGGTGGAGCTGACGGTGGCTTTGCATCGCGCGCTGCGCCTGCCGCGGGACAAGATCGTCTTTGACGTGGGACATCAATGCTATACCCACAAGCTGCTGACCGGCCGCCGCGCCGGGTTTGCCCAGCTGCGCCAGAAAGACGGGCTTTCCGGTTTTCCCAGCCCGTCCGAGAGCGACTGCGACGCCTTTGTCGCAGGGCACGGCAGCACGGCGCTGTCTGTCTCGATCGGCATTGCCCGCGCCAAAAAGATCAAGGGGGAGCCGGGCAAGGTGGTGGCCATCATCGGCGACGGCGCGTTCACCGGCGGCATGGTCTACGAGGGCATGAACAACATCGGGATGCTCAACAACCTGATCGTCATCCTCAACGACAACAAAATGTCCATCTCGAAAAACGTGGGCGAGATCGCCAACTATTTGACCCGTCTGCGCACCGACCCCAAATACTTCCACGCCAAAGCCCAGATGGAGACCGCGCTGGAACGGATCCCGGTGCTGGGCGTCGGCATGGTGCGGGTGTTGCAGGGCGGCAAGCAGATCATCCGCCGCGGCATCTACCATTCTACCATGTTCGAGGAGATGGGCTTCCAGTATGTGGGGCCGGTGGACGGGCACGACGTTCTCCAGCTCAGCCAGATGTTCACAAACCTTCAGGAGCAGACGGCGCCGCTGTTCATCCATGTGGTCACCAAAAAGGGCAAGGGCTTCAAGCCGGCCGAGGAAAACCCCGGCGAATATCACGGTGTCTCGGCGTTCGACATGAACCATATCACCAACCCGGAAGTCTCGCCCAAGGACAGCTTCTCCACCTGCTTCGGCGCGAAACTGTCCGAGCTGGGCGGCAGCTGCCGCGAGCTGTGCGCCATCACCGCCGCCATGAAATACGGCACCGGCCTGCAGTACTTCAAGCACGACCACCCCGACCGCTTTTTCGACGTGGGCATGGCCGAACAGCACGCCGTCACCTTTGCGGCGGGCCTGGCCAGCCAGGGGCTTCTGCCCACGGTGGCCATCTACTCCACCTTCTTCCAGCGCGCCTACGACCAGATGATCCACGACGTCTGCCTGATGCGCCTGAACGTATTGTTCGCCGTGGACCGGGCCGGGCTGGTGCCCAACGACGGCGAGACCCACCAGGGCATCTACGACCCGGCCTTTTTCAGCGAGATGCGGGTGGAGACCTACTCTCCCGCCAACTATGCCGAGCTGGAATACTGGCTGGCCCGGTTGGTCCGGCACCCCAACGGCCCGCGGGCCATCCGGTATCCCCGCGGAGAGGAAAAGCCGTCGCTGGCGGCGCTGGGCTGCAGCGGCGAACACTTTGACTTTATCGACCGGCAGGAGGGCGCCGATACGGTGCTAGTCAGCTACGGCGCCGAAGCCGAGGAAACCTTGGCCGCCTGCGACCTGCTGCTGCAAAGGGGCGTCAAGGCCGACTGCTGCAAGCTGGTGCGCATCGTCCCGCTGCCGGAGGGCATCTGCGAAGCCCTGGCCGGGTACAAAACCATCCTGTTTGCCGAGGAGTGCGTGCGGGACGGCGGCATCGGCCAGCAGCTCTGCTTTGCTTTGCAGCAAAGCGGCTGGCGGGGGACTTTCCTGCTGCACGCGGTGGACAACCGCCACTTGCTGCACGCCAACGTCCCCCAGCTGCGCAAAGACCAGGCGCTGGACGCCGCCGCGCTGGCCGACAGCGTGCTGAACGACCTTACCAAGGAGCATGGAATGAAGCTGCGTTTGGACCAATATCTCTGCCAGAACGGCCTGGTGCAGAGCCGGGAGCGCGCCAAGGCGCTGATCATGTCGGGCATCGTTTTTATCAACGGGCAGAAGGCCGACAAGGCCGGCGAGCCGGTGCCGGAAGGCGCCGTCGTTGAGGTGCGCGGCCACGACATCGGCTATGTCAGCCGCGGCGGCCTCAAGCTGGAAAAAGCCATGCAGGTGTTCCCGATGCATCCGGACGGCAAGGTCTGCATGGACATCGGCGCGTCCACCGGCGGCTTTACCGACTGCATGCTGCAAAACGGCGCCGTCAAGGTGTATGCGGTGGACGTGGGCTACGGCCAGCTGGCCTGGAGCCTGCGCACCGACAGCCGCGTCGTCAACATGGAGCGCACCAATATCCGCAATGTGACGCCGGACATGCTGGCTGAGCCTATCGAGTTTTTCAGCGTGGATGTGTCCTTTATCTCGCTCAAGCATATTTTCCCGGTGGCGGACGCGGTCTGTACGCCGGGCGCCTGCGGCGTCTGTCTAGTCAAACCCCAGTTTGAGGCCGGGCGGGAAAAGGTGGGCAAAAAAGGCGTGGTACGCGAGCCTGCCACCCATCGGGAAGTGCTGCGCGCCGCCATCGGTTACGCCGAGGCCAACCACTTCTCGGCGCTGGGGCTGGACTTTTCGCCCATCAAGGGGCCGGAAGGCAACATCGAGTTTTTGCTGTTTGTCCGCCACGGCGATTTTAGTCCCCGGCTGCCGGAGGATGCGGTGGACCAGGTGGTGGAAGCCGCCCACGCCGCGCTGGACAAAGCCCCGTCCGGGCACTGATTTTTCGTTTGAACCAAACGGGGGTTCCCCGTTTTCACCATGCGCCAGGAGCCAGAACATGACGGTTTTTCTCTATCCCAATCCCATGAAAGACACCGACCTGTCCGTCACGCGCCGCGCCGCGGCATTGCTGCGCAGTTACGGCGCGGAGGTGTTGATGGCGCAGGAATTTTCGGCGGCGATGGGGCAGGATGCCGGTTGCTGCCCCCAGGCGGAGGGCATTGCCGCGGCCGATCTGGTCGTGACGGTGGGCGGCGACGGCACGCTTCTGCGTGCGGCCGCCGAATGCCTGGACGCCGGCAAGCCGGTGCTGGGCATCAACCTGGGGCGCACCGGTTTTCTTGCCACCTGCGAGGTGGCGCAGATGCCCGCCAATTTCCGCCGCCTGGTGAACGGCGACTACCACCTGCAAAAACGCACGCTGCTGCGCGCGGAGAGCAGCGGCGGCTGGCGGGCCTCCGCGCTCAACGACGTGGTGCTGTACAGCCGTTCCCGCCTGCACCCGATGGACTATGCCGTCTACTGCGACGGCATCTGCGTGGGCAAATTCCGCAGCGACGGTGTGATCTTGGCCACCCCCACCGGGTCCACGGCCTACTCGCTGTCTGCCGGCGGGCCGATTTTGGATGTGACGGCGCCGGTGTTCGTTTTGACTGCCATCTGCCCCCACGGCGGGCAGGCGGCGCCGCTGGTATTTTCGGATAAACGGCGCATGACCATCGTTTCGTCGGCCGCCAACCGCGATACCATGCTGGCCAGCGCCGACAGCCGTATCAGTTGCACATTGGCGCCGGGGGATTCGATCGAGATATTTGCCGCAGAACAGGCCCTTTCTTACGTGGTGTTTGACGAGGCCGAACAGTTCCGCGCGGTGGAGACCAAACTGACAAGGAGATGACATACAGGCATGAAACGTGCAAGGCACCAGGCCATCCTGGATCTGATCGAAAAGTATCCCATCGACCGGCAGGAAGAACTGCTTTCCTACCTGCGGGCGGAAGGGTTTGACGTGACGCAGGCCACCGTCTCCCGCGACATCCGCGAACTGCGCCTGGTCAAAGCCGCCACCGGCAGCGGCGGCTACCGCTATGTTGCGGCGTCGGAATCGGGCAAGGTCAGCCATTCGCCCAGCCGGTTCGAGACCATCTTCCGCGAATCGGTGATCAAAGTGGATTACGCCGGGCATCTGGTGCTGGTCAAGTGCTTTTCCGGCATGGCCAACGCCGCCTGCGAGGTGTTTGACGCCCGCGCCTGGGACAATGTGGTGGGCACGCTTTCCGGCGACGATACCTTTTTTATCCTGATGCGCACCGAGGAAGCCGCCCACGCCATCTGCGAAGAACTGCGCAGCTACACGCCGCGCCGCTGATACATTCCCGAAAAAAGGGGAGGGGACACCGCATGCTGACGGACCTCAAAATCGAAAATGTTGCCGTGATCGAAAAAGCCGAGGTCAAATTTGCCCCCGGCTTTAATGTGCTGACCGGCGAGACCGGCGCGGGCAAGTCCATCCTGATCGACTCCATCAACGCGATCCTGGGCAACCGCACCTCCCGCGAGCTGGTGCGCAGCGGCGCACAGAAAGCCTGTATCCGGGCCACCTTCGAGAATATCCCCGAAACGGTCCGCGCCAAACTGGAGCGCAGCGGCTACGAGGCCCAGGACGACCTGCTGCTTTACCGCGAGATCAATGCCGAGGGCAAGGGCAGCTGCCGCATCAACGGCATGCCCGCCACCGCCACGGTGGTGCGGGACATCTGCTCCGGGCTGCTGGCCATCCACGGCCAGCACGACAGCCAGAGCCTGACCAACCCGGCCATGCATCTCTCGCTGCTGGACCAGTATGCCCAGAACGGCGCTTTGCGCAAAGCCTACCACGACCTGTACCGGCAGGTGGTCCAGGTCAAGCGGGAAGCCGACACGCTGATGGCCAACGAGGCCGACAAACAGCGCCGCATCGCCCTGCTGACCGAGGAGGTGGAGGAGCTGGACGCCGCCGGTCTGACCGCCGGCGAGGAGGAAGCACTTAACGAGCGCAAAAAGGTCATCTTCCATGCACAGAGCATTTTGGAGGGGATCTCCGCCGCTTACGCTGCGCTGTCCGGCGACGAGGAGGGCGACGCGGCCGGCGCGGCCGACCTGCTGGGCGGCGCCTCCACCAGCCTGGGCGAGTCCGCCCGCCTGGATGAAAGCCTTGCCCCCCTCTCCGAGCGCCTGGACGAGCTGTACTATTCCGCCCGTGACCTGACCACCGAGCTGGCCGACCGGCTGGACAGTTACAGCTTTGACGGCGGCGAGCTGGACCTGATCGAAGCGCGGCTGGATCTGATCTACCGGCTAAAGCGCAAGTACGGCGGCGAGGTGGACGACCTGCTGGCCCGGCGCGACGCTGCGGCCGCCGAGCTGGAGAATTACCAAAGCTCCGCCCAGCGCATTGAGGAACTGAACCGGCGCAAGCAGGAGCTGTTCCGCCAGGCGCGGCAGGCTGCGGAACGGCTGACCCAGTCCCGCCTGAAAGCCTTTGACGATATGAACAAAGAGATGCTGTCGGCTTTGGCGTTTTTGAACATGCCGGGCATCCGCTTCACGCTGCGCCACAAGCGCGGGCCGCTGGCCTCCGCCGGGCAGGACACGGTGGAGTTTTTGATCTCCACCAACCCCGGCGAGGAACCCAAGCCGCTGGCCAAGATCGCATCCGGCGGCGAACTTTCCCGCATCATGCTGGCTTTTAAGAGCGCGCTGGCCGAAAAGGATGCCATCCCCACCGTCATCTATGACGAGATCGACACCGGCGTTTCCGGCCTGGCCGCCGGGCGCATCGGCAAGCTGCTGCACGACACCGCCGCCGGGCACCAGGTGCTTTGCATCACCCACACGCCCCAGGTGGCCGCCTTTGCCGACAACCAGCTGCTGATCCAGAAAACCGTCCGCGACGGCCGCACCTACACCCAGATCCATACGCTGGACATGGACGGCCGCGTGCGCGCGCTGGCGGCCATGATCTCCGGCGACAACGTCACCGACCTTAGCCTGGCTAACGCCCGCGAGATGATCGAAAAATGTCAAAGGGCAACCTAAATTGTCACGCAGGCAAAAATAGATTGTCAAAATAGAAGAGGAATAGCGGAGTAACGTAGAGAGGAATCTCGCGTTGCTCCGCTTTTTTATTTGTGTTGGAATCTTAAAGAAT
>DWVD01000012.1 GCA_019120395.1 Candidatus Gemmiger faecigallinarum
CCGCCGAGCAGGAGACCGCCCAGATGACCGGCGGCAGCTATGCCGCCAATATCCGCCAGAGGAAGCGGGAAATCAAACAGATGGAGGAGGCGACAGGGATTGCATATGCCGACTTGCAAAAAAACTATTCAGGCGGTGGCAATGGCAGCGGCGGGAACGGCGACGCCGGAAACCGCAAAGACGGCGAATAGGCACTTCTGGCAGTTCCGCAACATTGCAGGTGGCCAGAGCGCCGAGCTGATGCTGTACGGCGACATCGCACAATACAGCTGGTATAAAGACGATGTAACGGCAAAGCAGTTTGCAGATGAGCTGGCCGCCCTTGGCCCGGTGAGCGAGATCACCGTGCGAATCAATTCGGGCGGCGGCGACGTCTTTGCGGCCCAGTCCATCGGCAACCTGCTGGAACAGAATGCCGCCACGGTGACGGCCCAGATCGACGGGCTGTGCGCCAGCGCGGCCACCATCGTCGCCTGCCACTGCGACAGAGTGGTGGCGGCCAATGACAGCATCTATATGATCCATCCTGTGCGGATGGGCATCTGTGACTACATGGGCAAGGAGGACTTGCGCCAGTGCATGGACGCGCTGGAAGCGATCCGGGACACCATCACCGGCCTGTATGCCAGAAAGACCGGCAGGCCGCAGGAGGATGTGGCCGCCCAGATGGACGCCACGAGCTGGTGGACAAGCTCGCAGGCAAAAGAAAACGGCTTTGTGGATGAGCTGACATATGAGGAAGAAACCGTTGTGGAAAACCGCAGCGGTTTTCTTTTTGTCAACAGTGTGGCGGCAGGGCTACCCATCGACAAAGCCCCGGACTTCGTGCAAAGCCGCATCCAGAACGGCGGTTTGCAAAATACACCCCCGGCGGGCCAGCCGGAAAAAGACAAAGGAGATGGATCGGATATGGACATCAAGAACGCAAACGACCTCCGGGCGGCCTACCCGGACTATGTGAAGCAGATCGAGAACGAGGCGTCCGCCGCAGAGCGGAACCGGATCAAGGCCATTGAGGACATGGCTCTGCCCGGCGACGAGGATGCGGTGGACGAGGCAAAGTTCAAGAACCCCATCAGCGCCAGCGACTATGCAATGGACGCGATGAAGCGGGCGAAGGCGAAGGGCAACGTCTACCTGGATAAGGTCAAGAAGGATGCTGAGGCCAGCGGATCGGCCGCCGTGAGCCAGGATAGCCAGAGCGCCAAAGAGGCCAAGAACAGCGCCGACAGCGAGATGATGGCGGCGATCCACCGCGCCAACGGCTTCAAGAAGTAAAGGAGGAAGACGGCAATGTCTATGAATTTGGCAAGAGAGACTTACAGCACAGAGCGCCCGTACTTTGAGGCCGGCACCGACATTCGGGTGACCAGCGCTGTAAAGCCTGCATCGGCAGCTCTGAAAGCACACGCCCCCGTCCTTCTGACGGCAGAGGGCAAGGCGGCTCCTGTAACGTCTGCTGATCTGACCAAGCTGACAGGCCTTTACGGTATCACGGCGGACAGCGTGGATGCGGCGGATGACGATGCCGTGATCCTGCTGACCGGCGAATACTTTGCGGATTCGCTGGCGCTGGAAGACGGCGTAACGGCGGATGACCTGGAAACCGCCTTCCGCAACATCGGGATTTTCCTGAAGTAAGGAGGATAAACAGCTATGCCCAATCAGGTAAACATCTACGAGCCGAGATTCCTTGCCGAGGTGGTGCGCACCGCGCCTCCTCTGCACACTTTCTTTCTCGACAGCTTTTTCACCAACGTGCGGACCTTTAGCACCAAGCGCGTTGACATCGACATCGTGAAGGGCGACCGGCGGATGGCTGCCTTTGTACACCCTCGCGCCGGCGGCCAGGTGTTGAAGGGCACCGGCTACCAGACCGAGAGCTACGCTCCGCCCCTCATCAACCCCTACGACATTACCACGGCAGATATGCTGATGGAACGGCTGCCCGGCGAGACCCTGTACAGCGGCATGACCCCGGCGGATCGCGCGGCCCAGCAGCTCGCAGAGGAATACCGCCGGCTGAATGACGCCGTGACCCGCCGCGAAGAGTGGATGGCCGTGCAGGCGATCACCACCGGCCAGATTCCCATCGTGGGTGCCGGCGTGAACGAGGTCATCGACTTCGGCTTCACCAACAAAGTCACCTTGGCCGGGGACAACGTGTGGGGTGGCAGCAAGGCAGCCATCCTGGACAACCTGGAGGACTGGGTGGATCAGGTGCTGGTCAACGGCTTCGCCAATGTGGATCGGGTCATCATGGGCAAGACCGCCCTGAAGAAGTTTATGGCCGATAAGACCATCATGGAGATGCTGGACAACCGGCGGGTCTTTATGGGCGAAATCCGGCCCTCGAACCTGCCCAACGGCGTGCGGTACATCGGCGCACTGAACAAACCCAGCCTGGACATCTACACCTACAGCGAGGTGTATCTGGACGACTGGACCGACCCCGACGAGCCTGAGACCAAGCCTCTGGTGCCCGACAACATGGTCATCCTGATGCCTTCCAACCCCGGCTTCATGCGGGCCTATGGCGCCTGCACCTACCTGGAGGACGGCGGAAACTGGGTCACTGCACAGACCAACCGCCTGCTGCGCAGCTTTGTGGAGCATCATCCTGACCGGCGGATGCTGGAGCTGCAGTCTCACCCGCTGCTGATCCCCGACAAGATCGACAGCTGGTTGGTGGCCACCGTCTGCTGAGGCGGAAACTGTGATTACCGTCGAGCAGGTATACGGGACGCCAGAGCGACCCGATGAGTTGCCTGTGTTCAAAGACTTTCTGCCGGGCGATGTAGAGAATGTCTTCTTCAACCTGGACGAATTCGCAGAGATGCGGTTTGTGGACGGGAAGGAGATGCCGATCATCACCCAGAAGCCGGGGGTAAATCCGTATGACGCACACTGGCAGGCTGGCGCAAAGCAGAATTTTGACGAGGGGCTGTACAGGGCCGATCTGATCCTTTACGTCAAGGAGAAGGACTATGGCCCCATGCCGAAGTCCGGCAAGCTGATCCGGCTGGACAAGAAGCGGGATTACTTCGTCAAAGAGTGCTCGCTGAAGATGGGGGTCTACCGGATGGAACTTGAGAGGGTGAGGTAATGGCCGACTACAACGTGACCTACGACGCTGGCAGCATGAGCATCATGCTGGACAGCGAACAGGTGGAAAGGGCGCTGGGCGACCTGAAAGGGAGGACCCCGGCGGCGCTCAAGGTGGCTGTCAACCGGACGGCCCGGCAGGCGCGAGCCATGATGCTGGACGATGTGAAGGAACGCTATGACCTGAACGCGGCGGGCCGGAGGCTGATCCAGGACCTCAAGATGAGAAAGGCCGCCACCAACCGGAGCCTGGAGGCGAGACTGGGGATCACCAAGAACGACCCAGGCGCCTTCCGGGCAGACCTGGGATATTTCCGCACCAGTCCGAGCAAGCCCTACATGGGCGCAGCCGTGCGGAACGCGCCGGAGTACTTTCAGGCCCGCGTCCTGAAAGGCAGCCCCATGAGAAACCTGAGCGGCGACGGGCAGATGAGCAAAGGCTTTCTCGTGAAGTTCAAAAGTGGACACGTCGGCATGGTGCAGCGCAACCCGGACAAGCCGGGCCCGGCCTACACGGCCAGCGGCAAAGTCCGGTGGTCGCCAAACCATCTGCTGGAAACCATGTCCAGCCCGTCCGGCTCTGCCATGCACCGCACCATCTGGAACGAGGATTGGCCGGACGTGGCCGAAATGCTGCGGGCCAATGCAGAGCGCCGGGTCGCCGAGCTGATTCTGAAGTACAGAAAGTGAGGCGGCAGATATGGAAATGGGACACACCAGCGAGATGGCCCACCAGGCCATGATCGAGGAACTGGAGAAGCTATTTGAGGGCAAGGAATACTCCGGGCAGGAGGGGCCGAAACCGCTGAAAATTTTCAAGCAGTTTGAGCCTATCCCGACCGACAACGACGAGGATACGGACACAAATGCAGCCAACTGCCCGTGCGTCATCTGCAAGCTGTTGTCCGGCAACTTTGCGGCGTCGGGAGAAGCGCAGCTGTTGATGTTTCAGCTGGTGATCGCCGCCTATGACCGGGATGTGAGCCGGCAAGGGTACACGGATGTCGTGAACATCAAGGAAGCCATCACGCAGCATTTTTTGGCAGAGCCGTCGTTTGGCGGCTCTTTTGTTGTGCAGTATCCGATGGCCTGGGCGATCCAGGAGGAAAGCACTGTGCCCTACTACTGGGGCGTTGTGAATTTTTATGTCTCGGCCCCGGCAAGAAAGAACACACAAGTGGAGGACCTGATATGAGCGAAGAGAAGAAGGCCGCCCCGAAGGCGGCAAAAGCGGAAGGGAAGACGGTCTACTGCGGCCCCACCATCCGCGGCGTGGCAAACCAGTACACCGTCTTTGAGGGCGGCATCCCCACCAAGTTGCAGGAACGGGCGGCAAAGAGTGCGGCCATCAAGGCGCTGATCGTACCGCTGGAGAAATTTGCGGTGACCCGTGAGCGGGTGGAACGGGAAGGGACTGCGGAATACATCCTGTTTCAGAAGGCTCGGGCCGCCTTGAAGTAAGGAGGAATTTCTATGGCAGTAACGCACGGTTTTATTATCAACGAAGCCGCGACCAGCGTAACCGCGCCGCTTACCGCGACGGCGGGGCTGCAGGTCGTGGTGGGCACTGCGCCCGTGAATATGCTGGACGACCCGGCGGCGGCAGTCAACACGCCGATGATCGTCCGCTCCTACAAAGAAGCCGTCGAGGCGGCGGGCTACAGCGACGACTTTGAGGACTACACCATCTGCGAGGCGGTCAACGCCTCGTTCCAGGTGATGAACGTCGGCCCGCTGGTACTTATCAACGTGCTCGACCCGGCAAAGCACACCACCGCTGTTGAAGAGACTGCTGTGCAGGTCAACGACGGCGTGGCCGAGGTGGACGTCACCGGCCTGCTGCTGGCAAAGCTGGTCGTCAAGAAGGAAGCTACCGAGCTGACCGCAGATGTGGATTATGCCGCCACCTTCAATGACGACGGCACCGTGAGCATTGCCCTGATCGAAGGCGGCGCAGGGGACGGCGCGACCCAGTTGCTTGTGAGCGGCACCAAGCTGGACCCGTCCAAGGTGACGGCGGATGACATCGTGGGCGGCGTGAGCATCAGCACCGGGGCAGAGACCGGCCTGGAAGTGGTGCGTCAGGTCTACCCGAAGATCGGCTATGTGCCCGGCATCCTGCTGGCGCCCCGTTTCTCGCGGAACGCCAACGTCTGCGCGGCGCTGCAGGCCAAGTGCCGCAGCATCAACAGCGTGTTCAACTGCGTTTGCTTCGTGGACATCGACAGCACCGCAGAAGGGGCGGTCAAGTACCAGGATGTGGCGGCCCAGAAGGTCGCCCAGGCGGCCACCAGCCGGGAGGCTTACGGCCTCTGGCCATACTGCAAGGTGGGCGACGTGGCATACAGCGGCAGTTCGATGGCTGCCGCTGTTACTGTCTACAACGATACCCAGTACGGCGACGTGCCCAACGCCAGCCCGTCCAATGTGACCGCGCCCATCACCGCCGCCTGCCTGGCGGACGGCACCGAGGTGCTGATCGACCAGGAGCAGGGCAACGTCCTGAACGAGAACGGTATCGCTACCTGGGTGCGCGCCCAGAGCCGGTTTGTGCTGTGGGGCAACGAGACCTGCGCCTACCCCAGCACCACCGACCCGAAGGATATGTTCCTGTGCATCCGCCGCTTCTTCAACTACACGGCGGCCAACTTCGTGCTGAACAACCAGCAGAAGCTGGACAAGCCCATGAACCGGCGGTTGCTGGATTCCATCATCGACAGCGAGAATATGCGGGGGCAGGTCTATGTCTCCACCGGCGTCTGCGCCAGCTACGAGCTGATCCTGGACCCGGACCGGAACACCGACGCGGAGCTGGTGGCGGGCCACATCTACTTCTACCAGTACTGCACCCCCTTCCCGCCCATGAAGCTGGTCACCAACACCATGGAGTACCAGGCCGGCGCGCTGGCTACGGCGCTGCTGGGCTGAGAAAGGAGCGTACATAAATGGCACTGAATGTTTCCAGCACACTCGTCCCCGAAGTCATCAACGACTACAACGTCTATGGCGCGGACGGGGACCTGCTGATCGGTCTGGCGGACGAAATCACGCTGCCTAAGATCGCCTCGAAAACGACCACCCTGTCGGGCGCGGGGATTCTGGGCGAAATCGACGCTCCTGTCCCCGGTCAGATCAAGAGCAGCGAGATGCAGATCAAGTGGAACCACCTGTACAGCCACGCTGCCCGGATGATGAATCCCAACGAGACGGTACAGCTGACCATTCGGGCTGCACAGCAGGCGGCCAACAAAGAGGGCGGCGTGGTCTACAAGGGCCTGCGCGTCGTGTGCAGCGGGCACCCGAAGGAGATCGACCTGGGCACCTTGAAGCGTGCCGACACGATGGGGGCTACCACCACCCTGGAGCTGCTGACCTATAAGGTCGAGGTGGACGACCAGGTCATCTTCGACATCGACAAGCTGGGCGGCAAGTACGTCGTCAACGGCGAGGACCTGCGGGCGGAGATCAACGCCCTGATCTAAACGGACCCCGGCTGTCCTGGTGGGCAGCCGGGCATTTTTACAGGAGGCAGAAATGGCAGAAGCTATCGCATTGGAGGCCGCCGCGCCGGAGGCCGCCGAGAAGAAAAACGTCGTGGTGTTCAAAAAGCCCTACAAGTTCGAGGGCAAGGAGTACACCGAGCTGGACCTGTCCGGCATGGAGAGGCTGACCGTGCAGGATGTCATCGACATCCAGCGGGAGCTGATCGAACAGGGCAACGCAGCCGCCCTGGGCGCCATCGAAGCCACTACCGGCTATGCGATGGCGCTGGCCACCAAAGCCTGCCGGAAGCCGGTGGAGCTGTTCAAGTTGATGCCCCGGAAAACAATGGAACAGGTACAGGAAGCGATCCTGCGGGCGCTGGCGGGCAGCCAGCCCAGAGAACAGGCGGAGGCACAGATCAAGGCTCACGTCGTGAAGTTCGACCAGCCCTATATCTACGACGGCAAGAAGGCCGACATCAAGGGCCAGACCTTTGAGAGCGTGGACTTGTCCGGCGTGGGTAATCTGTGCACCATGCACGAAATTACGGCGGAAAACCGGATGGCGGCGGAAGGCTTTTCGCCCTTGAACAAAGACCGGAATTATCTCCATGCAGTTATCGTTGCCAGCCAGGCCACCGGCCTGCCGGAGGACTTTTTCACCGGCCTGCCTGTGTGTGAGGCGGCAAAACTGCGCAACACGGTGGACAGCGGTTTTTTCGAGTAAACGGGGGCGCAAAAGAACTGCGCCGCCTGGCGATCCAGATTAGCCAGACGACATTTTCAAGCCTTGATGCCCTGCTGAAGATGCCGGTGAGAGACCTGCTTGATTTGGGTAACGAGGTGAGTGAGGTATGCCAAGCAATGGCGCGTTAGATTTAACCATCCGCATCATGGGCAAGGTGGACCCGTCGCTTGCCAAGTCCATTTCCAGTGTGACGAAACAGGCCGGGTCCATCTCAACGGTAATCGGAAACATCGGCAAGGCTGGCCTTGCGATGACAGGCGCGGTGGCAGTAGCTGCCGCCGGTGTCATCGGGAGCACCACAAAGGCCGCCCAGACCTTTGAGGACCAGATGTCCGACGTGGCGAAGTACGTCGGCGGCCTGACCGACGAGGCGGGCAACATCAACGTCGAGCCATACAACGAGATGGCGGACGCAATCCTGCGGCTGTCTACGGAACTGCCGTACTCCATCGAAAACCTGACCAGGATGGCTGCGGCCATGGGCGAAAGCGGAAAAACCGCTGGAGAAATCATGGGCGGTTTGCTGCGAGATACCGCCATGGTGGGCGTGGCCCTTGACATCTCGGGCGACCAGGCAGGCGATTGGGCCACCAAGTGGGAAGAAGCCCTTAGTATGCCCCACGACAAAATCATGGACCTGTTTGACCAGATCAACTACATGGCCGCAAACTCTGCGACAACCGCCGTGGAGATCGGTGAGGTCGTCAACCGGGTCGCATCGCTGGGGCAGGTCACAGGCATGGACCCGGATGCGACGGCGGCGCTGGCTACCGGTCTGCTCTCGATGGGCATGGATTCGGCCCGAGCGGCTACCAGTATCAAGAACATCTACACCAACCTGACTATGGGCGCAAGTGCTACGGATCGCATGACCAGGGCATGGGATCGCCTCGGTATGGATGCTGTAGAGGTCGCAAAGGCCATGCAGTCGGTGGACGAGTACGGCAACAGCCTTGCGCCGGATACGCTCATCAGCGTATTTAAGGCGATCGGACAACTGCCGGAGTACCAGCGCCTTTCCACCATCAACGACTTGTTTGGCAGATGGCCGATGGAGGCTGCTGCAAAGGTGGCACAAAACCCGCAATTTATTGTTAAGCTCCTGAATGACGCCAACGGCACCGACTGGATGGGCAGCATGAAGAAAGAGCTGATCGTCAAGACCAACACAGCAGAGGGTCTTGATGAGATGTTCGGCAACGCCGTGACGCGCTTCATGGTCACGTTGGGCAACAACTTCCTGCCGGTTAAAAAAGAACTGGCAACGCTGGGCATCGACATGATGAACGGCATCACCGACAGCCTGCCCGACCTGACCAGGCTGGCAGAGGGCGTCATGCCTGTGCTGCGCAACGCAGTGGAAGGCATTGGGAATGCCGTCAAAAATGCCCTGCCGTACATCCAGCAGGCAGTTGACTATGTAGCAAACAATGGCGACACGGTAGCCCAGTGGGCCACCGGCCTGGCAGGCGTTTTTGCACTCATGAGCGCGGCACCCACCATCAGCGGCATTGCCAACACCATCCTTGGCCCGGCCTCCGGGCTGATGTCCGTGTCCCCCGGCAGAGGGCAGCGATTTGCCGCAGGGGTGACCGGGGCGGTATCCAATGCGGGCGGAACGTTCCGAGCCGCACAGCTCGGTGCTCAGATGTCTAACAGCCTGGGCGGGAGTTCGCTGGGAAATACGATCCTCGGTGGGATTCTCGGAATCCAGAACGCAGGCAGCCTTAACAAGGCAAAAACGGGCAAAGGAATGTCCCGCGCCGTCGGCAATTTGATGAGCGGCATCACGGCGGCCCAGGCCGGCGGCGGTATCCTCAGCGTGCTCGGAAACACAGGCGTTGGAAGATATGCAAGTAATGTTGGACGTTCTGTACAGAACTTGGCAAACACAGGGCTTGTACAGGACACGCTGGGCGTTGGAGCGATGGCTTTTGGCGGGCTTGGAAACTTGTTTGCCAGAACGCCCGCCGTAGCTGCAGCCGCGGCTACATCTAGCGGGATACTTGGACGAATCGGCGGTGCGTTAAGCGGCGCAGCTGGAACAGTATCGGGCCTCGGCACAGCTTTAGCGGCGACGCCCATAGGCGCGGCAGCCCTGAATGTGGGCTCTTTCCTTGGCGCTGGTGCCGGAGTGATCGGTACAGTAGCATCGCCCCTGGCGAGCGGGTTCTTGTCCCTGCTTGGGACGTTTGGACCGGTCATTGCCGGTCTGGGCGGCGTAGTCGCCGTAGTGAGCATTCTGGGCGACAACCTGGAAGGTATTCGAACGGTCGTGGGGAATATCTTCGGCCCGGCAGGAGTGCAAGTTCTCGACAACTTTGTGGGCGGCGTCACCAATATTGGGAACGCCATCCGGAACGCCCTCAGCCCGGCGGGGCTGGCGAACATCCAGCAGGCCATCACAAGCACCTTCGGCCCCGGCGCAGGACAGGCGTTCGCAACGCTGATCCCCCTGATCCAAACGGTGACGGGCATCTTCGGCCAGATCGTAGACCTGGGCGTGAACCACATGAAACCGCTGATCGAGGAAATCTTCACATTCCTGACCGGGACGCTGTTCCCTGCGGTGGTGCCGCTTCTGCAAACAGTCATAGGGCTGGTAGGTACAACGCTGGTAAATGCCGTTGCGGTCATCGTAGACGTGGTGAAGGCGGTACTGCCGGCGATTGAACCCATCATCACCGGCATCATCGGGCTGATCCAGGGCATTGCCAATGTGGCGGTGTCGGTGGTCAATTTCGTGATTCGAGGGTTGAACAACATCTCAATCACCATGCCGGATTGGCTCAAGTATGTTCCGTTTGCGAGTGAACTGGCCGGCAAAACGCTTGGATTTGAGCTGCAAGAGGTATCTCTGCCGCAGTTCGCCAACGGCGGCTTTGCTACAAGGCCGTCCATCGCAGGCGAGGACGGCCCCGAAACCATCATCCCGCATGACCCGGCCAAGCGGAGCAGGGCTATTGCCCTCTGGCTGCAGACCGGTTCCATCCTCGGATTGAACAGCTTTGCGGACGGCGGCTTCACCAATGGGATGAAGGCGTGGGGCGTGTCGGCGCTGGCCGGGCTGGCGCTGGGCAGCACGCCCGGCGTGGCCTTCACCAAGGGCGTAAAGCTACTGAACGTGGCTGCTGATGTGATGCAGCTGGCTGGTGCGAACAGCGCCGAGGCACGGAAGTTTATTTCGACGGCCCGGGCGGGCGCCCGCCTCCGGGGCGGCATGGGCTACCTGGCAAGCATGGATGGGCTGAACCTGCCCGACCTGACGCCCAGAAGGAGCGCCGGAAGCATGGGCAGGAGCATCGGCGGCAGCCTGCCGGCCATCACTTTTGCGCCGCAGATCACCGTCAGCGGCAGCATGAGCGAGGAGGACGTGAATAAACTGGTGGAACTGCTCTACCAGAAGTTTGCCGAATTCATGGCCCGCTATGAACGTGAAAGGAGGCGGACGAGCTATGCCTGATACCTACACTACCATCAGCGGCGACACATGGGACGGCATCGCGCTGGAGGTGTACGGGAGCGAGGCAGAAGCCGACTGGCTGATGCAGCATAACCCCCAGTACATCACTACCACCAAGTTTGCCTCCAGCATTGTCCTGCAAACCCCGGCGGTGCCGGTGACTGCGCCGGCAAATCTGCCGCCCTGGAAGCGAGGCGGTTGATGTGAGCATTGCAGGGGCGATCAGCGAGAAGGCCCGGCGGGCAACGGTATGGCTCATTTACGGGAATACGGACATCACGGGAGACATCTCGGATATTCTGGAAAGTTTCAGCTACAAGGACTGTGCCGAGGGAAAGAGCGACAGCATCTCTATTGCCATCGACGCCGCCGGCGACGAATGGAAGGGGAGCTGGATGCCCGACAAGGGCGCAAAGCTCTACCCGACCATCGCGGTGACAGACTGGAACTTCGGCGGCGCGGATTGCGCGGTGCGGAATCTGAGCGCAGAGTGCGGGGCCTTTACTCTGGACGACCTGGGCTACAGCGATGCGCCGGACGTGCTGAACATCGGAGCAGTGGCAAAGCCGAACGACACAAGTTTCAGCGAGAGGGAACGGGACTTCGACTGGAAGAACACCAGCGTCCAGAAAATTGCTGAGGAAATCGCGGGCCGGTACAGCCTGACGCTGCAGTTCGAGGGGACGGACCACGAGATCGAGGTCAAGGAGCAGAGTGCCACCGACAGCGCGTTCCTCCAGGAGCTGTGCGAAACCTACGGGCTGTGCATGAAGGTCTACACTGAAAAGCTGTGGATTTATGACCGGGAAGCCTACAAGGCAAACGACCCGGCCTTCACGGTCTACCGCGTTGCCCCTGCGGATGATCCTACGGCCCTCTGCGTCCAGCGCGGGAGCTTCAGCTGGAACACGACCCTGGCCGGGACCTATACGGGCGGCATCTTCACATACACCAACGAGAAAGAGGAAATCGACATTTCGGTGGAAGTGGGGACGCCAGAGCGCCAGCTCAAGCTGAACAAGAAAGCCAGCAATGAAGCGGATGCTCAGGCCCAGCTCGAAGCGGCTATTGCAAATGCCAACCACGGGGCTACCACCATCAGCTTTACCATGATGGGCTATCCGGCGGGGGCCGCGGCCCAATGCTTCACCCTTTTGGGGTACGGGTCGATAGACGGCAAGTATTTCATCGACAGTATGGAGCACAGCCTGAGCAAGTCGGGTTATACGACCAAGATCGAGGCCAGCAAGGTGGAGGAAGTGACGGCATGAAAAGCGAAGTTCGGTTTGGACGGGTAAGCAACATAGACTACCCGGCGGGCACCTGTGAGGTGACCTACAAAGACCGCGACGATACAGTGACAAAGCAGGTCTCCTTCATCTCCAACCGGCGGTACATCATGCCGAAGGTGGGGGACCTGCTGATTGTGCTGCACCCCGGCGCACAGCCCGAAGATGCCGTTGTGCTGGGCACCATCTGGAACGAGGTAAACGTGCCGCCAGAGGGATACGAAGGACTGTTCCGGCAGGACTACGATCTCGAGTACGGCAAGTGCTACCGGAAGTATGATGCCAACGTGCCGGAAGCCCTCTACCACATCGAAGGCGACGACTATGTGGAGGTCAAGAAGAACCAGCAGACCGACATTGACGGCGATGCGAACATCACCATCAAGGGCAAGCTGGTGCTGAAAGTGGGAAGCTGCACGGTGACCATCGAGGACGGGACGGTGACGGTGGATGCCGCCAGCAAACTGAATATGACCGCGCCGAACATCAAAATAGACGGCAACACGGTCAATATCACAGGGGCGACCGGCGACTGCGTTATCAGAGGCGTGAGCCTGGTAAACCACGTCCACACGGGCAACCTGGGCACACCCACATCGCCGCCGCCCTGACAGGAGGTGGGCGCAAATGTATGTGGGCACATACGGAGACATCGTGTTCAACGTCAGCCATTTGCAGGTGTTGACGCCATCCAATATCTCGGGCAGCACCGGGGCGGACTGGGCGGATCACGAAGTGCTGGGCAGTAAGACCAAAAGCCAGTATCTCGGCCCGCAGCTCAGGAGCTACCAGATGGACATCCAGCTCAGTTCCTCGTTTGGCGTGGCCCCGCGCACGGCGCTGGACCGTTTGCAGGAGATGAGCGAAAACGGCGAGGTGCACTATCTCATCATCGGCCTTGCGCCGCTCTCCATGAACAAGTTCGCCATTGAAAGCATCAGCGATACCTGGGACGTCGTAGGGCGGATGGGTGTCCTGATGGAATGCAAGGTCAGCCTGACCTTCCGGGAGTATCTATGATCGACATCAGCAAAACGGTCCTTGCGTTGTCGGTGGCGCCGGACAACGTAACACAGGAAGAACTGCGGGACATCGACGAGTGCCTGCGGGTGCTATACACAACGCCGATGGGCAGCCAGGAGGGAGACCGGCGGCTTGGCATCAACGTGGAAGCGGTGCTGGACAAGCCGACGGAGGTAGCCAAAGCACTGCTGACGGCGGAGTATGTGGCAAAAACCGCAGAGTATGAGCCGCGCGTGAAGGTGCTGCGGGTCGAGTTTACGGAAGAAGATACGCTGCACGGAACGATCGCGCCAAAGGTGGTGTATACGATTGTCACAGATTGAGGAATTTGCAAACCTGCCGACGGTGACCATCACGGGAGCGGAAACGCTGGAGGAAACCATTGCACAGTGCAGGGAGCTGTACGCAAAGTTTGACAAGGAACTGAACGGAAACAGCTCGGAGTACACCCTGGCCCGCTGCAATGTGGCAAACCTGGTCCTGCTGACCATGGCGCACCGGTTCCATCACCAGATGGAGTATACCGATGCCTGGGGCAGGGCGGAGCTTCTGCCCACCAGCACCGGCGCGGCGTTGGACAACCTGGCCCCGCTGGTCGGAATTGGGCGACTGCCGGCAGGCCACGCAACGGTTGTGCTGCGGTTTACCCTGGCGGCAGAGCGCCCCAGCGCCGTCACGATCCCGGCGGGGACGCGGGTAAGAACGGGGGATGGAATCTATTTCCGCACCATAGAACTTGCGGAGATCATGCCGGGGGAGCTGACGGTGGATGTGACGGCCCAGGCTGAGGAGGCCGGGGCCAGGAGCGACAGCCTGCCGCCCGGCGAGATCAACATCCTGGTAGACCCCATCCCGTACATGAAAGAAGTGACCAACATCTCGGAATCGACCGGCGGAACGGACGTCGAGGGAGACGACAGCCTGACAAGGCGCATCTACCTTGCGCCGTCCGCCTTTTCTGTGGCCGGGCCGCAGGACGCCTACGAATACTACGCTTCGAGCTGGCGGGCAGACCTGACCGACAAGAAGATCATCTGCGAGGAAGGGTACACGGTGCACATCTTCTTCCTGATGGAAGATGAGCGCAGATTGCCAACAGAGGAGGAGTGCGCAGAACTTGAGCGGTACTTCAAGGATGTGCGCAAGCCAATGGGCGACCTGGTAAAAGCCCACGCCCCGGAGGAAGTGGAGTACAGCATTGCGCTGACCTACTACATCGCATCGAGCAACGCCAAGAGCGCAACGACCATCCAGGAGAACATCAATGCCGCCGTACAGGATTACATCCTGTGGCAGCGGAAGATCGGGCGGGACATCGACAACTCGGAGCTTATCAAACGGGTACGCCAGGCCGGGGCAAAGCGTCCGACCCTGACGGCGCCGGTGAATGCCAGAGTGTCCAGCATCCAGGTCGCCAAGCTGACAAGCTGCAGCGTGACCTACGGAGGGATGGAAGATGACTGATGAACTGCGCATGACGGGACTTCTGGCTGGGTTGCCGCCCATCCCGGCGGATACGCCGTGGGTCCAGGTGCTGGAAAAGGTATATGTACAGATGCAGCTCAAGACGCTGGACTATGCGGACAAGCTGCGTATCTATACCCACCTCGACGATGTGAGCGAGGAAGTGCTGGACGTCCTGGCTGTGCAGTTCAAGGTCGATTGGTACAGCCAGAGCTGGCCGCTGGAAACCAAGCGCCGTGTCATCAAGACGGCTCTTGAGGTACGGCGCTACTACGGCACAGACTGGGCCACAGAGACGGCGCTGCGGTCGATCTATCCGGGGTCGAAGATCATCGAGTGGTACGACTACGGCGGGACGCCGGGGCACTTCATCGTGGAGTGCGACATCTCGGACAGCTGGGAACAGCCAAGCATCGCCGAAATTAAACGGATTACCAACATCTACAAGCGGATGACGGCTCATCTTGAGCACATCCGCTTTACTGTTACGGCGGAAAGGCCGGTGACTGCCTATGCCGTCGGGGCGCTGACCGGGACGGCTGGACGGATGACGGTGATCCTGCCGGGGAAAATCGAGCCGCGCCAGGTGAAGGTGGCGGCTTATGCCGGAGCGGCCCCCGGCGGCATCGCCGCCAGGATGACGGTGCCCATCCACGGCACCATCCGCCAAAAAGAAATCAGGGTGACGGGCTACGCCGCCGCCAAAACCGCTGCCACAGCCATGCGCCTGACGGCGGCAATCAACGGGAAAATCGAACAGAGAGACATCACGGTGCGCGGATTTGCCGCTGCGAAGGTGACAGAAACCGTGCAGCGCATTGAGGTCAAAGTAAAGGGAGGGAATACATAATGTCCTGGAACCAGTCGGCTTACACAGTCGTTGGCGCGGAAATGCTGACCGAAACGCTGTCCGGCAGAAAGCTGACCATCACGCAGGCGTTTGGCGGCACGGAGGCGGCCGACGAAGGCTCGCTCGGGAACGCGACGGACGTTCAGGGCGACAAAATCACCCTGGGGCTGATGGGCATTGAAGATGCAGAGGCGGAAGACAGCGAAGGAAATCTCGTCCCGGCTAAAAAGGTCGGCATCATGATTACCAACGAAGGCCGGTCGGAGACCTGCTACCTGCACCAGGTGGCCGTCTTTGGGCGGCTGGACGGTGAGAGCGAAGACCGGATGATCTACATCCTGCAAGATGAGCGCGGCATCGAGGTGCCGCCGGAGGCGGACAACCCGGACTTTGAAGTTGACCTGTATGCGGTCATCTTCATCTCGAACAAAGCGCAGATCACGGTGAACGTGACTGCGGGCACGCGGGTAACGCCGGGCCAAGTCCAGCAGATGATCGAGGCTCACAACGACAGCCCCACCGCCCACTCGGGCATCATCCAGCAGGCCATGAGCCAGGCCGTTCAGCAGGCTGTGGCACAGGTATCTGGCATGGTCGGCTCTGCCATCGTGAAGGAGATCACCATCCCGGCAGAAGGCTGGGCGCTGGACGAGACGGGTTCGGATGAGCCGTACATGGGGATGGACGAGTACCGCTATTACGTCGATGTCACAGACGAAGAAGTGACGGATGACCAAGTGCCCATCGTCGCCCTGCATAAAGACGCACTTGAAACCGCAAAGCAGGCCGGGCTGTGCCCCACGGCGCAGACCGTGACCGGTGCCGTGCGGTTTTGGGCTAGATACGAACCGATGCAGGACATGGCGGCAACCCTTGCGTTGCTGTCTGCGTCCGGTAGCGGACAGACAGGAGGTGGTGGTACATATGTGCTGCCTGTAGCCACAG